>PKDU01000039.1 GCA_002862705.1 Flavobacteriaceae bacterium
GGCCTGCCGCTTTGGCTGCCCAAAGGGGCAGCACTGCGCGAAAGACTCGAGCAGTTTTTGCGCAAAGCGCAAACCAAAGCGGGCTATGAACAAGTCGTAACACCGCACATTGGACAAAAAGAATTGTATGTGACTTCGGGTCACTATGAAAAATATGGCGCCGATAGCTTTCAGCCCATAAACACCCCTGCAGAAGGAGAAGAATTTTTGCTTAAACCCATGAATTGCCCACACCACTGCGAAATTTACAACGCCTCGCCTTGGAGCTACCGCGACCTGCCCATTAGACTTGCCGAATTTGGCACGGTTTACCGCTACGAGCAAAGTGGCGAGTTGCACGGACTTACAAGGGTACGTGGTTTTACGCAAGACGATGCGCATATTTTCTGTACGCCAGAACAACTCAACGATGAGTTTATGGGCGTTATTGATTTGGTACTCTACGTATTTAATGCCTTGGGCTTTAACGATTTTAAAACCCAAGTATCGGTGCGTGATCCTGAAAAACCTGAGAAGTACATCGGCGACACTAAATTGTGGGAAAAGGCGGAGCAAGCGATTATTGATGCAGCAGACAAAAAGGGATTGGACTATGTAGTGGAAACGGGAGAGGCCGCTTTTTACGGACCCAAGCTCGACTTTATGGTAAAAGATGCCTTGGGCAGAAGCTGGCAGTTGGGCACCATACAGGTAGACTACAACTTACCCGAGCGTTTTGACCTAACCTACAAAGGCAACGACAATGAGTTGCATCGCCCGGTGATGATACACCGTGCGCCCTTTGGCAGCATGGAGCGATTTGTGGCAATTTTAATCGAACATACAGGGGGAAACTTCCCCTTATGGCTTAACCCAACACAGGTGCAGTTGCTCTGTGTTAGTGAAAAGCATGAAAAATACACGAAAAAAGTTTCAGAATTCTTAGAAAATAACGAAATTCGCGCCCTCGTGGATGATAGAAGTGAGACTATTGGAAAAAAAATCCGCGAAGCTGAAATGAGCAAGGTGCCCTTTATGGCCATCATAGGCGAACAAGAAGCTGCGCAAGAAACGGTCTCCATTAGAGCCCACGGAGGAAACGACCTAGGGAGTATGTCCTTAGCCGCATTTGCAGATTTGATCAAACGTCAAGCTGCAGATGAAATAACATCATTTTAAGTCAATTAATTAAATTCGTTTGTTATAGCGATACGTAGAAGAAGAAGCAGGGGACCTGCTCGGATTATAAAAGAGGACAAGCACCGCATCAATGAAAAGATACGGGCTACCGAAGTACGTTTGGTTGGCGACAACGTAGCGATGGGCGTTTATCCGTTGCAAAAGGCCTTACAGAAGGCAAACGAGTTGGAGTTGGATTTGGTTGAGATTTCACCCAACGCTGCTCCCCCGGTGTGTAAAATCATCGATTATAAGAAGTTCCTTTACGAGCAGAAAAAGCGCGAAAAGGCAATGAAGGCAAACGCCTCGAAAGTGGTGTTAAAAGAAATTCGGTTTGGGCCGCAAACCGACGAGCACGATTACGAGTTTAAGAAAAAACACGCAATCAAGTTCTTAGAAGAAGGTGCAAAGCTTAAGGCATTTGTATTTTTTAAAGGACGCTCAATCGTTTTTAAAGAGCAAGGCCACATCCTGTTGCTTAGATTAGCACAAGATTTGGAGCCCTATGGCAAAGTAGAACAGTTGCCAAAATTAGAAGGAAAACGGATGATCATGTTGTTGAATCCGAAAAAATAAAAGGAAGTAGTTATGCCTAAAATGAAAACAAAATCGAGTGCTAAGAAACGCTTTAAGCTTACGGGCACAGGAAAGATCAAACGCAAACACGCGTTTAAGAGTCATATTTTGACTAAAAAATCCAAGAAGCGTAAACTCAAGCTAACACACAGTGGGTTGGTGCATGAAAGCGACGCCGATAACATCAAAGAACAACTTCGTTTAAAATAAAAATAACCTGAAGTCGGCTTTAAAAGTGAGATTCTCCGCCTGCTTCACCAATACTACATTATGCCAAGATCAGTAAATGCAGTTGCATCACGCGCAAGAAGAAAGAAAATTTTAAAACAAGCCAAAGGGTACTTTGGTCGTAGAAAAAACGTTTGGACAGTTGCCAAAAACGCTGTTGATAAAGCGATGCTTTACGCATACCGCGATCGCAGAAACAAAAAACGTAGTTTCCGTGCCCTGTGGATCACTCGTATCAACGCTGGTGCTAGACTACACGGCATGTCCTATTCACAATTTATGGGTAAGGTAAGTGCAAACAATATTGCATTGAACCGTAAGGTATTGGCCGACTTGGCCATGAACCATCCAGATGCTTTTAAGGCAGTTGTCGATAAAGTAAAATAAGCTATTAGCTAGAACGGCATATCCTCGTCGTCCATTCCAAACGCTTGGTCTGGATTGGTACGCGGTGCATCAAAGGGTTCATCCCCTGCATTTATTTTGGATTGAAACTCAACCGGAGCGTCAAATTGATCCAAGTTGTCAAACTTACCAAGGTTTCCGATAAACTTTAGGCGTATGCTGTCCAATCCACCATTACGGTGTTTTGCGACGATAAATTCTGCCTGTCCTGCCGCAGGTGAACGCTCTTCATCGTCCCATTCGTCAATCTTATAATACTCAGGTCTGTAGATAAAGGTTACCAAATCGGCATCTTGCTCGATGGCACCAGACTCACGCAAGTCAGAAATTTGTGGGCGCTTGCTGCCCCCTCGTGTTTCTACCGCACGCGACAACTGTGACAGCGCAATAACGGGAATCTCCAATTCCTTGGCGAGTGCCTTTAAGTTTCGGGAAATGGTCGAGATTTCTTGTTCTCGGTTACCCGCCTTGCTGCTTCCACCAGGCGTCATCAACTGCAAGTAATCTATCATGATTAGGCGAATGCCGTATTGCGAGGACAGCCGCCGGGCTTTGGCGCGAAGATCAAAGATGGACAACGAAGGCGTATCGTCAATGTAGAGCGGTGCTTTTTCTAAATCAGAAACCTTCACATTGAGCTGTTTCCACTCGTGGTCTTCCATTTTTCCGGTTCGAAGCTTTTCTGAACTAAGTCCTGTTTCAGAAGAAATAAGACGGGTAATCAATTGTACCGAAGACATTTCTAGAGAGAAAAAAGCAACGGGAATATTTTGGTCCACGGCAATATTTCGCGCCATGGATAGCGTAAAGGCCGTTTTACCCATACCCGGTCGGGCAGCAACAATGATCAAATCACTGTTTTGCCAACCAGAAGTCAGTTTGTCTACGGCGTGGAAGCCAGAGGGCACACCACTCATCCCCTCTTGATTGGCAATCTCTTCAATTTTTTTCTTGGCTTGGATAACCAAACTTTGCGCACTCACGGTAGAAGTCTTGAGGTTCCCCTGACTGACGTCATAGAGTTTGGCCTCTGCCTTGTCGAGCATGTCAAAAACGTCCTTGGTTTCGTCATAAGCCTCCTCGATAATTTCACTTGAAATTTTAATGAGGCTGCGCTGAATGAATTTTTGAAGGATGATGCGCGCATGGTACTCAATGTGCGCAGAGGAAGATACTTTTTTTGAAAGCTGAATGAGGTAAAAATCACCTCCTACTTGATTTAGCTTTTGGTCTTTTTTTAATTGAGCCGATACGGTCAAAAGGTCAATGGGCTCTGAATTTTCAAAAAGCTTGACCATTGCGGAAAAAATATGCTGATGTGCCTCGCGGTAAAAGGCATCGGGCTGTAAAATATCAATGACCTCATCAACCCCTTTTTTATCAATCATCATGGCACCAAGCACGACTTCTTCGAAGTCAATAACCTGTGGTGGCAGCTTTCCACGTTCCATTGGAACAACCGTGGACGGCGACACTATAGACGGCATGGGGTTCTTTTTTTCCATGACACTAAACTACACAAATGGCGGCAGATATTTTTAGAAAAAGTGAAAAACTAACGAACAACAGCCTGGTTAATAACCCGCTTAAAATTGTTTAAAAGCTAAACATTATTCATCGTAAACGCCCATGGCAAAAAACTTGTCCATACGTTCTTGTACGAGTACGTCGATTGGGAGTTCTTGTAATTCCTTATAGGCTTTGCAAATGGTTTTGCGAACCGTATCAAATATGGCCTCACGATTGGCATGCGCGCCTCCAAGGGGTTCCTTGATAATGGCATCAATGAGCTTTTGGCGTTTCATGTCTTTGGCCGTAAGCTTTAGTGCTTCAGCCGCTTGCTCTTTGTATTCCCAGCTGCGCCATAAAATAGAAGAGCAGGATTCTGGAGAAATAACAGAGTACCATGTGTTTTCTAGCATAAATATGCGGTCACCCACACCTATGCCCAATGCGCCGCCAGAAGCACCTTCGCCAATAACCATCACTATAATAGGTGTCTTAAGGCGAGACATTTCCAATATGTTACGTGCAATGGCTTCACCCTGTCCGCGCTCCTCAGCTTCCAAGCCGGGGTATGCGCCGGGCGTATCGACAAGGCAAACAACAGGCACATTAAATTTTTCGGCAGATTTCATTAGACGTAGCGCCTTGCGGTAGCCCTCGGGATTTGCCATACCAAAATTGCGATACTGACGTGTTTTGGTGTTGTATCCCTTCTGTTGTCCAATGAACATAAAGCTTTGATCTCCAATCTTACCCAAACCACCGATCATGGCTTTGTCGTCTTTTACCGTTCTATCGCCGTGCAGCTCTAAAAAACTACCCTGCGTAAGGGCGTTGATATAATCCAGGGTATAAGGTCTTGAAGGGTGTCTTGAAACCTGAACACGCTGCCAAGGGGTTAGGTTGGTGTAAATCTCTTTTTTGAGCTCAACCAGACGGTCTCCGATATTTTTACAGGCCTCGGTAACGTCTACTTCGCTGTCGTTACCAATGACTTGACATTTGAGCAATTGGTCTTCTAATTCCTTTATGGGTTCTTCAAAGTCTAAATACTCCATAGTGTAATCTTAGTACAAAACAAATATACTTATTTTGGGTTCCGAGCAAGGGGAAGAGCCGTTTTTTTTGCTCTCCTTAATTTATAAATACCGTTGGCCAAGACAGCCGTAAGTATGCAAACCAATCCGATGTAAAAGCCGGTATGCATCACTTCTTTTTCTCCAAAAATGGCATAGGCCAAGGCAATTCCGTAAACAGGTTCCATATTGATGCCAAGCATGATGGAGTAGGGCGTTAGGTGGCGCATTACTACAATGGAGACAACAAAAGCATAGGACGTACAAACAAATGCTAAAATAGACAGCCACAACAAATCCTGCTTGGAAATAGCAAAGAATTCAGCGGTAAAAGAGCCCTGAAAAGCCAATACCAAAGTGACCACCAGGGCGCCCACTAAAAGTTCGTAAAAAGACAATACATACGGATCGGTTTTGGCAACATACTTACCGTTGAGCAGCGTAAACAATACGGCCAATACAGTTGAGATGCCTGCATAAAGAAAGCCCGCTAAATGTGTGGTTCCTGTGCCAAGGACCAATACCAATCCAAGAATTACCAGGAGTCCAAAAAACACCTCGTAGCCAATCACTTTTCGCTTGTAGAAAATAGGCTCGAGCAAGGAAGTTAAAAAAGCACCCGAAGAAAGTACCGATAAGGTTACGGAAACGTTTGAAACCTTGACAGACCCAAAGAAAGTAATCCAATGAAATGCAATAAGCACCCCGCTCGCAACAGCCACCCAAGCAATGGTTTTGCTTATGCGAAAATTGTGCTTACACAACCAAAGTACCACCCCCAAACCTAGGGTTGCCAGTGTCATGCGATACCATACCAAGGGAATGGCCGAGACGCTAATCAAAGCACCCAAAACGGCTGTGAAGCCAAAAATGATGACAATAAAGTGAAAGTGAAAGGTACTGAATAACTTATCTCTTCGCATAGCGCAATAAATAAATAGAGAGTACAGCAAATAAGGCATTGGGAATCCATGCGGCTAACCAAGGGGTGAAGTTTGATTTCTCAACCATGACTTCAAATATTTTATCAAAAAAGATATAAAGGAAAGCCAATATAATGCCCATGGCCAAGTTAATGCCCATACCGCCACGCTTTTTAAAAGACGCTACCGCCACCGCAATCAGCGTTAGGATAAAGGCAGAAATGGGAAGTGACCACCGCTTGTGGCGCACCAACAAATGGCTGTTAATTAACGGACTTCCGTTTTCACGCTCTTGCTTAATGTATTCATTTAGCTCAAAAAAATTGAGTGTTTGTGCTTTGTAGGTAACAGGGGCCATGGCATTTAGATCCAAATTGAGCAACGTATCAAGACGTGCCTCTTTTCGAATAACCTCCCGATCGTCTGTAATGGTGCGCTGGAAAAATTGCGACAGGCGGTGAATGCTGTCTTTTTCTACCCATCGGATGTTTTGGGCTTTTATCTTGTATACCAATTGGTTGTCCTCAAAATGCTCCCATGTAAAATTATACCCCACCTGTCGGTTTGCGTTATAATTACTGACGTATATAAAATCGTTATCGCCTATTTGCTTGTAAATATTTTCCGTCAACAGTACCTTTCTTCCTTTACTGATGTATTCGTACTTAAAGCTGTTGTAGCTTTCACTGGCATTGGGCACCCAAAACATACTCGCACCAAAAGCCAGTACGGCGATGATGGATGCGGATATAAGAAAAGGACGCAGGTATCTGTAAAAAGAAATCCCAGAACTCAACACGGCAATTACTTCTGTATTACTTGCCAATTTTGAAGTGAACCATATCACTGACAAAAACAAGAATATGGGAAATAGCTGGTACCCAAATACCCAAACAAAATCGTAATAATGAGATAAAATCTCAGTAGTTGAGAGTTCGTGTTGTTTAAATTTGTCAATTTTTTGAGCGAGATCAACCAATACACTTATCGGAATAAACAACACCAACATGACTGTAAAAGTGCTGATGTATTTCTTGATGATATATAGGTCTAACAACTTCATTTTACAAGCGCTTATCCATTTGACGCACCATGGTGTTTTTCCAAGATGCAAAATCTCCGGCTAAAATATGCTTTCTTGCTTGGCGCACCAACCACAAATAGAAGGAGAGGTTATGCAAGGTGGCGATTTGCTTGCCCAACAGCTCATTTGCAGCAAATAAATGACGTAAATAAGCTTTGCTGTATGCGGAATCAACAAAACTACTACCGATGGGATCGATGGGTGAAAAATCGTTTTCCCATTTTTTATTTTTGATGTTGATGCTGCCTTCTGAAGTAAACAACATACCGTTGCGCGCATTTCTTGAGGGCATGACACAATCAAACATATCTACACCCAAGGCGATGTTCTCCAAAATATTGATCGGTGTGCCAACACCCATCAAATAACGTGGCTTGTCTTCAGGCAAGACGGCACAAACCGCATCAGCCATGGCATACATTTCCTCGGGAGGCTCTCCTACCGACAAGCCCCCAATGGCATTTCCTGGTGCGTTGGTGCTTGCGATAAATTCGGCCGACTGCACCCGTAAATCGGTATACACACTTCCTTGCACGATGGGAAAAAGCGTTTGGTTGTATCCGTATACAGGTGTTGTTTTTTCAAAGTGCTCTTGACAGCGAATAAGCCAACGATGCGTGAGGTGCATGGAGTTTTTGGCATAATCATAGGGGCATGGGTAGGGCGTACATTCGTCAAACGCCATAATGATATCCGCACCGATACTTCTTTGGATGTCCATAGCCCGCTCAGGACTAAAAAAATGTTTGGAGCCGTCGATATGTGATTTAAAGGTGACGCCTTCCTCGGTAATTTTGCGGTTATCTGCTAAAGAGTATACTTGATACCCTCCGCTGTCTGTCAATATGGGGCGTTCCCAATTCATAAACTTATGAATACCGCCTGCCTGCTCTAAAATGGGCATGGAAGGCCTTAGGTATAAATGATAGGTGTTGGCCAAGATGATATCGGGATTAATATCTGCTGCCAAATCACGTTGATGTACCCCCTTTACGGTGGCTGCCGTTCCTACAGGCATAAAAATAGGGGTCGCTATTTTTCCGTGGTCGGTAGTGAGCTCGCCTGCCCTAGCTTTTGAAGCGGTATCGGTATGTAGTAATGAAAATTTCACCTGTCAAATATACACAACACAAGGCTGTATGTAAGTTATTAATAACTGTTCATTTTTTTAGTAGAAATAATGACAAAATAATGGTGTTAGCTGGAAGTGAAGTTTTATTTTTGAGAAAATTTATTTTTTATGGCATCCATTGAATCTATAGAACAGCTTTTACCACAGGTGCGCCGTGATATCTTGCGTATGGTACACCAAGTAAATTCGGGTCATCCCGGAGGGTCGTTGGGCTGTGCTGAATTTTTCGTTGCACTCTACCAACATGTTATGGACTACTCTACCGACTTTAGCATGGACGGTAAAAACGAAGACCTCTTCTTTTTGTCAAACGGGCACATCTCACCTGTTTTTTACAGTGTTTTGGCACGTAGCGGCTTCTTCCCCGTTTCAGAACTTGCAACTTTTAGAAAATTAAATTCCCGCTTACAAGGACATCCCACTACGCATGAGGGGCTTCCGGGTGTTCGTATTGCTTCTGGTTCACTTGGACAAGGCATGTCCGTGGCCATAGGTGCTGCTGAAACAAAAAAACTCAACAATGACAAACATATGGTCTATAGCCTACACGGCGACGGCGAGCTCCAAGAAGGACAAAACTGGGAAGCCATCTTGTTTGCAGGAGGCAAGGGAATAGACAATCTTATTTCGACCATTGACTACAACAAACAACAAATTGACGGAAGTACAGATGACGTTTTGCCGCTTGGCGACGTTGGTGCCAAACTAGAAGCTTTTGGTTGGATCGTAATCAATGTGGAAAAAGGCAATGATGTTCCAGCTATTTTAGCAGGATTTGAAGCAGCCAAAGCAGCCTCGGGCAAGCAAAAGCCTGTTGCAATTTTACTACACACGGTAATGGGCAACGGCGTTGACTTTATGATGCATACACACGCATGGCACGGTAAAGCACCAAACGACGAACAACTGGCCATAGGACTGGCACAAAATGAAGAAACTTTAGGAGATTATTAAGATGGGATTGAAAGAGTATACATTTACAGATAAAATTGATACACGCTCTGGATTTGGCGTTGGTTTAGCAGAAATCGGCGATCAAAATGAAAATGTCGTGGCCTTGTGCGCAGACCTTACAGGCTCGTTAAAGATGAATGCTTTTAAAGACGCACACCCAGAACGTTTTTTCCAAATAGGTATTGCAGAAGCCAATATGATGGGTATTGCAGCAGGCATGACCATTGGAGGTAAAATTCCGTTTACAGGAACCTTTGCTAACTTCTCAACAGGTCGTGTATACGATCAAATCCGTCAATCGATTGCCTATTCACACAAGAATGTAAAAATATGTGCTTCACACGCTGGTATCACACTAGGCGAAGATGGCGCAACACACCAAATTCTAGAAGACCTAGGGTTGATGAAAATGCTTCCAGGTATGACCGTAATCAACACCTGTGACTTTGAGCAGACGCGAAAAGCAACACATGCAATAGCAGCACATAACGGTCCTGTTTACTTGCGCTTTGGACGTCCTGCAGTTCCTAATTTCACTAGCGATTTGCCTTTTGAAATTGGAAAAGGAATACTACTTCAAGAAGGTACTGATGTGACATTAGTGGCCACGGGTCACCTTGTATGGGAAGCTTTAGAAGCTGCAAAAAGCCTACATAAGCAAGGCATCAGCGCTGAGGTAATCAACATACACACCATCAAACCTTTGGACGATGCCCTTATTTTGCAATCGGCTAAAAAAACAGGTGCAGTGGTAAGTTGTGAAGAGCATAACTACTTGGGTGGACTTGGAGAAAGCGTTGCTCGTGTATTGGCGGAGCAGCATCCTACCCCACAAGCTTTTGTTGCCACACAAGATACTTTTGGCGAATCAGGAAAGCCTGCGCAACTAATGGAGAAATACGGCTTAAATGCTGCATCTATCGTAAAGAAAGCTAAAGAAGTTTTGGCTAAGAAAGCCTAGTCTTTATCTAGATAATCCGGCGTACCGTCATTATCCGTGTCATCGGCTATGCCGTCGTTATTCGCGTCATACTCAGTGCGCGTTAGTATGCCGTCATTGTCATCATCATCATCACGGAAATTGGGTAGACCATCGCTATCCGTATCGTCATCAAAATAATTGTCGCCGTCTAAGTCTTCAAGGTGCGTAGGGACACTATCGCCATCGTGATCTGTGGTGTTGTAGGTAAATAAATCTACAGCAAAAATAAGTGGCGAGTAAGCCGGAACGCTTCTTGAGTCGTTGTAATACCCCAAAGCAGAGGGCATAAAAATAGCAGCGGAGCCAAACCCATCAAAGGCATAGGTACCATCCGAATTAATGGTAGGTGCTGCTGCACTTTTAATGTATGGCATTAGGGCGCTAAAGCCTTTTACCACAGAAAGTGATTCAAACCAAACGGGATTGGTTCTTTCGTCAAATCTACTCAAGTTAAGTAGCATTCCCTTATAGGCAACAAAAACGCTATCTGCAGCAGTTGGTGCGGTTCCCACGCCCTCGCGTATTTTGAGCACATAGGCGGTGTGGTCAACGTATGCACCATCGTTATCTTTAACTCTAAAATTGAGTTCTTCAACTTGGTCACTCAACGGCGTTTTATTGGCATTGTCCCCTTGAATGGTATCAATGGTGAATGTTACTTGCTCATTGGTTGCAGCAGTTGCATATTCCTCATAGTTGTAGAAGCGTGTTTGCAAAAAGCTAAGTAAGGAGTCGTTATCCACCGCGCGTTGGGGTTCGTAGTCACGAGGCGGCTCTCGAAAACCACGCTGCTGTTCTTCACAGGCAGTAGCAAATACAAGTAGGCATACAATTCCAAAAAAAGGTTTTAGTATTTTCATCCATAAGATTTAAAGCGCAAGATACAATTTTAGTGTATTATTGCGAAGCAATATTATAAACATGCGAATAGACAAATATCTTTGGGCGGTCCGCTATTACAAGTCAAGAAATGCAGCCAGTACGGCCTGTAGAAAGGGCTATGTACAGCTTGGTGGCCAAAACGCAAAACCTTCACGGGAAGTTTATGTGTCAGATAAAATTAGCATGCGACGTCAACAACTCACTATTGAAATCTATGTGTTAGATCTTCCCAAGAGTCGTGTTGGCGCAAAACTCGTACCCCAATATTGCAAAGACATCACCCCACAAAAAGCATTGGATCTCAAGCATGCTGCAGATGAGAATCAACGCTTGTCGAGGGTCAAAGGCGCTGGCAGGCCGAGCAAAAAAGACCGAAGAGACCTTGAGGATTTTTTAGATGATGATGCCTAAGGTATATTGTGTATTTTTGTGCTATGAGTGAAATTATTTTGACATCGGAACAAATTGAGCACAAGCTGGAACGCATCGCCTATCAGATTCTTGAAGCCAATGGCGAGAACAAAACCATCATCATTGCAGGTATCGTTGCCAATGGTTATGCGGTAGCTGAACGTATTGTTCACCACCTAAAAGCCAATTCTGCAAAAGAAATTTTAAGTTGTGAGATCAAAATAGATAAAAAAAATCCGCTTAATCCCATTCAGACCACACTTGCTGCAAAAGATTACACAAACAAATCGGTTGTGCTGGTCGATGACGTGCTTCACACAGGCACAACCTTAATATATGCCGTGAGACATTTTTTAAGCGTGCCGCTTAAGCAGTGCAAAACAGCTGTATTGCTTGACAGAAACCACAAGAAATTTCCCATTAAAGCCGATTTTAAAGGAGTATCACTGTCAACTTCTATAAACGAGAATCTGGCTGTTCAGGTGGGTCCCAACGGATTTACTGCCGTACTAGATTAATTTTCCAACTTCTGCCACTACCGTTTCAATCGATTTGTTGTCTACTGAAATAATGTGATTGGCTTGCCTGTAAAAGCTTTGACGTTCAAACAAATGCTTTGCAATAAACGATTGCAAGGCTTCCTCCGTCTCGGCATGTGCAATTAAAGGACGGCCTTTTTTTTCAGGAAAAAGGCGTTGCGCTAACGTCTTGTGTGATGCATTGAGATAAAAAACATGCGGAGTAGTGGCCGCCACAAGTGCCATGTTGTCGTAATAACAAGGAGCGCCACCGCCCAAAGAAATGACTTTATTGGCAGCACTTTTAAGTACTTTTTTAAGTGTTTGGTGTTCCAATTCCCTAAAAGATTTAGCGCCCTTTTCAATGAACAGTTCAGGAATTGAAGCAGCTGCATCATGGGCAATCACATCGTCTAGGTCTTCAAATAAGAGGTTGCGTTTCTGTGAAAGCATACGTCCTACCGTAGACTTACCGCTGCCCATGTATCCTATTAATATGATTGCGTTAGGGTTAGAAAAAGAAGTTGCCATATTTTAAAGTATTGCAGGTTGCAAATTTAGGGTAATTTAATCTTTGAATAATCGTCAAAATGCGCCTATATTTGCACCTTCAAATTTTGACTTGGTAGCTCAGCTGGTAGAGCATCTCCCTTTTAAGGAGAGGGTCCTGGGTTCGAACCCCAGCCAAGTCACAACCACAGACTTGGTAGCTCAGCTGGTAGAGCATCTCCCTTTTAAGGAGAGGGTCCTGGGTTCGAACCCCAGCCAAGTCACTTCCTCATTCAAAAGCGCACGTGGCGGAATTGGTAGACGCGCTAGGTTGAGGGCCTAGTGGGAGTTAAATCCCGTGGAGGTTCGATTCCTCTCGTGCGCACTTTTCTTTATTTCTTTTATTTTCAGCGCTTTATATCTTTTTTTTTTGTAATTTTGTTTAACAGTGTTTACAAAACATTAAACAAATGGATCGCGTTAAAAGTAATTTTAGTATCAAAAACCTGGAGCATCTTTCAGGAATTAAGGCACACACCATTCGCATATGGGAAAAGCGTTACAACCTATTTGAGCCCGAACGAACCGACACCAACATACGCCTCTACAATCTTGAAAACCTTCAGAAATTACTCAACGTAACCCTTTTATACAATAATGGCTATAAGATTTCTAGAATAGCATCTCTTAGCCAACAAGAAATAAATGAAAACGTTCACAAGCTCACCATAAACAAAAACGCAGACGATTGGTCGATAGGCTTGTTTAAACTAGCCATGATTAATTTCGATCAACGGTTGTTTACGAAAACGTTTAACGATTTATTGGAACAGTTTTCATTTAGTGAAATATTCAAAAACGTATTTGTTCCATTAATGAACGAATTGGGCGTATTGTGGCTCACAAATTCCATCAGTCCGTCACACGAACATTTTATTACGAGCTTGGTAAAGCAAAAAATTCACGCCATGTGCGAGGATTTACAGCAAAAATATACACGCAGAACAGATCGAAGATTTGTTTTATTCCTGCCGGATAATGAAATTCACGAGTTAGGGTTATTGTACCTGCAATACGAGGTACTTAACAATGGCTTTCAATGTGTGTTCTTAGGGCAGTCCGTTCCAATTGAAAGTTTAAGCAATCTAATCGACATAGGTGAACCCATAACGTTTATTTCCTATTTCACTATTGAGCCTGCCCAAGATAAAATTGAATCATATTTAAATACTTTTAATTCAGAAATTATTGAAAATATTGATAGTGAATTATGGATTTTAGGCTATCAAGTTCAGTTCATTTCAGATGAAATGCCTCATAAAATGCGTAAATTTAGTTCTATTGATGATGTGATTTATGCGTTGAATGTTGTTTAGCAAATACTAAACCTTTTATGCCCTTAGGGTAAATTGACACGATAATTATTTTATATTTACAAGCATCAAGGCAAAAAATATGAAAACGCTATTCGATCAAGTTTCTCACCAGAGCAGTAAACTCGTTACTGAATCTTACAGTACATCTTTTTCACTTGCAACCCGCATACTCTCAAGCGAAATCCGTCAAGACATTTACAACATTTATGGGTTTGTCCGTTTCGCTGATGAAATTGTGGATTCCTTCCACGATTATAATAAAGCGGAATTGTTTGCCCGCTTTGAGCGATCGTTAGAAGAAGCACTGACAGAAAAAATTAGCCTAAATCCTATTCTAAATAGCTTTCAAGAAACGGTACACCGCTACAACATTGACCGTGAATACATAAATGCATTTATGCAAAGCATGCAATGGGATTTATCTAAAAAAACATATTTGAGCGACGAAGAATATAAAGCGTATATATACGGCTCTGCAGATGTAGTAGGTCTTATGTGCTTAAAAGTTTTTGTCAAAGGAGACAATGCCCTATTTGAATCTTTGAAAGGTTCTGCCATGCGTTTGGGTTCGGCCTTCCAAAAAGTTAATTTCCTAAGAGATCTGAAAGCAGATCACGAACATCTCGAACGCTCCTATTTTCCTAATGTTGATATGAATGCTTTTGATGAAGAATCAAAACAGGCTATAATCGACGAAATTGAAGCTGACTTTAAAGCTGGATTGAAAGGTATTTTTCAATTGCCAGATGATGCTAAATTTGGTGTTTACACGGCTTATAAATATTATTTACGCCTGCTCAAAAAACTTAAAAAAACGCCTTCAATACAGATAAAATCCAAACGAATTCGCGTGCCGAATTATCAAAAAGCAGATGTGTTGGCGCGTTCATTTATACGTTATCAATTTAATTTACTATAAGATAAGACCATGTCCCTGATTGCTCAAATTGGTGTATTTTTTCTAACGTTTTTTATCATGGAGTTTATGGCTTGGTTTAGCCATAAATATATCATGCATGGCTTTTTGTGGTCGCTTCACAAAGACCACCACCACAAAGACCACAACTCTTGGTTTGAACGCAATGACCTGTTTTTTATCTTCTATGCAGTCGTAAGTATGGGTTGCGTAATACTATGGGGAGAATATGGTTTTACGCCAGGTCTAGCCATCGGCATAGGCATCTTTGCTTATGGATTGGCCTACTTTATGGTGCACGATATTTTTATTCATCAGCGATTTAAAATATGGCGTAATGCCAACAACCGCTATGCGCGAGGCGTAAGGCGCGCGCACAAAATCCACCACAAACACCTTGGTAAAGCAAAAGGAGAATGTTTTGGTATGTTGTGGGTTCCTTTAAAGTATTTTAAATAGCAAGCGTTGCCATCTTTATGGCAGCAACAGCAGCTTCTGCACCCTTATTCCCTAGCTTTCCACCACTTCTGGCTTGTGCTTGTGACAAGGTGTCATCGGTAAGTACTCCGAAAATAACGGGCGATTTGCCTTGAAGATTAAGGTCTTTAATTCCTGTAGCCACGGCTTCACACACATAATCGAAATGAGCTGTTTCTCCTCTTATCACACTCCCTAATGCAATAACAGCATCGAAACCCGCATGCATGGCTGCTTTGCATCCATAAACCAATTCGAAACTGCCCGGAACATCTATGCGCTGAATATCAGAACATCCCTTTTGCTCAAGTACAGCGTGGGCGCCTTGATATAAATTTTCTGTTATTTCAGCATTCCATTCAGAGACAACAACGGCAATTCGAAGGGCGGCTGCGCTAGGCACCGCATCCAAATTCAAAGGACCGTGTTGTGCCGTTGCCATACTAGTTTTGGGCTTGGGCTAATAGCACCTCAACATGTGTTGCCTGAGGAGTTGCTGCATAGTCTGCTGCTAAGGTCTCAAGCATGGATACAGCGTCAGACTTGGCATCTAAACTTAAGGCTACCTGAGCACCTTTAAGTAAAAAAAGAGGTGTTGTCAGATCGTTGTCTGCATAATTAGCCGCTTTTTTATAGTAGCCTAACGCATCTTCTAGCTGATTTAGCTCCGTGAATGCATCTGCGATTCCGCCAAGCGCAAGTGCGCCCAATATGGGGTCGTTAGCAGAAAAATCTTCTAAATAATCAATGGATAAATCGTATTCGCCGCGCTGAAGATATATCATGCCAGCGTTGTAAGTGGCAATTTCAGCAGCCGCAGAACCACCATAGCTGTTGATGATTTCAATAAATCCAGGGTTTTGGCCGTCTCCTTCAAGAGCGCGTACAAACAAAGAATCTTGCAAGGTTGGATCTTCCATAGCTTCGTTAAAGTAGGCTTGCGCCTGTGCCATGAGGTTGGTAGACTCCTCTTGCATGGGCTTAGCCACATAGTTTTCATAGCCTAAATAAGCGAATACACCAACGACCACGAGGCCAATAAAGGATAGGATATAGTTCTGGTTTCGAGACACCCAAGCCTCTGCACGACCTGCAGAAGTGTCAAGCGTTGAAAATACTTCAGCTGTTACACTCTCTTGCTCTGGTGAATGTTGTTGGGGCATTTTTGGTTTACCTCCGCGTTTTTTGTACGTAGCCATTTTAAAATGTTATGGACGCAAAAATAAAATTTTTATTCCAATACACCTTGCCGCCAAAATGTTTATTTTGGATGCTTCTTAAATATACGTTGTTTTATGAGCAGTTTGCGTCTTAACGCCATCGAGATTACCAACTATAAAAACGTATCAAATGCAAGTTATACATTCGATGCGCCCATTCATTGTTTTGTTGGAAATAACGGAAAAGGAAAAACCAATACGCTAGACGCCATTTATCATCTAGCCATGGGGCGTAGCTATTTTTCGGCTGTAAACGCCCACACGATACAACATGAGGCCGACTTTATGCGAGTTGAAGGCCACTTTGAGCGCGATGACCGCACGGAACGCATCGAATGTATGCTCAAACGCGAAGCCTCCAAAGTATTTATTCGCAACGGCAAGAAATACAAAAAGCTATCCGAACACATTGGCCTCCTACCAACCGTAATGATTTCTCCCGCTGACGTAGACCTAATCAACGAAGGCAGCCAAACCAGAAGGAGCTTTATCGACCGCCTGATTGGACAAGCTGATAAGACCTATTTGCATCAGCTTATCCAGTATCAAAAAATACTACAACAACGCAATGCCCTACTAAAACAAATGGGGCGGTATGGACAGGGTGCAAATGAAACATTAGAAATCTACAACGAGCAACTGGTAGCTCTCGGATCACCCATTCATCAAACGAGAGTCGAATACCTGTCCACCTTTGAACCTTTGTTTAAAAAGCGATATGCCGCCATAAGTGGTGTTGAAGAAAACGTGAGCGTATCCTATCAAAGTCAACTATTGAACGAAGATTTCAGAAAATTAATCGAAAACGCAGCCACCCAAGACCGCATGGCACAATTCAGCACCGTGGGTATCCACAAAGACGATTTGGTGTTTGAGATTGAGGGATACCCCATCAAGAAATTTGGCAGCCAAGGACAGCGCAAGTCGCTGTTAATCGCACTAAAATTGGCGCAATTTGATATGCTAAAACAAATTACAACGGTGACACCCATCCTGCTTTTGGATGATATTTTTGACAAGCTAGACGAACAGCGTGTTTCTAAAATCATCAATCTGGTACACGAATCCTCTACTGGCCAACTCTTTATTACCGATACCCATCCCGAACGGACAGAAGCCGTTATCAAAAAAACAGAACAAGCCTTCAAACTACATCACTTATGAGAGCAGCATACCCCCTTTTGTGTTTGCTTTTAATAAGCTGTACTCCCGATGTAAAGCCGGCAGATCTAGATCGACTTAATGGCTATTGGCGTATTGACAAAGCGGTGTCGCCAAGCGGCGAAGAAAAACAATACAAATCCACTGTTGATGTTGATTTTTTTGAGCTCAATGACCAAAAAGGGATTAGAAAAAAACTAAAGCCCCTGTTCAACAAGCAGTTCAACAGCTCAAATGATTTTGTGCCGTTCCATATTGCTTTTTTGGAAAAAAAATGCATTATTACGTACAACAAACAAAACCAAAGCTGGCAAGAAGAAATCACAACACTAACAGCTGATAAATTAAAGCTAAAAGATGCTCGAGGTGTCGTTTTTCATTATGTTAAATATCAACCATGAGTACACGCAAAGATGAACCCCAACCGATAGAAGACGTGCTGCGTCAGTTTACAGCTGCAAACAAGCTGGAAAAGGGTCTTGATAATGTCAAGGTAACGGCTTTGTGGGCTGAACTCATGGGCGCTGGGGTACAGGCCTATACCAAATCTGTTAAATTGGCAGGTGATACGTTATACGTAAGTCTTACTTCCGCTGTACTTCGCGAAGAACTTAATTACGGCAAAGACAACATCATTGCCATGCTCAATGAGGGCTTAGAAAAAGATTGTATTGTGAAACTGGTGTTGCGTTAAAACTGCTCGCTTTCTGGGAAGTGAAAAGCAATCTCAATTGCTGCATTTTCATTGCTGTCAGAACCGTGGATGGCATTCTCGCCAACAGATGTAGCAAAAGATTTACGGATGGTTCCTGCTGCTGCTTCTTCAGGGTTGGTAGCACCGATTAGGGCACGAAAATCATCAACGGCATTGTCTTTCTCCAGTACCGCTGCTACAATAGGACCGCTGGTCATGAAGGAAACCAACTCGTTAAAAAATGGACGTTCGCTGTGAACAGCATAAAAAGCCTCCGCATCCGATTGAGACAAGCGTGTCATCTTTAATGCTTTGAACGCAAAGCCTGCTTCGGCAATTTTATTCAATATCGCGCCTATGTGACCATTGCCGACGGCATCGGGCTTGATCATCGTGAACGTTTGATTTGTTTTCATATCAAATTTTGTGCAAACCTAATGAAATTCACATAAAGTCATTTACAAGTATGTAGTTATTTGTAATTTTGAACAATGATGCGAATAGCACTTTTTGGCACTGGTAACCTTGCCACACATTTTTTAAAAGCCTTTGAAGGATTAGAAGCTGTTTCGTGTGTGCAGTGGATCGGCAGAAAAGAAAATCCGCCACGAGCAAACACCACACCCTATTTTAATAGCTTCCAAAATGACATTGAAGTGGATGTTTGCCTTTTGACCATTTCTGATGATTACATATCGGAAGTCGCACAAAGTTTTGAGACAAACGCCTTGGTGGCGCATACGGCCGCAGCCCAACCAATAGATGTGTTGGCACCCCACAAACGCAGCGGGGTGTTCTACCCCTTACAACGTTTTTCACAAAACCAAGAACTGAGCTGGAAAAATATTCCCATCTGTTTGGAGGCAAATGACAAGACTGATCTAGACATACTCAAAAAGCTTGCGCAGCAATTGAGCAATGAAGTTCATTTTGTGACTACCAAGCAGCGTCTGCACCTCCACGCAGCAGCTGTGTTTGCAAATAACTTTTGCAACCACCTTTTGGGTATTAGCCAAGAAATCACTTCAAATGCAGCACTCCCCCATACGTTGCTCCATCCGATTATCAAAGAGACGCTTTCCCGAAGTCTTGATTCAAATGCAAAAGAACATCAAACTGGGCCAGCAATACGAAACGACAAAAAGACACAGTCAAAACATATTGATATCTTGACGGCCGAAGAAGCTGTATTGTATCGCGCATTGAGTCAATCTATTTACAAAATACATAACAAATGAGTTACAAAGAAGAATTTAGACATATCACCACTTTTATTTTCGATGTAGACGGGGTATTTACCGATGGCAGCATTACCATTTTGCCCGATGGTGAAATGATACGCACCATGAATACTAAAGATGGCTATGCAGTTAAAGCAGCGCTTCACGCTGGCTATGGCGTTGTGATCATTTCTGGCGGCACCAACGAAGCCGTAAGGATGCGCCTCAATCAACTGGGTGTCAAAGACGTGTATTTGGGCGCACATCAAAAGGGAGCTATACTGCACGCCTTCAGCAAAGAAAAAAACATACCCCTTGAAAATATGCTCTTTATGGGGGATGACATTCCTGATGTAGAAGCCATGAATTTGGTACGGCTTGGATGCTGTCCAAACGACGCTGTTCCAGAAGTTTTAGCTGCCGCAGACTATATCTCACACAAGGACGGTGGTAAAGGTTGTGTTCGAGACGTAATTGAACAAGTATTAAAGGTGCAAGGCAAGTGGGGAACGCTCACCAATGCCCGCAACGACAGCAAATGACCTATACATTATTCCTTGGCTCTGGCTCCCCCAGGCGTGTGGCGCTCTTACAACAAATGGGCGTGGCCTTTGAGCAACGTGTTTTAGCTGTGGAGGAAATATATCCGCAAGAACTAAAAGGCGTTGAAATCACTGATTTTTTAGCACGATTAAAAGGAAAGGCGCATCAACCACAGCTTCGGCTAAACGAGTTGGTGCTTACTGCCGACACCCTTGTTTGGTTTGACGATAACGCACTGGGCAAGCCTAAAAATGAAGCCCATGTAATTGAGATGCTGTCAAAGTTATCTGGTGAAACGCATGAGGTTATCACCTCTGTTTGTTTGAGTTCTAAAACAAAGCAGACTTGCATTCAGGAAACAACAAAGGTGAGCATGGCTACATTATCAAAAGCGGACATCACGCATTATGCCAAAACCCACAAACCTTTGGACAAGGCAGGAGGTTACGGCATACAAGATTGGATTGGCCTGATTGGGGTGTCCAAAATAGTGGGTTCTTATACCAATGTTGTGGGTTTGCCTACTGAAAAAACGTATCAATTACTACTCCCCTATCTGTCGTCAATCGCATCATAACCCGCTCTGTATTCAATATTATATATATTTACTTTTTTAATTTAAATAACCAATAATGACAGAGCCAAAAGCGTATATCATTGAATTTCTTTCAGATGAGTGGATAAGAAATTGTTTATGGACGCTTTTTATTATGGTTACGTATCTGTTTGTTGGCAAGCGCATGTCGGCTAAGCATCAGCTACGCATGGCGATGCTGATAGCGCTACTTTTAATCAGCACCACCATTACGGGACATACACGAAACATCATCAATGGATACTGGGATGTCAGCGATAACCTGCCCTTGCATCTTTGCAGTATTTCAAACCTCATCGCTTGTTTTATACTGTTCATTCCTAAAAACAACAGGCTTTTTGAGTTTTTATATTACGCGGGTATTATTGGTGCATTTCAAGCCTTTTTGACACCACAAATAAATAATTTTGACGGTACTAATTACGAATATCTAGAATATTATCTCTCGCACGGGGGCATTATGCTATTGCCCATATTTATGTTCAAAAACTTGGGCTATGAGTTGTCAAACTATTCTTGGCTCAAAGTTGTACTTTACCTCAACATATTATTAGCGATTGTAATGCCTTTGAACTTCATCATCGATTCCAACTATATGTATCTTGCATATGTGCCCGATGTTAGCAATCCGCTTATCATTGGTGATTGGCCCTACTATATTTTGTTTTGGGAAATCTTTCTTGTAATTCTCACGTACATACTTTATGTGATGAGTACGGGCAAACGCGTATAAATAACATTTAGCTAACCTTGTCATGCTTATTTTTGCAGCATGAAACGCTACACCGCACTTTACGCTGAATTTATTGGAACCTTTGCAATGGTCTTTTGCGGAACTGCTGCTATGGCTGTAAACGAAACTACAGGCGATGTTGCTCATGAAGGGGTTGCCATAACTTGGGGGCTTATCGTCATGGTCATGATTTATGCTTTTGGTCCACAGTCTGGTGCACATTTTAATCCTGCAGTAACCACGGCTTTTGCACTTGCCAAGCGCTTCTCTTGGAAAAAAGTACCTGCTTACGTAATTACCCAAACCACAGCAGCCGTTGCAGCTAGTGTGGCGGTGAAAGCTATTATCCCAAAAAGCATACTTATTGGCGCAACCATCCCCAGCATACCCCATGAAAGTGCCTTTTGGCTTGAGTTTCTATTGTCCTTTTTTCTTATGATCGTCATCCTTCATATTAGCACGGGCAGCAAAGAAATAGGGCCTGTAGCAGGCCTGGCTGTTGGTAGTGTGATTTTGCTCGAGGCCATGTTTGCCGGACCACTCACAAATGCTTCCATGAACCCGGCGCGATCGTTTGGACCTGCACTTATTGGGAATCATTGGGAACCCATGTGGCTATACCTCACGGCACCATTTGTTGGTATGGCACTTGCCGTAGTACTTTTCAAGTATTTCGTATCTTTAAAAGATGTTGGATAATCCACCAATTCTTGTTTGTGTACTTTGCGGACTGATATACATCATTTCTGGACAGCTTGTATTGCGTTATCCCCCCAAAAAAATAAATGACTTTTATGGCTATCGTACTGCACGCTCAAAAAGAAGTCAAGCGCATTGGGATTTTGCGCAAAAAGAATCATCAAAATATATTATCCAATCAGGTTATTACTGCCTATTGACATGTGTCCCATTTATACTTTTTGAAACTGGAAAAGCGGCAGTATGGATCGCCATTATTTTAGCTACCCTTTACCCTTTTATATCCATCATTCAAACAGAAAAAGCGCTCAAGAAAAAATTTGGTTGATAATTTTGTTTAATCTTTCGTAGAATCCGTTAAACAAAATTGGTATATTTGCATAAAAGCCTGCACAATGTACCAGTATACCTCCAAACAAGAACTCCCCATAACAATGGAAAGAGCTTGGGAATTTCTTTCAGATCCCAAAAACCTAAAACGCATTACGCCAGACTATATGGGCTTTGATATCCTCTCTGGTGCAGACCGTAATATGTTCCAGGGACAGATCATTCAGTACAGGCTGACCCCGATTTTAGGCATTCCCTTTCGCTGGGTTACGGAAATTACACATGTACAAGAGGGTGCTTATTTTGTTGACGAACAACGATTTGGGCCATATACTTTTTGGCATCACAAACATTTTATACACAAAACAGCCGACGGGGTTATGATGGAAGATATTGTAGATTATAAGCTCCCATTAGGCCCCTTAGGTTGGTTTGCACATGCGCTTTTTGTCCGTTTCAAAGTGAAGCAAATTTTTGATTATAGAGAAAAAGCCTTAAACGAAATTTTTAAAACAACATCATGAACAAAACATATTTACTAATTGGCGGGAGCTACGGAATTGGAAGTGATATCATTGACCAACTTCCAGCGGGATCTGAAATAATTGTGGCTTCCAGAACCCGTGAAGGTTTGGCTGGCAAGCCAGTGAAACACATCCCCTTTAATGTGCTTGAAGACACGCTTCCCTTAGATCAATTGCCCTCAAAAATTGATGGCTTTGCTTATTGCCCGGGAAGTATAAACCTGCGACCCTTCAGAGGATTAAAAGCTGAGGCCTTTACAAATGATTTTGAAATCAATGTTATGGGCGCCGTGCGCTGTCTGCAAAGCATTCAGCCGCTATTGGCAGCCAGTGAGCAAGCAAGTGTGGTGTTGTTTAGTACCGTAGCGGTACAAACAGGCATGCCCTTTCACGCAAGCGTAGCGGCATCAAAAGGAGCTTTGGAGGGATTGGCGCGGTCTTTGGCAGCCGAATGGGCACCTAAAGTGCGTGTTAACGTAATTGCACCTTCCATTACAGACACGCCGTTGGCAAACAGATTTTTAAATAATGATGCCAAAAAAGAAAAGGCTTCCCTTAGGCATCCTTTAAAAAGAATTGGTACAACTGAGGACGTAGCACAATTGGCTACTTTCTTACTCACAGACAAAAGCAGCTGGATGACCGGACAAGTACTCGGTCTTGATGGTGGCATGTCTTCTTTAAACATTGGTGGATGATATTATTTTGGTTTCGTCGCGATTTGCGTTTTCACGATAATGCGGGTTTTTATAACGCACTTATCGATGCAGATGAGGTGTTACCCGCATTTGTATTCGACGCATCCATCCTTGATAAACTGCCAAAAGATGATGGACGGGTTCATTTTATCCATCAGCACATTGCCAAAATGCAAAAAGAAAGCGAAGTACATGGCAGTAGCATGCGCGTGGCAAAAGGAAATCCACTTGAACTTATTCCACAATGGAGTGAGGAACATTACATAACAGCAGTCTACACCAACGAAGACTATGAGCCTTACGCCACAGCAAGAGATGAAAAAATAAAAACAGTACTTGCCGAAAAAGGGATTGCTTTTAAAACATTTAAGGATCAGGTAATTTTTGCACCCCATGAAGTACTCAAAAAAGATGGAACACCCTACAGGGTTTATACGCCATTTTCAAGAGTGTGGATGGCCAAAGAGGCCGAACAAGGTTTGCCAGAATATCCCACAAAACCGCTTCTTAGCAAACTACACAAAAAAGCACTTCCAAGCATTCCTACAATCAAAGCATTAGGCTTTGAAACACCCAAGCACCAAGCACCAACACCCAACTACAACTTATCGTTAATGGATGCTTATGATGCGGTCCGAAATTTTCCAGCGATTGACGGCACCAGCCGCCTCGGAATTCACTTGCGGTTTGGTACGGTATCGATCAGAGATATGGTACGAAAAGCAAAAAAGAGCAGCAACCCCACCTTTTTAAAAGAATTAATTTGGCGCGAGTTTTTTATGCAAATTCTTTGGCATTTTCCGCACACGACAACTGCGAGCTTTAAACCACAATACGACCGCATTGAATGGCGAAATAATGAGACAGACTTTTCAAAATGGTGCGAGGGCAACACAGGATATCCATTGGTTGATGCAGGTATGCGTGAACTCAATCAAACGGGTTTTATGCATAACAGAGTGCGGATGTTAGTAGGCAGCTTCTTGTGCAAGCATTTACTCATTGATTGGCGGTGGGGCGAAGCCTACTTTGCGGAAAAACTACTGGACTACGAGCAATCAAGTAATGTGGGTAATTGGCAATGGGTAGCAGGTTGCGGTGTTGATGCTGCACCCTATTTCCGCGTATTTAACCCAACAGAACAAGTAAAAAAATTCGATAAAGAACACACCTACATAAAAAAGTGGGTACCAGAGTACCAATCCTTGGACTACCCCACCCCAATGGTTGATCACAAGATGGCACGCCTCAGGTGTTTAGAAACATACAAGGCAGGGCTTGCGTCATGAGAGGGGTAAAAAAAGCTGATTTGCCTCAAAAAATATGTGTGTCTTGCAACAGGCCTTTTGCTTGGCGAAAGAAATGGAGCAAAGAATGGGAGAACGTTAAATATTGTAGTAAAAGATGCAAAAAGCAAAAACAACAGGACTAGTTTGGTTTCGAAACGACCTACGCGTGCGAGATCAGCACAGTTTATCGCAAGCCGTTGCGGCGCACGATAGGGTTATTGCCGTATACCACTTACCCGAACATTGGCTGCAACCAACCCAGTGGGGTTTTAAAAAAATGGAGCGTTTTCGCGCTGCATTCCTGCTGCAAACGCTTGCACAACTTCAAAAAGATTTGGCAAAGCTCAACATATCCCTTTGGGTAAAAGTGGGCCGTTGGGGGGCCTTGCTAAAAGAACTGCAAGAAAGCTACAATGTCACAGCAATTTATGGCCAAAAAGAATGGACGCAAGAAGAGCTTGATGACAACGCGCAAATTCCAACGGGGATAGAAAAACACTGGCATTACGATCAGTTTTTATTCCACCCAGACGATATTCCTATGCAAGTTGCCGATGTACCGGAAGTATTTACGGTGTTTAGAAAAAAATGTGAAAAGCACGTAAGTGTGCGATCGGCATTACCCGTTCCATCTCCCATGCCCGAAGAAAATCGATTAACGAGCGTTCCCGAATTACCAACGCTAAGCAGTTTGGGTTATGAAAACATAACTGTAGACAAGCGCACCGCCATTCCATTTGAAGGGGGCGAAAAAGCGGCTTGGGGACGACTAGAGAACTATTTCTGGAACACCAACCAATTATCTTATTACAAAAAAACAAGAAATGGGTTGTTGGGCAAAAAGTACAGTTCAAAGTTTTCCATCTGGCTGGCATTTGGATCCATTTCCCCTGTTTCCATTTATCACGAGGTGAAAAAATATGAAAAAGAGGTTGCCAAAAACGACTCTACCTACTGGTTAATTTTTGAGCTTATTTGGCGGGATTATTTCAAATACATTTCCATGAAGCACGGCAGTGCCATATTTAAGCTTGGTGGCCTGTTGCAAAAGGACTATTCCTGGAAAACAAATCAAAAATATGTGAAGCAATGGATTGATGGTGCAACACCCGAACCCTTTGTAAATGCCAACATGCGAGAGCTGGCACTCACAGGCTTTATGAGCAATCGCGGGCGTCAAAATGTAGCGAGCTTCTTTGCTAAAGAATGGCACTTGGATTGGCGTATAGGCGCTGCATACTTTGAAGCCATGCTGATAGATTACGATATCCACAGCAATTATGGCAACTGGATGTACAACGCTGGTGTTGGCAATGACCCCAGAGACAGAAAATTTAACGTCGCGTGGCAAGCTGAGCGCTACGATCCCAACAATAAGTACCAAAAAACCTGGCTTCAAACAACGCTATTTTAATGGAAATTCGACTAATACTTGGCGACCAGCTCAACGAAAAGCATCTTTGGTTTACAGAACTCAACGACGATGTTTGTTATGTAATGTTTGAAATGCGTCAAGAAACTGATTACGTCAAACACCATATCCAAAAAGTGGTGGCGTTCTTTGCAGCCATGCGAAGTTTTGCCAGACGACTTGAAGAAGATGGGCATCAGGTACTTTACTACGCCATAGACGATCCGAAAAACGCCCAAGACCTGCAAAAAAATATTGAAAAAGTCATTAGCCTGCTTCATGCGAAAAAATTTGCCTACCAACAGCCAGACGAGTATCGCCTAGACGAACAACTGGAGGCGATTGCCACCCAATTGGAAGTACCGACAAAAACCTATGACACGGAACATTTTCTCACCACACGTGACGAATTAAAGAACTTTTACGAAGGAAAAAAATCTTTAGTGATGGAGTTTTTCTACCGTTATATGCGCAAAAAACATCAATACCTTATGACCGATGGGCAACCGGAAGGAGGCAGTTGGAATTACGACAAATTTAACCGCAACACCTGGAAAGGCGGAACCATACCGCCCCCCTATAAACCAGACGCAAGCTTGGCAAAAGAAATCTATCCACAGGTAAAAGCCGCAGGCATATCCACCATAGGCACATTTAACGAGGATACGTTCCTCTTCGCTACCACAAGGGAAGCATCACTAGCACAACTCGATTATTTCTGTGCCTACTTGCTGCAAGACTTTGGTACCTATCAAGATGCCATGCATCAAGACGAGACCAATCTTTTTCATGCGCGCATCTCTTTTAGCCTGAACGTGAAACTAATCGATCCCGCAGAAGTTATCGAGCATGCCATCGCAGCATATCGAAAAAACAGCGATCGCATAAGCTTATCGCAAATCGAAGGCTTTGTGCGTCAAATTTTGGGCTGGCGCGAATATATCCGAGGCTTGTATTGGAAAGAAATGCCACAATACAAAAAGAAAAACGAACTAAACAACTACGGTAAACTACCTGCCTTTTATTGGACAGGAAAAACCAAAATGAATTGCCTAAAAACCAGTATTGAAAATAGCTTGGAGCACGCATATGCCCACCATATTCAACGACTGATGATTACAGGGAATTTTGCGCTACTGCTGCAAACAAACCCCGATGAAGTAGACGATTGGTACTTGGGCATTTATGCAGACGCTGTAGAGTGGGTACAGTTGCCCAATACTAGAGGCATGAGTCAGTACGCCGACGGCGGTATTTTAGCCACAAAACCTTATGTTTCATCTGGTTCTTATGTGAACAAAATGAGCAACTACTGCAAGAGCTGTAGTTATGACAAAAAACAACGCACAGGAGATAATGCCTGTCCGTTCAACAGTTTGTACTGGAACTTTTTAGACGACAAAAGAGAAGAGTTGCGTGGAAACAACCGCATGGGCATGATGTACAACCTACTCGGGAAAATCAATCCAGAGGAATTGGCTCGTATCAAAGAAAGGGCTTATCAAATCATGGAAAATCCCGATGCATTCTAAAAAAGAAATTAACGTTTTTTGGTTTAAAAGAGACTTGCGACTTCTTGACAACGAAGGGCTGCAAGACGCCATAAACAGTGACTTGCCACTGCTGTTGCTCTATGTAATGGAGCCAAGCCTCGAAGAAAATCCACACTATCACAAACGGCATCACAATTTTATTGCCCAATCATTGGTAGCGTTAAACGGAGCACTCAAACAATTTGACACCCGAGTGCATGTCTATAAGAATGAGGTGCTAGAAGTCTTGGACAGTATTCAGACTAGCATGAAAATAAATACGCTGTTCTCCATGCAAGAAACGGGCTTAAACGCAACCTATGCCCGTGACAAAGCCGTGAAAAATTGGTGTGTGTCAAAACGCATTGTCTGGAAAGAACACGTCAATAATGGCGTAACAAGAGGAATAAAAAACCGCAAGAGTTGGCGCAATACATGGACCAGCTATATGATGCAGCCCATCAAATCATTTGAAGCGTCTGCGGCTAGCTTTACAACAGCTGAAAACATGGGATTGGCAGAGGAAGTACTTAAACCTAAAAAGCTAGAGGGCATCCAAGCAGGCGGAACCAAAACAGGCTTGGCTTATCTAGAAAGCTTTTTAAGCCAACGGCATAAAAAATATCAGCAATCCATATCAAAACCAGAGGCTGCACGAACACACTGTGGGCGTGTATCGCCTTATATCGCTTGGGGTAATCTTTCGGTTCGCTATGTGTGGCAGCGTGCCAAGCAAGCAAAAGCCCAAGGCGCTAGCGGATTTCAGTTAAATGCCTTTACATCTAGGTTGCGCTGGCAAGCACATTTTATTCAAAAATTTGAAATGGAAACCCGCATGGAATTCGAAAGCGTAAACACGGGTTTTCGCCAGCTGAAAAAAGAGGTAAACACAGACTATATCAACGCATGGAAGACAGGCACAACGGGTTTTCCACTCGTTGATGCAAGCATGCGCTGTGTGGTTGAAACGGGCTATTTAAATTTCAGAATGCGCGCCATGGTCGTTTCATTTTTTACACACCATCTGTGGCAACCATGGCAAATGGGCGCTGTGTTTTTAGGCAAACAGTTTTTGGATTTTGAACCCGGGATTCACTATCCACAGTTTCAAATGCAAGCGGGTGAAACGGGAATTAACATGGTGCGCATCTACAACCCAACCAAAAATGCGCTTGAGCACGACCCAGCAGGCGCTTTTATTCGTAAGTGGGTGCCAGAGCTTGCGCAACTCCCCACCCCTTTTGTGTTAGAACCTTGGTCCATGACGGCACTTGAACAACAAGCCTACAGTTGTGTGTTGGGCAAAGATTATCCTAAAGCAATTGTAGCCATTAAAGAAACATACAAACATGCCTCAACTGTTTTGTGGCACATGAAGCGCAATCCTACCGTGCGAAGAGAGCGGAAGCGTATATTGGCAATGCATACGCTGCCGGACAGAGAAAACATTATGGATAGATGAAAAAAGAACTTAGTTTACGAGATATTGATCGGATTATCGAAATGGGTTGGGAAGACCGCACCCCTTTTGATGCCATCACCATGCAGTTTGGACTCAAGGAACAAGAGGTGATTACTATCATGCGAAACAACTTAAAACCAAACAGTTTTAAGCGCTGGCGCAAGCGCGTTCAAGGAAGGAAAACAAAACACTTAAAAAAGCGAGGTAAAGAAGTTGGGCGCTTTAAATGTAGCAGACAACGCAGCATCAGCAACAACAAAGTGTCTAAACGTTAGAAAAGTATTAAGCTATACGCTCAATTTTTGCACCTATGGCGCGCAGACGCGTATCAATATCTTGATAGCCTCGGTCAATTTGCTCAATATTAAAAATGGTACTGGTACCCTTAGCAGACATCGCTGCTATTAGAAGAGAGATACCGGCGCGAATGTCTGGAGAAGTCATTGTGGTAGCCTTCAATGATGATTTAAAATCATGGCCGATTACGTTGGCACGGTGCGGATCACATAAGATGATTTTAGCACCCATATCAATAAGCTTATCGACAAAAAACAAACGACTCTCAAACATCTTTTGATGAATCAAGACACTTCCCCTTGCTTGGGTTGCAACCACCAATACAATACTCAAAAGGTCAGGAGTAAAACCAGGCCAAGGCGCATCAGATACGGTCATTACAGATCCGTCAATATAACTTTGGATTTCATATCCATCGGGATGCTCTGGAATGAACATATCATCACCCTTTTTTTCAATAGTAATTCCCAGTCGGCGGAATACGTCTGGTATTTGACCCAGATAATCCCATTGCACGTCTTTAATGGTAAGTGCACTTCTGGTGAGTGCTGCCAAACCAATCCAACTACCAATTTCAATCATATCGGGAAGCACACGATGTGTGGTGCCACCCAACGATTTAACGCCTTCGATGTTCAATAAGTTAGAACCAATTCCTGAAATATTGGCACCCATACGGACAAGCATATTACAGAGCTGCTGCAAATAGGGTTCGCATGCGGCATTGTATATCGTAGTTGTTCCTTTTGCCAAGACGGCTGCCATGACAATATTGGCGGTTCCAGTAACAGAAGCTTCGTCAAGCAACATATATGTGCCTTTAAGTTCCTTAGCTTCAACCCCATAAAAATACTCCTCCTTGTTATAGCGAAATGTAGCACCCAGATTGATAAAACCTTGAAAGTGGGTGTCGAGTCGACGTCGTCCAATCTTATCGCCCCCAGGTTTGGGAATAAACCCTTTACCGAAGCGTGCTAACAGAGGACCTACAATCATAATGGAGCCGCGTAAACCACGACCAGCTATCTTAAAATCATCGGACTGAAGGTAATCTATATCAACGTTATTGGCTTGAAAAGTATAACTATCGTCACTGTGTTTTTCCACCTTTACACCAAGCTTTTCAAGAATTTGAATCAGCTTGTTCACGTCAATAATATTGGGAATATTGTGAATTGTTACTGGCTCGGGCGTAAGCAATACAGCACATAAAATTTGTAGTGCCTCGTTCTTGGCTCCTTGAGGTTGTATGGAACCTGACAATGATACACCACCAGTAACTTTAAAAGCACCCATTTTATTTACGCCGCTGCTTTTGGTTTCGGTATTTATGATTCTTGGTATTGCTTCTTGAACCCTTGGCAAAACGCTTGTTTGTCAGGCGAATTAGGTTTTCAGAAGCCGACAACACCTCATCTTTAGCATCGATGACAATTTTGCCGCCAGAGAGTTCGGCCAAATGACCAAAAATAACCTGGTCATCAACCGTGTCTTTATTCCAGTTGAGGAAACATTTTTTCATGTGATTGGCAATCACATAAATCAATGCTTGTTTTAAGTCTCCTTCTTCCCAATCAACGATTACGTCAATCATGCCCTTAATGTTGTTTCCGTAGAATCGGTATTTAGGGAACGATTGTGGGTAAGCCAAAGGAGTTGGAGGTGCTGCGAGTACTTCGGCATCGGGTTTTGGGAAAGGCGCATCAACGTCCAATTTGAAATCAGACATGATAAAAAGCTGATCCCAAAGTTTGTGCTGAAAGTCCGCGACGTCTCTTAAGTGTGGGTTTAGATTGCCCATAATGCCAATGATGGCTTGGGCCTGTTTGTTGCGTTGTTCTTTATTTTCTTCAGCTAAAACTTGCTGAATCATTTTGTGAATGTGGCGGCCATATTCAGGAATGGCTAGCATTGAACGCTCTGTGTTGTATTGAAGGTTGTCTATCAAAAGGGAAATTTATGAGGTAAAACTAATAAAAAATAACTTAGAGTTGGATGATGTTTGGGATTTTCGAAGCCCGTTTGTGTTTTTGAATGATAATATCTGGACTTCCAAACTTACCTGCAATAGAAATACTGGTGTATTTCCCTTTCCTAGAAGCCCTTACATTGACCGTTACTTTGTCGTTTTCAAACAAATCCAACAAGGTCGCTTTGTCCACATCCGAAGAAGGGATAATAAATTTAAAAACGTAAACACCAGGCCAGGTATTGCTTTCCAATAATTGCTGATGAAATCGTTCGTAAAACGGCGTGTCTTTGGGATTTTGTTGCATTATGCAAATATACAGTTTTAGATAAGGCAACAATTAACGACATTTGTGTATGCTTGAACACAAAAGAATCGTATTGACTGGAGGGCCATCAAGTGGCAAGACAAGCCTGTTGAATCACATACAACACCCAGACATACATTGTTTTGAAGAAGTATCTAGAGGCGTCATAAGCAAAGCCTTAGCGAAAGGCACCACACAACCATTCCTAGACAATCCGCTGGGTTTTAGTGAAGCCCTTTTTGAGCGTCGTTTACATGACTATTTTGAGGATAAAAAAAATAAAATGCATGTCTACGACAGGGGCATACACGACGTGGTAGCCTATCTAAATGCCATTGGAGATGAGGTTCCTTGCGGTATGCTGAATGATTGCAGTACCTACTGCTATGATGCCGTTTTTGTGTTTCCGCCATGGGAAGCTATTTTTACGCAAGATGCCGAGCGCATGGAAGTATTTGAGGAAGCAATACATTTTCATAAAGCCCTGTTAGAAACCTATACCCATTTTGGCATGCAGTGTATAGAAGTTCCTAAATCGAGTATCGAAGAACGATTTCGTTTTATATTGGATCACCTATGAAAAGTGGCATATATGACGTACTAAAAAGCCATTGGAATGCCTCGGAATTTCGCCCGGGACAAAAAGAGGCCATAACCGCTGTCTTAGACAAAAAAGACTGCCTTGTTGTATTGCCTACTGGAGGTGGAAAAAGTTTGTGCTACCAACTACCGCCCCTTACAAAGCCAGGACTGTGTGTCGTTATAAGCCCGTTGATAGCGCTGATGAGCGATCAAGTGGAAAGTCTTAAAAAAAAGGGCATTCGTGCCATGAATTTGTCGGGGCCTATGCGCGAAGACGACCTCGTTACTGCGTTGGACAATTGTAAATTTGGCGAATTTAAATTCGTATACCTATCACCAGAGCGCGCACAACACCCCTTGGTTCAAGATCGGTTGTCTGAAATGCAAATCTGCCTATTGGCCATTGACGAAGCCCATTGCATCTCTGAATGGGGACATGATTTTAGACCCGCTTACAGACAAATCATAGGGCTGAAAAACAAACTTTCCAAAACACCAACAATAGCCCTTACCGCAACTGCTACCAAATGGGTTAAAGAAGATATTTGCAAGACACTCGAACTAGCGCAACCCATACAAATAACCAACTCATTTGACAGGCCAAATATTGAGCTAAAGGTGCTGAAAACAACAAATAAGCTAGAAGCCATATCAGAAGCCCTAGCACCAAAAGGCACGCCTGCAATTGTATATGCAGGAACCAGAAAAAGTGTTGAACTATTGAGTACCCACCTAAACAATATGGGCCACCGAACAAACTTTTTTCATGGGGGCGCACTAGCCAAAGAAAAACGAATAGCAGACTGGATACAAGAAAAAATGCCTGTTATGGTAGCCACTTCGGCATTCGGCATGGGTATTGACAAATCAAATGTACAACGAGTTGTACACGCCACGCTTCCCTTCAGTGTGGAGCAGTACTACCAAGAAATTGGGCGTTGTGGCAGAGACGGAAGTGCAGCAAAAGCCACTTTGCTTATTGAAAACGGAGATGATCAAAAACTATGGAACAGTACGACTGCTAGTATTCCCAGTGTTGAGGACATAAAGAAAACATACAAACACCTATGTCATTATTTTGATATCGCCTATGGCGAAAAACCAAATGACATTTTAGTATTTAATCACGCCCTTTTTTGTGAGCGCTATGAATTAAAACACAGAACTACCTATCACGTACTCAAAGTATTGGAGCGTGGACAATTGCTCACACTAACCCAATATAACAGACCGAAAACTAGCTTAAAACTACTGCGAAAGCACATCGAGCAAGAGCATGTATTTGTGGATTATTTGTTGCGAAACATAGGCGGAATTACCAACAGGTGTCAAGAAATCAACTTAGATAAAATAGCCCTCAAAAGCGGTGTGGGTTTAAGCAGTGCTATTGAATGCATTAAACAATTAGAAAAACAAGGCGATGCCGAAGTGCAGCAACTCCATGCAGATAGTGGAATTATGTTTCATGTACCGCGAGAAGATAAAATAAGTTTGATGCCCATATTACATCAATTAAATACGCTCAGAGAAGAAAAAAAGCGTTTGGCTGGTGCCATTTGGGCATACGCCACTGCCGAGACTTGTTACCGAAAAAAATTGCTACACTACTTTGGTGAAACGCATAAAAAAAAATGTGGTAGCTGCTCTAGCTGCGTAGACGAAAAAACCCCGATGGCTAAAATAATCAGCTACCTAAAACAAAGACTCACGCAGGAAGATGCACTATCTTTGGAACAGTTAAGTCAAGATGCGCCATTTGACAGAACACAATTGGCGGTGGCTTTAGACGAAATGTGTGCAGAAGAGATGGTAATACAAGACGCACCAAACCAATACAAGCTGATATGAGCAAATCCTTACGAGTAGTTTTTATGGGAACGCCCGCTTTTGCGGTACCCGGGCTGCGTAGCATCGTGGAGAGTCAGCATGAGCTTGTTGGCGTTGTTACGGCTCCTGACCGCCCTGCTGGACGTGGAAAAAACTTACGCTTCTCTGCTGTAAAAGAGGCTGCACTGGAATACAATATCCCACTATTTCAGCCTGAAAAACTACCGTCAGAAGATACGGTTGCTCAACTCAAAGCATTAGAAGCAGACGTCTTTGTTGTTGTTGCCTTTAGAATGTTGCCCAAAGTAGTTTGGGAATTACCACAACTTGGCACTTTTAACTTACACGCATCACTCCTGCCCCAGTATCGAGGAGCTGCGCCCATTCACTGGTCTATAATTAACGGTGAGCAAGTGTCTGGGCTTACCACCTTTTTAATTGATGCTAAAATTGATACGGGTGCCATTTTGCTTCAAAAAAAGCTAGATATATTAGCCAGTGACACCATGGGTACACTCAGCGAACGTATGCAAGCCCAATCAGGCGAATTGATTATTGCTACCCTCAACGGTTTAGCGTCGGGGACATTAAAACCCATGCCGCAACAAGAGGCAACAGCCATCAATACGGCGCCAAAACTAAGCCGGGAGAATACCCAAATTGACTGGAGTAAACCAGGGCAAACCATAGTACATTTTATCCATGGCCTAAACCCGTTTCCAACGGCATGGACGCTAATGGAGAACAATGAAGAAACCGTGCAGGTGAAAATCCAAAATGCACACTTTATAGCCGGAACACCCATTGAAACCCCTGGGCATATTAAAGTTGAAGATAAACAGCTTTATGTAAGCGTTGCAGACGGCTATGTTTATATAGACAGACTGCAATTGCCAAATAAAAAAAGTATGGAAACGGCAGCGCTCTTAAACGGTTTTCAGTTTCCGGCAACAGCTCGTTTTGTGTAATGGTAGGAAAATTACTTATTGCGCATCCATCTCTTCTAGGCGATCCGTCTTTTGGTAGAAGCGTGATTCTTATGGCGGAGCACAATGATGAAGGCTCGTTGGGCTTTGTTGTAAACCAGCCCACGCATTACAGCTTGAATGAACTAATCCCTGAATTATCCATTGACATGCCCATTTATCAAGGTGGGCCTGTGGATACCGATAGGTTGTTTTATGTACATACCATGAAAGATTTACCCAATGCGCAAGCGATTGGCAGCAAACTCTTTTGGGGTGGCGACTTGGAGGCTCTTCAAGAAGCAATACTTGTAAAAAAAAGAACTCCTGATCAACTGCGGTTTTTTTTAGGGTATAGCGGTTGGGGCAAAGGCCAATTGCGAAATGAGAACACTGAAAAAAGCTGGCTACTGATTAAAAACAAGTATAATATTTTTGAGAAGGAGCATCAACTATGGGGAGACATCATGCGAGATATGGGTGGTGAGTACGCCTTGTATGCTACTGCACCTAAGCACCCCGGTTTGAACTAACCCAATCAAAAAGTCCTTGTTTAAGTTTTAAGGTAATTGATTTGTCATAAGTAGTGCGGCGATAACTTGTAACTGGTTGAATACCAACAATGGCATTGGTCATAAAGAGTTCTTGTACACGCTGCAAATCAAAAGGTGAAATGGCCTCCTCCACACAAGAAATATCCAATTTTTTGGCAATCCGTATGATTTGTTTGCGCATGATGCCATCCAAACAACCAGAACTAATGGGTGGCGTGCGGAGTTTTCCGTCTTCCACTATAAAAAGATTACCGTTGAGAAATTCAACAACTTCCTTTTCATCATTAACCAATATACCGTTATCAAAACCTTGCTCTTGCATAAATATACTGCCAATAACTTGCAGTGCTTTGTTGTTGGATTTTAGGTTTGACAACATGCTTTTTTGGAGATAGTAATCGTTGAAAAGTGCAACCTTATAGTTTTCAGCAGACAGGTAGTATTCCGAATCAAGTGCTTTGGCCGCTATGACATAATCAACGTCTCTGGTGGTGGGCAAATATGCGCCGCCATCTTTTCGGTAAACGGTTAAACGAATGCGCCATGCTGGGGCTGTTTCACTTTGTGCCTGTACCACGCGCAAACATTCTTGTTCTAAAAACTCGGGTGTAAATGTCATCGGGATGTCCATGCGGAAAATACGCATAGCAGCCATAAGTCTAAAGTAGTGGTCTTCCCAAAAATGGATATGGTCTTGACTATAGCGTAAGGTTTCAAAGACTGCGTCTCCAAAAAGCAAACCGCGATTTTGTGCTGTAAAAACAGGCGACTGAGAAGAAGTAAGCGCGCCGTTATGGTTTATCATGTTACGAAGAACCTAAAACTTGTTTTAAATCACCTATTTGACTTTCCCAAAGCATTTTAGTTTCATCAACTTCATCTTCTTCGGCAAAATCAGTAACCACAATCGAGACGTCTTTGGTAATTTCATCTACCACGATGCGCATTTCAAAAAAACAATCGTCTTGGTCATCATCACCGTTTAACCAGCGAAAGCGAACAAATTCATTGGCTTTCTTACGTAGCAGCAGGGCATCTTCTTCGGAATCGTCCCAAAAGAAGGAATATTTTTCTGTTCGTGCGTTGACATTATCGGCAAACCATTCTGAAAGCCCAGAGGGAGTGTGCATGTATTGATAGAGAAGTTGTGGGGAGGCTTGAATTACAAATTCAATCTCGAATTGTATTTTTGACATAAGTAATAAAACGCCCAATATATAGATTTATGATGACCTTTAAAAGAAATGCTTGAAAAACCGAGATAAATTGGGAAAACAAATTGTTATATTTGCGCCGCTTTGGCGAGGTAGCTCAGCCGGTTAGAGCGTCGGATTCATAACCCGGAGGTCGGGAGTTCAAGTCTCCCTCTCGCTACAAACAACCCTTCTTCGCGTAAACTTCTCGTGAATGAAGGGTTTTTGCCCTATGAACGAATTTGTTGTGTACATATTAAAAAGCCAAAGGCATCAAAAAACGTACATTGGCTTTACTTCAAACCTTATCCAGCGGTTTTATTCACACAACAAACTAAGCAAAAAGGGATATACCTTTAAATACAGACCGTGGCACGTTAATTATATCGAATTTTTTGAAAATAAAAAAAGAGGCCATAGATAGGGATACGTTTAAACTTGAATGCCCCATTGCTCTTTGTAGCTTGTGTAATGAACCTGTACGCTTAAAATTTCTATTTCCTGATAAATGAGTCCCCTCTCCTACTCGTATAATTTTCCACTTTACACCAAACTTTTCTACATTTATTGGGTCTAACTACAAAAGATGCGCATTGCAGCAGGAAAGTCACATCATTGAACAACTTAAAGGCAAGCAGTATGACAAGGCGGTAAAAGCCATTTCTGAACGCTACCACGAGATGCTCTATTGGCACATACGGAAACTGGTCAAACGACACCAAGATGCCGATGATGTACTTCAAAATACCTATATCAGAATATTTAACGGATTGAAATCCTTTGGGTTTCGGAGTAGTGTCAAAACCTGGTGTTATCGCATTGCCTATAATGAGTCCATGAGGTTACTCCAAAAGCAACAGAAATTAGAACATACCAATGGCGATGGTGAATTAACAGATCATCTCGATAATCTCACTGCCGACCCCTATTTTGATCTAGACAGCGTAAGCTTTGCTTTTCACGAGTCTTTGATTAAACTTCCTGAAAAGCAACAACGCATTTTTCAGATGAAGTATTTTGATGAACTCACGTTTGATGAAATCGCTGAAATCACAACTTGGAATAAAAACTCCATTAAAACAGCATTCTATGCTGCCAAAGAAAAAATTATAATACATGTAAAAGCAACCGTATGAATAAGAAACATTTACATAATGAACAATTGGGCTACGAAGTGCCCGAAGGCTATTTTGAGTCCTCAAAAAAGGATATGCTAAGCTTCCTGAACGAAGAAAAGAAGGTGTCTCGTTTTTTTGGCACCAAGGCCATACGTACCACTGCTGCCCTAGGGATTCTGGCATTTGCATTCTTGTTGGTTCAAAAGCAACAGCTTACCAACTTTGAAATACATACATTCGAAGAACTAACCATTGAGTCTTTAGAAATCAGCGACGAAGCTTTTGACGATTGGTTCGATGAAAAATTTGTTTTTAGCGAGGTCTAAAAAAACTTTTTGCATAACGGTAGGTCTAAATAACAAACACAAAAATTGACAAATATGAAACGTATCACAATCACCATTCTAGTTGCAGCTATGGCCTTAGGGCAGTTTGCAGTGGCACAAGACAAAACAAAGGGGAAAGAGAAAATCTATACCCCCGAGCAGATTGAAATGCTAAAAGCACAAAAAGCTGCAGTAAAAGAGAATCGCGAAGAATTCAAAAGTTCACTTACCGACGAGCAACTTGCCATTATGGAAAATAAAGAGCTTAGCAAAAGGGAGCGCAGAGAAGCACTTCGTGCAAGTTTTACGGATGCACAAAAAGCGATGATGGAAGCCAATCGCAGCGAAATTAAAGCCTTAAAAGATGCGTTCCGCGCCACGGTTACAGACGAGCAGAAACAGTTAATGAAAGAGCGTAGAGGAAAGATAAAAAAGCGCATGGAAAATCGCAATGAGCAACTTAAAGAACGAAGAGAAAACATCAAAGAGAGAAGGAAGAAGAAAAGAGGGTAAGATTGGGAGCTTTGCCCCTTTTCTTTCTATTTGAATGCGGAAACTAAAATTTACACTGGCATGTATCCCTGCTTTGGTCTTGGCGCAAGAAAGCGTTAGGTCCGAAGCAGATGCTATTTTAGATGAACTCTTTCCCATGGACAGCTTATCGATTGAGGCCATGGTCAATGATCTAAAGCAACAAGATTTTCTATACATAAACACACTGTACAATAACAAAACGCTTTTTTCAGGTCGTGATTTTGGCGTTGAGCAATACAGTTTCTTTCCATCCGTGAGCTATATAGATTCCAACAACTTCTTTTTACATGTGGGTTCGGGGTATTACAGCGAGGTTAATCCACAATGGGATTTCATCACTTTTAATGGTGGTTACGCCAACTACCTAAACAAGAAAAAATCAATTATGGCAACGGTGGTCTATTCCTATACCAGCTTTACAGAAGACGTAGCAGACCTAAACAATCAACGGGTTTCATTGAGCTTAAGTTATCGGAATAAATGGTTTAGAAACGCACTTTCGGGCGGTTATTTATTTGGAGGTAACACGTCAAGTTATGTATCTAACAACACCTATTTCAACATTGACCTCTTGGAAAGTAAATCTCTAGACGTATCCATTGAACCAAGGGTTGGTGTTTTTTGGGGAAATCAAACGGTAACTGAATTGGTAAGTGTTGGTATCTTTCAATTTGAAGAAGTGAGCATGGATGTGTTTCAACTTTTAAATACAGAACTGACCCTTCCCGTCGCATTTGATTTTGGCAAATGGGATTTTGAGATTGAATACACCTTTGCAATTCCAAACGCACTTCCAGGGGAGGACGACCCCGACAACAACGGATATTTTGCTATCTCGTTAGGGTATTTGATTGGGCTATAAGCCGCACAATTTAAGGTGGTGTGTTAGATGAAGCTTAATGAATTTCTGCGATAAAGCTTTATTTAAACGTCCTATAAACATATGCTTGAAAATACCCTTACGGGCCGTGGCCTCGGGAAAATCTGTAAAAAATAAATCCGCCTCTTCCCGTGTTTTGGCCAAGCGTTCAAACAAATCTTGTCGGTTCATGTTTTCGGGGAAAGCCTGGACTACCTTAGGAGCGTTAACTTTCAGCAATCCTAGTTTTAGGCTTGTGAAAAAAAAGAAAAATCGCAGTCGGGTTAGCAAACGTACTTGCTCCAAGGCGTCAGGGTCTTGTGTTTTAAGCTTTATGTAGGCCAACACTCCTCTTTCCACCAACCAGCAATGGTAAAGATGCTGCAATACACTCCATCCTCCGTCGATAGGTGTTAATAAAGCCGCATCAGTATGGGCTGCAAGTTTTTGCTGCAATGCCGCAATAGAAACGAAAGGGCTAGAAAAGGTATGCATGTTTATCTTCCAAAATCGTCAGAAACGCGGACAATATCATCCTCATCAGATGGGTTTTCTGGATCTGTGTGTTGCCATATTTCTGCAACCAAGGCACGAGAATCCAGCCCAACTAAACGATGGCGTTCGCCCTGTTGTAAGCGAACTTGATCGCCCTCATTGAGGACTTCTAATGCTCCCGCTTCATCGGTATCGGAACGCATGATTCCAGCAGCTCCCTTATAAACACGCCATATTTCAGCACGTCTGTGGTGGTACTGCCAAGACAGGCGTACATGTGGAGAAACAATCAATATTTTAGGGCTTAATTTTCCCCCAATGCGAAGTGAATTTACGTCTAATCCGGAGAAAAACTGATTGGCAAAGTCTTGCGCTTGTGCCTCATCAATAACCAGAAAACCACCCCACGGACGCTTAAAATCATGTGCTACTACTTCGAAGCCTAACGATTCGATATGGGACTTAATTTGTTCGAATGAATCCATTGTTACGTTTGCATCAAATATACAGCAAGGCACAGATATGATGCCTTATAGTGGAACAAAATTTATATATTGAAGAAATTTTAACTACATGTTCGAGCTGCTGTACGCCAAACTTTTGGATGAAAAAACCAAAAAGTTTAGCGAAAAATTTATCATAAACCTTGCTATCGTAAGCTTTTTGCTTCACTTGGCAGTGATCACGCTAAACGACCTTGGCCTTCTTGGAATTGCCATTACAGGCGAGCTGTTTACCAACCCTATTTCGGCCATTTATACACCATTCTCTTTTATTCTTGTCTATGAGGTGTATTTGCTGATTTATTATTTACCAAAGTCAATGACCATATATATTGGTAAGCAATACGAAATCATCATGCTTATTGTCATACGAAGGTTATACAAAGATTTATCCAACATATCCTTGGATGGCAACTGGTTTGAAAGTGCAGAAAACCTTCAATTTATATACGATATCATTGCCACTGTGGTCTTGTTTTTACTCATTCACTTCTTCTATAATATGAATAAGTTTAGAGTGCGAAAGCTGCTAAAACTCACTGAAACCCGCCCAGAGCTAATCCGCTTTGTTAAGTTTAAAAAATCGTTAGCTGTTTTATTGGTACCGACATTTGTCATCATCGCTGTTTACAATGTATTTGAATGGGCGTCACAGGTATCTGAATTTGGGCAGGGAATTACTTCAGGGCTTGATGTGAATGCTGTGTTTTTTGATGATTTCTTTACTGTGCTCATCTTGGTAGACGTGCTTTTGGTGTTGTTTTCGTTTGCACATACCGATAAGTTTAACAAAGTGATTCGCAATTCAGGTTTTGTAATCTCCACCATTTTGGTCAAATTATCCTTTAGTGTTACTGGACTACAAAATATATTGCTTATTATATCAGCTGTTGGCTTTGGAGTTGTTATTCTGTGGATTCACAAACTATTCGAAAAGAATAAATTACCGGTCAATTATTAAAAAAACCTACACCTGGCAAGTTTTGCATAAACTCGAATTAAACATGTTTGAGGCTACCTGCGTGTTTAAGGATCCGTTTAGAACGGCTTGCTTGTGCACCCAAAACTCACCTCTTCGAATTAAATTAGCGTTGAGTTTATCAAAAAATATACCTGATGTAGGGTAAGATTTTTTTGGTATTTAGGAAGCTAATTGCTCCGTTAAATACTTGGATAAAAGTACAATTTTTTTGTGAACATCACTTTGCGATGTCGTATTGGCTTCTGCTTCCTTACTGGACTGTACGGCAACCTGAAGGGCACACATGGCCAGAACGTCTTGTTTGTCTTTTACCGCATAGTTTTTCTCGAAGTGATCTACCATTACGTTGAGGCTTTTTGCCGCTTCACGTAAAATGGCTTCCTCGCCTTCTGGAACACTTAGTGGGTATACCCTATCGGCAATAGAAAGTTTAATTTTTTGCATCAGTCCTCTATTTTAATTTGTGCAATACATGCGTCAACTTCGTTTATTAACGCATCTATGTGATGTAAGGTGCGTTTTTTAGCTGCGGTATTGTCCGTTTTCATGCCTTGGACAGCTTTTAAGGCTTCGTATTTTTCTTTCCACTCTTGTGCCTCTTCTTGCTTTTTCTGAAATTTCGCTTGAGCCTCAACCAAGCTGGTTTCTAAAGTGGCTTTCGATTGCTGCAATTGCCGCATTTTTTCAACCAACTCGTGAAGCTGATTTTCTAATTGATCCAAAACGGTAGTGGTAGAGGTGTCCATTAATATTATTTCCTTTCAAATGTACCTAAGCTGTTGACATTTCACAAATTCGAAGTACCAATTTTGCATCATAATATTTTACCTTTGAAAACATGAAACGCTCAATCTTACTATTTGCCTTGTTGGCAATAAGCCTTGTTCATGCGCAAGACTACCATCCTCCTGTAGACATTCCCATGCAATTGTCAGGAACCTTTGCCGAGCTTAGAGGGACACATTTCCACGCAGGAATTGACATCCGTACCCAAGGAAAACAAGGGGTGCCACTGCGTGCCGTTGCAGACGGATATGTGTCGCGTATTAAAATTCAGCAAGGTGAATATGGAAAAGCATTATACATCAATCATCCCAACGGAGTGACAAGTGTTTATGCGCATCTGCAGCGATACAGCCCCGATATTATCCCACACGTTCGCAAAAAACAATACAGCCTAAAAAGTTACACCATTGAATTTTATCCTGAACCTGACCACATGCCCATTAAAAAAGGAGCGTTTATTGGATATTCGGGGAACACAGGTTCGTCTTTTGGGCCCCACTTACATTTTGAACTCAGAACAACGGCAAATCAAATTCCTTTCAATCCACTACTTGCCAATGACAACATTGCTGATACGCGTAATCCCATTATTGTTCAGCTTATTGGCTATCCCGTTGATGGCGTGATCAACAGGTCAGAGGATCAGATTCAATTGGCCATTACCAAAAAAAATGACAGTGTGTATGTTGCCGATACCATCAAAGCCATCGGAACAATTGGTTTTGGTATTGAGCACTTTGACAGGCAGGATGGATCCTTTTTTAAAAATGGTGCTTTTAAAATTGAGGCCACTAGCAACAGCACCCCACGATTTGAAATTCAATTTGACACGCTCTCATTTGACGACACCAGCGAAATGCACAAATTGATTGACTATCCGCTGTATATAGACACAAAAAAGAAGGTAATGCAGCTTTTTAACACCCACGAAACGCCAGTGGCTTTTGCCAATTACACAAACAACGGGCTTGTTGCTGTTGAAGCAGGAGCGCAGTTGACCTACACCATAAAACTGAGCGATGTTGCGGGGAATAACGTCTATTTGCAAGTACCCATCGAAGGAAAAGCCGAAGAAGTTTGGGTGACAAAGAAATCTCCACTGCCCGGCAAAATAATTTATCCAAAAAGAGACTATATGTTTGAATTGCAAGATTTCAGCGTATATATAAACGCAAAAACCTTTAGCCAACCCACACCCCTAAACATTGAAGTGGATGGAGACACGCTCAACATCTCTAACGATTACGCCTATTTTGAGAAGCCATACAGCATAACATTAAAAAAAGAAAAAACACCCAAAGGGGCTTATTTGGCGTTAAAGCGCAGTAAGCGCTGGGGGTTTGTGACAAATAAGAATGACAAAGGACAGTTTTCGGCTAAGCTGAAAGGAACAGGAGCCATAACAGTGTTGGTAGACAGCATTCCTCCAACGATTGTAGATCAAAAGAAAATCAGTGATCGTTGGATTTCGTTAGAGAAAGACATTCGGTTTGCAATAGATGACAAAGGGGCTGGTGTTAGTCGCTATGAAGGCTACTTAAACGGGAAATGGATACTGTTTGAATACGAACAAAAGAAAAAAGAACTCACGTTTCGATTCAGAGATCCCATTAAACTTAAAAAAACAAAACACAAATTAAAGCTAATTGTTTGGGATAAAGTCGGCAACAGCACTACATTTGAGACAACGTTTTATCGCAAAGAATGAAAAAACTAGCGCTTGCTTTTCTATACTACCTAAGTTGTCATTTCGTGCTGCTTGCGCAAAACACCACCCTACAAGGCATCATCACCAACGAGAGTCAAGAGCCCATTCCCTATGTGTCTGTAAGCACAAATACGGGCTTTGGTACCAGCACAAACGTTAACGGCTTTTATCAATTAAACATACCGGCCGAAAATAAATTGGTCATTACCTATTCGCATATTGCCCATGAAAGGGTTGTCGTAACCATTAATCCACAGCCCAATACCGTTCAAGAGTTTCACCCTGTTATGAATACCAAACGGGCACAAATGGGCGAAGTGGTTGTCATGGGAAATCAATCCACAAAAATTAGCGGTGTTACCGTATTATCTCCTGAAACAGTACGCAGAATCCCTGGAGCAAATGCAGGCGTTGAAAACCTACTTTTAAGTCTGCCGGGGGTAAATTCAAACAATGAACTCAGCACGCAATATGCGGTTAGAGGGGGTAATTACGATGAAAATTTGGTTTACGTAAACGGAATCGAAGTGTATAGACCAACGCTTATTCGCGCTGGACAGCAAGAAGGTTTAAGCTTTTTAAATCCCGATCTCATTCAACAAGTATCTTTTAAGGCCGGTGGTTTTGAAGCCCGTTATGGCGACAAGCTTTCCTCGGTATTGGATATTACCTATAAAACACCAACAAAAAAAGAGTTAAATGTAGATGCCAGTTTGTTGGGAGGCGGCATAAGCTACGGCAGCGCAAAGGGGAAGTGGTCGGCAATTGTAGGCGCACGCTATCGAGATAACCAATTGCTTGTAAACCAAAAAGAAACCAGTGCGCAATACCAGCCTTCATTTGCCGATTTGCAGTCTTTTATTAGCTATCGAAAAAGCGAAAAACTAAAATTTCAATTTCTAGGTGCTGTTTCTAGAAACACTTACAATTACGCCCCCCAAACAAGGCAAACAAATTTTGGAACTGCTAGTGACCCACGTGCGCTATTGGTTTATTACGATGGCAGTGAAGAAGACACTTACCAAACGTATTTGGGTGCGTTAAAAACCACTTATCAACCATCTGAAAACAACCAATACATTTTAACAACTTCAATTTATCACACCCAAGAACAGGAGTATTTTGACATTATTGGACAATATTTACTTGGCACACCAAATACGGAAATTGGCTCGGAAGACTTAGGGAACATATCCTTTGCGGAAGGCATTGGCAGTCAGCATACCCATGGAAGAAACGATTTTGATGCTTTGATAACATCCGTCAATGTTTCAGGGAAACATCAACGAGACAAACAGGAGCTACGGTGGGGTGTGGCGCTAAAATCTGAAAACATACGTGATCGAATTGTGGAATGGGAAAAAATAGACTCTGCGGGCTTTTCCATACGCCCACCCAGTATTGTCGCTAAAAACAACCAACCTTATGAACCCTTCGAAGGTCCATTGACATTGTTCAATAACATCAGAGCCACGCAACAAAGTACACTAAACAGAATCTCGGGGTATCTCCAATATAACAACCGCTTTTTGATGGGTAAAAAAATAGCGTGGTTATCGGCTGGAATTCGCGTGCATCATTGGAACCTATCAAACTTTAGCAATTCTGGCAGTACGTTTGTAAGTCCACGTGCTCAATTGAGTTTTCAGCCTGTAAACAATCCCAATATAGTAACACGAGTATCGGTTGGCAATTACACACAAGCGCCATTTTACAAAGAACTAAGAGGTATTGACGGGAAGATAAATCCATCCGTAAAGCCACAACAATCCATACATGCGGTAGTAAGCCAGGATCGAACATTTCAACTTTGGAAAAGACCGTTTGTTTTTAGGGCTTCGGCCTACTATAAATACTTATGGGATGTTAATCCCTATACCTTGGAAAACGTCCGCATTCGATATGCTGCAAACAACGACACCAAGGCAAAAGTATACGGCTTGGATTTGCGGCTTAATGGTGAGTTTGTTCCCGGCAAGGAGTCTTGGATAAGTGTGGGGCTGTTAAAAGCCGTAGAGAATCAAAATAATCGTGGAGATATTGCAAGACCAACCGACCAAAGATTGAAATTTGCCATGCTCTTTCAAGACTATGTACCAAGGTTACCATTCTTAAAAATGAACTTAAATTTAGTTTACAACACAGGCCTTCCAGGCGGTTCGCCTAGCTACGCAGATGCTTACAATTATCAAAACAGATTGCGCAACTACAAGCGTGCGGATATTGGTTTTTTATATGTCCTAAAAGACGATACCCGCTTTAGAAATACCTTTCGCGCTTTTGACGAGCTTGAGGTTGGAGTTGAAATATTCAACCTATTCAATGTACAAAATGCAATTACCAATACTTGGGTAAGAGATGTATATACACAGCGTCAATTTGCCGTAGCCAATTATATGACGCCACGTGTATTCAATATAAAAATCAAAGCAAGACTTTAGCTTTTTGCGTAGTCAACAAGTATAGCAATAAGCTTGTCAATTTCTTTTTTAGTGTTGTGCGCCGAAAAGGAAAAACGCAAAGACGGCGCCTTGTTTTGTTCGGCAGTGAGCAAGTTTTGCAACACATGGGAACCTCCTTCGCTTCCCGACTGACAAGCACTACCCTTGGAGCAACATACCCCCTGCAAATCAAGATTAAAAGCCAGGAGTTGTGCTTTTTTCTCATCCATGGGCAAACGGGCATTTACAATCGTATGCGTGCTTTTTTCAATATCACCAGAAGCGCCATTAAATGTTGTGCCAGGCAAAGCGGCTTGTAATTGATCGAGACAATAGGTTTTTAATTCCTTGAGATACAAAGCATCCGCTTCCATGCGTTGATAGGCAATATGAAAGGCTGCTTCCATACCAACAATATTGTGAACGGCTTCTGTACCTGCACGCATTCCGCGTTCTTGCGAACCGCCTAAAATCATACCGCCTAAACCCGTATCTTTTTTTATGTATGAAAAACCAACGCCCTTGGGGCCGTGAAATTTGTGTGCAGAAGCAACAGCAAAATCTACCGGAAGCGAGCCAAAATCCAAGGAAAAATGTCCAATGGATTGAACGGAATCTGTATGAAACAAAGCATTGTGCGCGTGACAAAGGTTCCCAACAGCTTCAAGGTCTATTAGGGTGCCTACCTCATTATTGACGTGTATTAGGCTCACCATTTTCTTTTCATCACTACTGCGCAACAAGCGCTTTAAATCGTCCATGTCGGGCAAACCACTGGGAAGTACTTTTACCAAGTCTAGATGTATGTGGCCTTGTTTGGCCATGTGTTCTAGGGTGTGAAGCACTGCGTGGTGTTCGATTGGAGAACTTATAAAGTGGCGTATCCCCAATTGATGAAAAGTGGCATGCATCACAGTGTTATCGCCCTCAGTTCCGCCAGACGTGAAAATGATTTCTTTGGGCAAAACACCCATTTGCTTAGCGATATATTTTCGTGCAGACTCAACCTTGGCTTTTGCAGAACGCCCTGCCGCATGCACAGAAGAAGGATTGCCAAAGTCTCCTTGAAGCGTATCATGCATGGCTTCGATTACTTCAGGATAAATTAAAGTAGTCGCAGCGTTATCAAAATAAATCAAATCCATAAAACTACTTTGGTTCGAAGGTTTTTAGGGTTGCTATTATGATGTTAACACAGTCTAATAGTTGCGCTTTAGTCATCACCAACGGTGGTGCAAATCGGATGATATTTCCGTGCGTAGGCTTGGCTAATAAGCCGTTTTCTTTTAATGCCATACAAATGTTCCAGGCGGTATCGCTTTCTGGGCTGTCGTTGATCACAATCGCATTGAGTAAGCCCCTACCACGCACCAAAGTCACAACCTTGCTGGACTGGATGTAGGTGTTGAGTTGGTCACGAAATATCTTGCCGAGTTTACGTGCATTTAAGGCGAGTGCCTCATCTTGAACTACGCGAAGGGCAGCAGTGGCCACTGCTGCAGCAATGGGATTTCCACCAAAAGTACTGCCATGCTCTCCGGGTTTGATTACGTCCATGACATCATTGTTGGCCAAAACAGCAGAGACGGGATAAACACCTCCACTAATTGCCTTTCCAAGGATTAGCACATCAGGAGCTGCAAATGTATCTGCCTGTCTTTCACAAGTTGTACCACAATCACAATTTCCACAGACCGCGAGCAATGAACCCGTTCTGGCAATACCTGTTTGGATTTCATCAGCAATAAACAAAACATCATGTGCGTTACAAAGCGCTTGAACATCTTGCAAGTAATTTTCGTCAGGCGTATAGATACCTGCCTCCCCCTGAATAGGCTCCATCAAGAAACCAACAATGTTTTTGTTTGCCTCCAAGACATTTTTTAAAGCATCCAAGTCATTGTGCGGGATTGCGATAAATCCTGGCGTATAAGGTCCAAAATCATTTTTTGCACCTCGGTCATCAGAAAACGATATAATCGTGGTTGTTCTCCCGTGAAAATTATTGTGACACACTACAATTTGTGCGGCCTCTTGTGGTATGTTCTTTTTTTGAACACCCCATTTTCGGGCCAGTTTGATAGCAGTCTCAACAGCTTCCGCACCCGAATTCATGGGAAGCACTTTGTCAAATCCAAAATAGTTGGAAATAAATGCTGCAAAAGGACCCAAAGAACTGTTGAAAAAAGCACGTGATGTTAAACAGAGTTTTTGCGATTGATCATGAAGCGCTTGTAGGATTTTTGGGTGGCTATGCCCTTGGTTAACCGCTGAATAAGCCGAAAGAAAATCATAGTATTTTTTGCCTTCGACATCCCATAAATAGACACCTTCTCCCCTGTCCAAAACAACAGGAAGTGGGTGGTAATTGTGCGCACTATGGTCTTGCTCAAGTGCTATAAATTGTTCAGTAAGTTTTGTGTCGGTTGGCATACCACACAAAAATACGGAAGCCTCAGGTAATAAAAAAGTTATATGATGGTTTCGTATATTTTTTCCATGAAGGAAATCAGCAACTTATAGCCCGTTCTTGGGATTTGAATACGGTATCCATTGGTAAGCGTAAGGGTGTATTGCACATTGCGATGAATGGTACGTATGGCCGTAATATTCACAATAGAAGTGAGACTTACCCTAAAGAAAATATTTTCAGGCAATTTTTTCTCCATTTCAAGCAAAGGTTTATTCACAACAATATGCTCTCGTTTTGCGTGATGCTTGAGCACAATTTCAGATTTGTGGGTGCCTTTGTGGGTTTCTACACACATAATTTCATCAATAGAAACAAAATCGACACTAGATTTTTCAGAAATGGCAATACGATGATTAGTCGCTGCTAAGGAGCCATTAAGAGATCTTTAATGAGAAGAATTGTACACCTGTCTTTCTTTGTGCTTCTTTATTCTTTTTTGAATTTTTTCGACTGTTGAAATTAGATCTTGAATTTCAAGGGGTTTGAGCAAATAATCAGTCACCTGATATCGGATAGCTTTTAGGGCAAATTCGTCATGAGCAGAACACATGACAACATGAATTTCATCATAGTCAATGGCATCAAGAATATCAAAACCGCTTCCAGCATCAAGGACAATATTAAGAAAAAGAATATCGGGTTTGTTATTTCTCAAATGAGAAATGGCTTTTGTTTTTTTTGTGAATGAAGCGACTAATGAAATTTCAGGGCAATACTTCTCAAGGCAATGAGATAAAAGTGCGATATTGCGTGCTTCATCGTCAACAATTACGGTAGACAACAATTTGTTAAGTTTTAAATTTGGCCTAGTAAATATACAGATTTTTTGAAAAGTGATAAAAATTGTTTGTGTTTTAAATTTGAATAATTAATGAAACGTATAGCAAGTACACAAAATCAAGCCGTCAAAAATATTGTTGCTTTACAGTCAAAAGCTAAAGCAAGAAAAGAGACCAAAAGCTTTGTAGTAGAGGGCTTAAGGGAACTACAATTGGCGTTTACAGTTGGCTTTGAAGCAATGCATATTTATTGGTGTCCGGAAATTTTAGGAGAAGTAGCATTTAAAAACTGGATAGGAAAATTCAATCTCGATTCAAAAATTACATCCGTTTCAACAGGTGTATATCGCAAAATGGTAATGCGCGATACCACTGAAGGAGTCGTAGGCGTTCTTAAGCAAAAAGATGCCAAACTAGAAAATTGGCAACCAAAAAGCAACAGCCCTTTTGTATTGGTTTTGGAGTCAATCGAAAAACCTGGAAATTTAGGTGCCATACTGCGCACTGCTGACGCAGCAGGCGTAGATGCGGTGATTATAAGTGACCCGCATACTGATATTTACAATCCAAATGTGATTAGGTCGAGCGTTGGTGGTTTTTTCTCTGTACTAACATTTGTTTGCGAAAACAATCAAGCCAAAGATTTTTTAAAAACCTTTAACATCAATATTTATGCGGCTTCACTCCAAAAAGGCATAAACTACGCAACGGCAGATTTTACCAAAGCAACAGCATTGGTAATGGGAAGCGAAGCAAAAGGCTTAAGTCCATTTTGGCAAAAAGAAACTACGGCCGTTAAAATACCCATGCTAGGTCATGTTGACTCCTTAAACGTATCCGTAGCTACAGCTGTATTGGCTTATGAAGTTGTGCGTCAACGTAAATCCTAATTTTTGTATATTTAACTATGCAAATTTCAGAAGTTAACGAGAATGCCATTATTGCACAGGAGTATAAAAACTTACTACGCAACAGCTATCAATCGTTGACGGCAGAAGACAAGAAACTCATACGGCTGGCTTTTGACACCGCAGTAGACGCCCACAAAGACCAAAGACGCAGAAGCGGCGAACCCTACATTATGCATCCCATCGCTGTGGCGCAGATAGTTGCCGATCAAATTGGATTGGGTGCTACATCCATAGCCGCAGCCCTACTCCACGATGTGGTAGAAGACACTTCCCTGACTATTGATGACATAGCCCTAATGTTTGGCGACACCGTCGCAAAAATTGTTGATGGACTTACCAAAATATCAAAACTCTCAAAAGACAAGCGCGTTTCCATTCAGGCAGAAAATTTTAAGAAAATGCTGCTAACCATGAATGATGACGTCAGGGTTATTTTGATAAAAATTGCAGACAGGCTTCACAACATGACAACCTTAACCGCCATGCCAGAAGAAAAACAAGTACGCATTGCTTCTGAAACGCTTTACATCTATGCGCCTTTGGCACATCGTATTGGCATGTATAACATCAAAACACAGCTAGAAGACTTGGCCCTTAAGTACACAGAGCCTGAAGTATACAACGACATAGAACTAAAAATAAAAGAGAGCGAAGAGGAACGACTGAGCTATATAAAGAATTTTACAAAACAACTTCAAAAGCACCTAAGCAAAGAGCGAGTTAATTTTAAAACAGAAGGTCGCTTCAAAAGTGTGTTTTCCATTCGCAGAAAAATGCAGATCAAAAACAAAAGGTTTGACGAAGTTTTTGATCGTTATGCTGTGCGTATTATTTATAAGTCAACGCCAAAACAAGAAAAGTTTCTGGCTTGGAAAATTTATTCCATCGTTACCGACCATTTCCAACCTAATCCCATGCGATTGCGCGATTGGATTTCTTCACCCAAATCAACGGGCTATGAAGCCTTGCACATCACGGTTGTTGGACCAGGTGGCAAATGGGTCGAAGTACAAATCAGATCGGAGCGCATGCACGAAATTGCTGAAAAAGGATACGCAGCTCATTTTAAATACAAGCACGGAAACAAAGACGAAGGCGGCATGGAAAGCTGGCTAAACCGATTGCGTGACGTTTTAAAATCAGACGATACCGATGCCGTGGACTTTGTCAAAGACTTTAAACTCAATTTGTATGCGAGTGAGATATTCGTGTTTACCCCTAAAGGAGACTTAAGATCCTTGCCTAAGGGAGCTACACCTGTAGATTTTGCCTATTCCATTCACAGTGAAGTGGGTGACAAAACGCGTGGCGCAAAAGTGAATGGCAAGATTGTACCGCTAAATTATGCATTAAACAGCGGCGACCAAGTTGACATTATCACTTCTGAATCTTCATCGCCCAGTGCCAACTGGCTTGATTTTGCGATCACCTCAAAAGCGCGTTCAAGTATTCGCACCTCGTTGCGAGCAGAAGAAAAAACCATTGCTGCTGAAGGCAAGGAACTTTTAAGGCGTAAACTGCGTCATATGAAATTTAAGTTTAGTGATCGGATTATCAATGCGATGGTGTCTTACTTTAAACTCAAAACCAGTTTGGATTTATATTATCGAATTGGTATTGGCACCATTGACAATAAGATGTTAAAGAAGTTTGCCGCCGAGGAAAACAATCGTTTTTACCAACTGTTTAGAAGACGTCCCTCTGACCGACCTAAGAAAGAAAACCTCGACAGTAGTGAAATTTCAAGTTTCTTTGATATGTTGGTTTTTGGCAAAGACCAAGAAACCCTCAATTATACGCTAAGCCCTTGTTGCAACCCTATTGCAGGTGATGATGTATTTGGATTTGTCTCTATTAATGAAGGCATTAAGGTGCATAAAAACGAATGTCCAAACGCCATCAGCTTGCGATCAAATTATGGCTACCGTATTTTAAGTGCCAAATGGATAGATTCCTCAAAAGGGTTCTTTACTGGCAATATCCGCCTTTCAGGTATTGATCGAATAGGACTTGTCAACGAGGTTACCAACCTCATTTCAAATGCCCACAACGTAGATATTACACAAATAAAATTTGACACAGAAAAAGGCACGTTTTCTGGGGAAATAAGACTACACGTGAGACATGCCTCCACCCTGCACATGTTAATTAATAAACTTGAAAAAGTTACTGGGATTGATAAAGTAGTTCGAGATTGAATTCGGTTGCTTATCTTTGTTTTTTGGGTTTTAGCATATGAAAAATGAATTCGAAATCGTAAAAAGTGTTTTTATCCAGTTCTTGGATAGCAACGGGCATAGAAAAACGCCTGAACGCTTTGCCATACTTGAGGAAATTTACTTAAGCGATGAGCATTTTGATATCGAGTCGTTATATATCATGATGAAAAACAAAAACTACAGGGTAAGTCGCGCAACGCTCTACAATACAATTGAATTGTTGCTGGCATGTGGCTTGGTTCGAAAGCACCAATTTGGTCTACAACACGCCCAGTATGAAAAGTCATATTTTGACAAACAACACGATCACGTAATTTTAACAGACACTGGCGATGTAAAAGAATTTTGCGATCCCCGTATTCAAGCCATAAAACAAACCATAGAGGAGGTTTTTGATATTGACATACACGCACATTCGTTATACTTTTATGGAACCAAAAAAAAAGCTAACTAATCATTCATGGCCATTGATTTACTCCTAGGCTTACAGTGGGGCGACGAGGGAAAAGGTAAAATTGTTGATGTACTTACAAAAAAGTACGACATCATTGCCCGATTCCAAGGCGGACCCAATGCAGGTCACACGCTAGAATTTGACGGAATTAAACACGTATTGCACACTATACCATCGGGTATCTTTCATCCTACTGCCACCAACTTGGTTGGAAACGGAGTGGTGATTGACCCTGTTATCTTTAAGCAAGAGTTAGACAACTTGGCTCCGTTTGACATAAACATTAATAAGTCGCTGTTGGTTTCTAGAAAAGCACATCTTATTCTTCCAACACACCGCCTTCTTGATGCTGCTTCTGAGCTAGCGAAAGGGAAAGCAAAAATTGGATCTACGCTCAAAGGTATAGGCCCAACCTATATGGACAAAACAGGTCGTAATGGCATACGGGTGGGCGATATTGAATTAGCAAGCTGGAAAACAAAATATAAAGCACTTCGCAACAAACATTTGGCCATGGTTGCCAACATGAAAGTCGAACTTGAATTTGACATGGAAGCTCTTGACAAGGCATTTTTTGAAGCGATAGACTTTCTAAAATCGAATATTTCATTTGTTGACAGCGAACAATACTTAAGCGTTGCACAAAAAGAAGGCAAGCATATTTTAGCCGAAGGGGCGCAAGGTTCGCTTTTGGACATTGACTTTGGCACCTATCCATTTGTTACCTCATCCAATACAACTGCCGCAGGCGCATGTACCGGGCTGGGCGTGGCGCCAAATAAAATCGGGGAGGTTTACGGCATTTTTAAAGCGTATACCACAAGAGTGGGAAGCGGTCCTTTTCCAACGGAACTTTTTGACGAAATCGGCGAAACAATGGGGCGTGTAGGTCATGAGTTTGGCGCTACTACAGGGCGTTCGCGACGTTGTGGCTGGCTGGATTTAGTTGCACTCAAATACGCTGTTGAAGTCAATGGCGTCACCCAACTGATGATGATGAAAGGCGACGTGCTTTCTGGCTTTGATGAGCTCAAGGTTTGTGTGTCTTATGACTACAGAGGCGAAAACATCCAGCACCTACCCTACTCCCTAAACGCTGAAGAGTTAAAGCCGAAATACACCTCATTACCGGGTTGGGAAGAAGACTTGACCAAAATGCGGACTGAAGACGAACTTCCAAAAACTTTTATGGACTATGTTGCCTTTATTGAAGCCTATGTCGAAACACCCATAAAGATTGTTTCTGTAGGTCCAGATAGAAATCAAACCATCTTCCGCTCGTCTTAAAATAAACATATGAGAGCTGTTCTCTTTTATTGTTTATTGCTGCTATCCATTTCTGGAATATGGGCACAGGAAAAAGAAATAGAAATCCGTCAAGCGGGCTCCTTCCAGTTAGATGAAGAAAACTTCCCAGGAGCAAATATCTTAGAGCGCAGTGCAGCCAAGCAGGTACATCTGGTGCATCAAGGTATGGACGTTTGGTCTGACAAGGCGTTTTTTTATAAAAAAGAAAACAGGTTTGACGCATTTGGCAACGTTCGTATCGTTCAAGGAGATAGCTTGGTACTCACAAGCAAGACCGTTAATTACGATGGTAAAATTAAATTAGCAGTTGCAAAAGAACAGGTTGTGCTTGACAACAAGGAAATGCTGCTCAAAACCGACACGCTTTATTTTGACAGAATGAAAAGCATCGCCTACTACCCCGCAGACGGAACGGTCTATGACAGCCTTACTACAATTAATAGCAAAAGAGGCACTTATATTTCTGACGCTAAAAAATACAAGTTTGAAAATAACGTAGTGGTCACCAATCCAGATTTTACATTGACCTCTGCGCGTATGGATTTTTACACCGAAACAAAACACGCTTTTTTTTATGGTGCTACCACCATCATTGGAGAAGATTATGTGGTGCGTTGCCGTGAAGGCTTTTACAACACGGATAAAAAAGAAGGCTACTTCAAAAAAAATGCATCTATTGATTATAACAACCGCAATATCATTGGGGACAGCATCTATTTCAATGATACGAAAAAATATGCGTCAGCCACCCAAAACATTCGCATAACCGATACCATAAACAACTCCTTTATCACTGGAAATTACGGGCAGGTGTTCAAGGAAAAAGACTCGGCTATGGTAACACATCGCGCACTTGCCATTAATCTCGTTGAACTAGACTCACTGTTTATTCACGCAGACACCCTTATTGCAACGGGCCCTCCTGAACGACGCATCATACGCGGGTTTTACGGTGTGCGCATATTCAAAGAAGATTTGAGCGGAAAAACTGATTCCATATACTTTAATCAAACTTCTGGACGTGCAAAACTCATTAGACGCCCAATCAGCGACCGTGATTTGCAATATTTGACTCCACAAGAAATTGCAGATCGCAATCCGATATTATGGTCAGATGAAAGTCAAATGACTGGAGATGAAATCCACCTAACCATTGACAATGAAAAAGAGGTATTAGACTCCTTGCTAATTTATAACAATGCCTTTGTCATTGAGCAAGACAGTTTAGACGCAGCCAATTTTAATCAAATCAAAGGACTTCAGCTCAAGGGAAAATTCAAAGGAAAAAGTCTCGAAACGGTTGATGTTATTCAAAACACCGAAATGGTGTATTATTTATACGATGACGAGACCCTAGAGCTCACAGGAATCGACAAGGCCATTTGCAGTGCCTTGCGCTTGGACTTTGTAGACAGTGGCATAGAAAAAATTACTTTTTTCACAAATCCTGACGGCATCGTTTATCCACCAGAAGACCTGCCTGAAAACACCAGACAATTGCTCGGTTTTACATGGCGAGAAGACGAAAGGATTTACAGCAAAGAAGACTTATTTCACGGCATAGACCTCGAGCACTACAGCATCAAGGTTAAACCAGCAGAAATAAAAGGAATTCCAATAGAATTAAAAAGATAGTTGCAATGGCTTCACTTGCATCGTTATTTAAAGATTTCCAGGCGCAAACGACACCATACCCAATGGGGCTTGAAATTGTGCGTGCAAAGGGGTGTTATTTATACGATAACAATAAAAAGAAGTACCTGGATTTGGTAGCTGGTGTATCTGCTTGTAGTTTGGGACATCGACACCCCGCTGTTGTACGTGCCATCAAGAGACAATTAGGCAAATACCTTCATGTGATGGTCTACGGGGAGTTTGTTCAAAAAGAACCTGTCTTACTAGCTAAGTTGCTGGCCGACCATTTACCACAACAACTAAACACTACTTATTTAACAAATTCAGGAACTGAAGCTATTGAAGGTGCATTAAAGTTAGCCAAGCGCGTAACCGGTCGAGCTGAAATAATTGCTGCAAATAAAGCCTATCACGGAAATACCATGGGAGCGATGAGTGTTATGGGCTATGAATTGCGCAAGAGCGCCTACAGACCTCTTATTCCAGGCACGCGTTTTATCGCCTTTAACAGTCACGAGGATCTTGAGAAAATCACCAACCAAACAGCTGCTGTTATTCTGGAAACCATTCAAGGAGGTGCTGGTTTTATTCTGCCTGAAAAAGGCTATCTGAAAAAAGTTAAAAAACGCTGTGAAGAAGTTGGCGCCTTGCTTATTCTTGATGAAATCCAACCTGGAATTGGGCGCACAGGAAAACTATTTGCCTTTATGGACCACGATGCAGTACCTGATATTTTGGTCATCGGAAAAGGGCTTGGGGGTGGGCTTCCTGTTGGCGCTTTTACTGCAGATCAAAAACACATGGCGCAGCTTAAAGAGGCACCTTCGCTTGGTCACATTACTACTTTTGGTGGAAATCCGGTTATTGCCGCTGCCTGTAGAGCGACGCTACAAACCATTCTCAAAAGTAGTTTGATGGAGGACACACTTAAGAAAGAAAAGCTGTTTAGAAACCTACTTGTTCACCCCAAAATCAACGCTATTAGGGGTAAGGGGCTTATGCTTGCGCTCATCATGAACGACGCTAAAACTGCACAAACATTGGTGAAAAACTGCATAAATGAGGGGGTTTTGCTCTTTTTTCTACTATTTGAACCCACCGCCGTACGTATCTCTCCTCCGCTGACCATCTCTGAAAAACAGATTAAAAAAGCGTGTGGCACCATCATCAAAGTGCTCAATCAAATGGAGTGTTGATTACTTTGTTGAAAATTGAGTTAACAACCCTTCGGTAACCTGAACTTCAATTTCTAAGTTTATATTAATAATCGAACTATGGATTTTCCATTTGGTGATTTTTCAAAATTCCCCGTTTCGCGGTTTGAGTCAATGCTCAAAACAAACGAAATACAATTTTTCGATGCGTCGGAATTTGAAGAGATTGGGCAATATTATATTGACGCTGCCAACCTGAGTATGGCAAAAAAAGCTATAGAGGTTGGGCTCAAGCAACACCCTGACGCAACAGAACTCACCCTACTTCTTATCGAATACCATACCCTAACAAACGCATACGAAGAAGCGCGTCTTTTAGTAGATAATCTGATAGCTGTCGAACCCTTTAATCCTTATGCTTTTCAACATTTGGCTGTAATACAGTCAAAGTGTAATGCACATCAAGAAGCTATCGAATCGCTCAAAAAAGGCCTGATGTATACAGAAACCAAGTATGAGTTTCATGCGCTTCTGGCCATGGAATACCTCCATCTAGACGCCTTTTTTATGGCAAAAGAGTATTTTATTAAATGCTTGGAGGAAGAAGTTACAGATAATCATGCGCTGTATAACATCATTTATTGTTTTGAGTCTTTAAAAGATGTTGACGGTGCCATTGCCTATATGAATGAGTTTCTAAACAAAGACCCATATAACGAGGTAGCATGGCATCAACTGGGAAGACAGTATTTGGCCAAGCAAATGTATGAGCAGGCCATCACGGCTTTTGACTTTGCGGTTATTTGCGACGACGCCTTTATTGGCGCATACCTAGAGCTGGGCAAAGCATTGGAACACCTGGGACGTTATAACGAAGCAATTAATCACTACGAAATCACCCTAAGTATTGATGACCCAACAGCTTTTGCACTGCTGCGTATCGGAGCGTGTCACCTCAAGTTAAAAAACGACGCGCTAGGTATTAAGTTCCTAAAAAAAGCCATTCACGAAGACCCACTGCTAGACAAAACTTGGTTAACGTTATGCGGACACTATATGCGTACCAAATCCTACGCAAAAGTATTGCACTACATCAAAAAGGCAGTGAAAATTGACAGCGGTCATGCAAAATATTGGCGTTTATATGCACAAGCAAATAAAGCATTGGGGTTCTTTGAGGAAGCAAATCTCGCATACGAGCGTTTGGTAAATCTTGGAAACTACGAACTGCAAACTTGGCTAGATTGGGCTGGTGTCTTGTTACAACTGCAAGACTACACCAAAGGCATTGAGGCCTTGCGGCAAGGCTTGGAGTTCCATCCCGAAAACAGTTCCCTAAACTATATGCTGGCTGGTTTTTATATGATGGAAGCAAAGGCAAATGAAGCGTCATTTTTTCTTAAAAACGCCTATGCCATCAATCCAAATGAACTGGATGTTTTATATGAAACCTTCCCAGCTTCAAGGGCTTCAGTCTTGGTGAAAGACACCTTATCAATTTCATAGTACGCTTTACGCTTGATTGCGTAATTTTACATACCAACACAAAAGCCTAATGAAGCAATCCGTGCAAGAACATATTGTAGTCTATCTAAAAGGGTTGGCCATGGGCGCCGCCGATCTGGTTCCCGGCGTTTCGGGTGGCACCATTGCACTAATCACCCACATCTATGAACGTCTTATCCGTGCAATTGATGGCGTCACTGTAGAGTTAGTTAGTCAGCTCTTTGGCACCAAAAGAAAGGAGGCTTGGAAAGCTCTAGATGGTTCTTTTCTACTTCCATTGGTATTGGGAATTGCTACAAGTATTTTGCTTCTTAGCGGGTTGATAGAGTGGTTGCTTCACTCCTACCCTATTCCGCTTTGGGCCTTTTTCTTTGGGCTGATCTTAGCAAGTGCTTTTGTCTTAAAAAGCAGCGTAACCAAATGGAATATTACTGCTTTAGCTGCGATGGCAATAGGCTTTTTTGTTGCTTTCGGAATAGGTCTGGTTACCCCCAATACAGGCTCTGAGAGTCTGTTGTACCTTTTTTTATGTGGCGTCCTTGTTGTTATAGCCATGATACTCCCGGGTATTTCAGGCGCTTTTATCCTAATACTTCTAGGGACTTACGAAACAGCACTTGACGCATTGGATAAACTAAAGCATTTTGAACTGGAGGGATTGGTCGTTTTTTTAGTGATGGCTGCAGGAGGTGTGGTGGGCCTAAAAGCCTTTGCAAAAATACTGCGTTGGCTGTTTACCCAACACAAAAACATTGTTTTGGCAGCAATGACTGGTTTTTTACTGGGCTCATTATACAAGGTATGGCCTTGGAAAAAAGTAACTTCTTACTACACCAACAGCGATGGCTTGGCAGAACCGCTTACAACAACAGCTGTTTTGCCTGAATTGTCTAATCCCGATGCACAAGTGTTGTTGGCCTTTGTAGCTTTTATAGCGGCATTATGTTTGTTGTATTTTTTGGAAAAATTTAGCACTAAAAGCCATGGCTAACCGATCATTATCAGATTACAGCTTATTGATCCTCAAAGGGATTGCTATGGGCATTGCCAATAAAATACCAGGGGTTTCAGGCGGCATCGTTGCCGTGGTTACAGGCTTTTATGAAGAACTAATTTTTTCCTTTCAACGCCTAAACTTTAAGGCAGTTTCGCTCTTGTTTAGAGGGCGTTTTAGAACTTTTTGGCAGTACGTTAATGGTTCTTTTTTGATCGCCTTATTCGTTGGGGTTATATTAAGTTATTTTACCTTATCCCTCTTGTTAGACGCAGCACTGACGGCCTATCCGTCAAATGTGTGGGCACTGTTTTTTGGTTTGGTTTTGGCATCTGCGCTAATCTTATATCGAGACGTTAACAATTGGAATAAAAAAAATATGCTGCTTGGCATCATAGGACTTGCCGTTGGTGTAGGTCTAAGCGTCTTATCTCCATCTGCTGAAAACACCAACCTACTCTATGTTTTCTTGTGTGGATATTTGAGCATCGTAGGCATGACCTTACCCGGCTTGTCAGGGTCGTTTTTACTTATCCTAATGGGCAATTATTCGCTCTTGCTGGTGGACAGTGTAAATGCCTTAGGCAGATACATCATAAGTCCTTTTAGCACTATTGAGCTACTCCCACAAGACGAGACTTACGCTCTTATGTTTGCTGTATTTCTCACCGGATCGTTAATAGGTATCAGCAGCCTTTCAGCATTGATTCATAAAATACAGCAGCGTGCTAAGGATGAATTGCAAGCCGTATTGATTGGATTTGTTTTTGGGTCGCTTTTTATTCTTTGGCCTCCAAATAGAATTGCTAATTTTGCACATACAAACAGCACAACAGACGCCACATGGGCTGTTATTTGGGGTGCCGTGGGACTTATTACTGTGTTTGCACTTGATTATTATGAGCGAAAAAAATAAGATGCGTTTTGGCCTTTTAGGCAAGGATATAGACTATTCCTTTTCAAGGGCATATTTTGCTGAAAAATTTCATAAAGAGAAGCTTCATCATTGCTCCTATGAAAATTTTGATCTGGCCGATTTAACTAATTTTAAAACGGTTCTACAAACACCACACCTCAAAGGGATGAACGTTACCATTCCATACAAAGAAGAGGTGATGCCCTTTCTCGACAATCTAGATGAGGTTTCAAAAGCCATTGGTGCGGTGAACACCATTGTGTTCAACAAAGACGGCACCACAACGGGATACAACACCGATTATATCGGTTTTCAAAAAAGCATTGCACCCATGATTACAGCTGAAATTAAAGCGGCATTGGTACTAGGTACTGGTGGTGCGTCTAAGGCAGTGGTATATGCGTTGCACAAAATGGGAATTGACACCCAATATGTTTCAAGAAAAAAAGGGGGCGATACCCTAACCTATGAAGCATTGTCAGAAAAGGTTATGGAAAAGCACAAGTTAATTGTGAATTGCACGCCTTTGGGAACTCATCCTAACATACTTCAAAAACCAAATCTCAATTACGATCAACTGACAAGCGCACATGTGCTGTTCGATTTAATTTACAATCCTACAGAAACAGCCTTTATGAAAGCAGGTAAAAAAGCTGGTGCCAAGGTTGGAAATGGCGAAAATATGCTGGTAGGGCAAGCTGAAGCCTCATGGCGCTTGTGGAATGTGTGATTTTTTTTGAGTGGTATACTATAAATTGTATATTCGAATTGATTTAAATCATGACTATGTTGGACAAAACCGACAACGATTTGCCAAAAGCAAACGACGAAAACGTAAGTGACAAAGCTTCTATCCCCAATACCAAAAAAGAAGATGAAACCGCTGAAACATCAAGTGAGACAAGTGTTGAAGCAGTAACAGGGAAACAAGCCAAAAAGGACGAACCTACGCCCGAAAAGCAGCAAGAAGAAGCAGTTGAAGCTCCTGAAGAAGCAGTGGCTGAGCCTACCGAAGCAGTGGCTGAGTCTACCGAAGCAGTGACTGAGTCCACCGAAGCAGTGGCTGAGTCTACCGAAGCAGTGACTGATGCTGACAAAACCAAAGAAGCAGACGAAGCATCGGATGAAGATGTTGCCGCTAAGACGGAAAGCAAGGAGCAGAAGTTCGACGGCATGGACCCAAAGGAAATGCTGGCGTATTTCTCCGAAGCTTTGAGCAGCAAACCCATACAAAGTTTAAAAAGAACCGTAGACGCTTTGACCAAGGCCTTTGAAAAAGAAATGGCTACCCT
>PKDU01000047.1 GCA_002862705.1 Flavobacteriaceae bacterium
AAAACAATTGGGATAAATGAGGTGTCTGGAGAGGTTTATTTCGGAACACTTAACGGCATGGTTTCGTTTCAAGGGGATGCTTATGCAGAATCTGAAAGCTTGTCTGACGCAAATGTTTTCCCAAACCCAGTGCGACCTAACTTTTTAGGGAATGTTGTTATTCGGGGGCTGCAACAAAAAACGAGGGTAAAAATAACAGATATCGCCGGCAACTTGGTTTATGACACCACGAGTCAAGGCGGTAGCATTAGTTGGAACCTGCGCTCCTTTTCAGGCGCCCGCGTTCGTAGCGGTGTATACCTTATTTTTATAACCTCCAAGGACGGACTTGACAGCGCTGTTAAAAAGCTTATGGTTATTAATTAATGGAAGGCTTGACAAACGCAATTGTATTACATGCCACAAAGTATGGAGAAACCAGCGTCATGCTTCATTGCTACACGGAACGCTCTGGCTTGCAATCTTTTGTGGTCAAAGGAGCACGTTCAAAAAAGAAAAACAAATCCCTTTCAATGGGTATGTTCCAGCCGTTGACACAGCTTGAATTATTGTCTAGCACCCCAAAAAGCACACGACTTCCCATCTTGAAATCGGCCAAAATCATACACCCTTACGCTACAATTCCAACCGACGTTGTCAAGTCTAGTATTTGTATTTTTCTAGCCGAAGTCTTCCGTTCTGTATTAAAAGAAGAGGAAGAAAATCAACCCCTTTATCGTTTTTTAGAACATGCCCTAATATGGATTGACACACGCGCCCAAATTGCCAATGCCCATATGTTTATCCTCATACAACTTACCAAACACCTAGGTTTTTATCCAGACATGACCCATATAGCACAGCCCTATTTTGATCTTGAAAACGGACAGTTTGCCGCTCAAGCACGCAGCAAGGAGTGTGTATCAGGACAGGAAATAGAAATGTTAAAAAGCTATTTAGGTACGAAATTTGATAAGATTGATAAAATTACGACCAATGCTGACCAAAGAAGACGCTTGTTGCGTTTGCTTATGCGTTATTATCAACTACATGTGCAGTCCTTTAGACCGCCGAAATCATTAGATGTTTTATATGAGGTTTTTAACGATTAGCGTATCCCTTTTTAGCTGCTGCTGTGGTTTTGCGCAGCAGGTTTTAGTTAAGGACGCGGTAACGCTTGAAGTGCTTCCTAGTGTTACAATTGTAGATCAGGGCGGTACTTATTTTGAAACAACAGCCTTTGATGGATCAGTCAAACTCGATGCCTTTGCTGACAATGCCCTTATTTCATTTTCTCACATAGGATACTTACCATACACGCTGTCCAAAAATCAAATCAAATCTGGTCAAATTATTTGGATGACACCAGACGCTGAGCAGCTGGGTGAAATTGTCTTATCGGTTGCAAGGGCCAGCACCAAGAAGAAACGCTTGGCCCAACAAATTGGAATTGTTGCCAAAGCTGAGATTGAACAACAAAACCCTGAAAACACGGCCGTTTTATTGCGTAAAATCCCAGGTGTACGGGTGCAGCAATCCCAGGGCGGTGGCGGGAGCCCCGTCTTACGAGGGTTTGAAGCAAACCGAGTGCTCTTAGTTGTTGATGGCGTCCGGATGAACAATGCGATCTTTCGTTCAGGGCACCTCCACAATGCGCTAAGCGTAGATCCTTTGAGTTTAGAGCGGGCAGAAGTTATTTTTGGGCCATCTTCCGTTGGCTATGGATCTGATGCCCTAGGCGGAGTTATCCACTTTTATACACGAACCCCACTAATTAATCAAAATAAAAAAACAAGCTTTTCTGGCTCCACTTCCTACGATTTTAACCAAAACACAAGCAAACAATCGGCTTTATTTGAATACAGCGCCTCTAAATGGGCCATGCTTCAATACGTTTCTTATGCGCATTTTGGAGACATCGTTATGGGGAAAAATCGCTCACACGGATACGATAACTGGGGAAAGGTAGCCGCGTATTCAGAAAATACAGCGTCGAACTATACCGCAACCCCAACCCCAAATAGCAACCCAAATAAGCAGCGGAACTCTGGGTATGAACAAGTAGACCTTTTACAAAAGTGGGTCTATCACAGCGATACAGGTCTCAAATTCACCCTTAATTTGCAAGGATCAAATTCCGGAAATATTCCAAGGTTTGACAAGCTTGCCGAAAAGCAAGATGGGGAGTTGCGCTTTGCGCGGTGGGAATATGGGCCTCAAAAAAGATGGCTCATTTCTCCTCAAATAAACTTTATTGGATCCCGTCCATGGTTACAGTCCGGAAAAATTATTGCTGCTGTGCAATTTTTAGAAGAGTCTCGCATCAAAAGAAAATTTAGCAGCCTAGACAGGCATACGCAGCGTGAAAACCTTTCCGTTTACAGCCTTAACGCCGACTTTAAGGCTAGTTTCGCCAAGGGGTTTGATTGGTCATACGGATTAGAGCTTACGCATAATGAAGTACAATCGACTGCTTTTAGCCAAACGCTTGCCGTTGACGGGAATCAAATAGTTGGTCTAACTTCAAAGACCCCAATAGCTACCCGCTACCCAAGTGGCGGAAGTACCTATACGACCTTTGCTGCGTATGTAGATTTTAGGTATGACATCAACCCAAACAGCACATTTGCATTTGGCGGAAGACACACCTTCACTGACCTAGACGCTTCTTGGACAGAGCAAGCGCTAATTGATGCAAGGTTAGCACACGTCAACCAAAAAAACGGGGCTTCAAACGTAACCTTAGGATATACCCATCAGCCCAATGCCGATTGGCAGTTGAAGGCACTCATCTCAACAGGCTTTAGATCTCCAAACATTGATGATCTAGGAAAAACACGCGAGCACAACGGGGTTTTGACTGTGCCAAACATGAGCCTTAGCCCTGAATATATTGTTAGTGGTGAAGTTGGAATTAAGCGCAGTTGGAAAGACGGATCTTTTTTTGAACTCAACGGCTATTACGCTAACATTTACGATTATATAGCTCGTGGCACCTATCATATTCACGACGATTCATCCACGCTGAAAACGAACACCATTATGTTTTCTGGAGAAGAAGTTAAAATTGTGTCAAATTCCAATCTTGGCCAGGTTCGTATTTATGGATTTAGCACACAATTCCAATGGCACATTTCTTCTAAACTGCAATATTCAGGCGCACTGACATTAACAAAAGCTGACGGCAATAATCTAAGCGGAAACCTTCCGTCTATAAGCCCATTATTTACCGCCCAAAAGCTTGATTTAACACTCAAAAAAGGAACTTTGGGACTGGAATGGAATTTTGCAAAAGCCAAACATCCAAATACGTACAGCCCTTGGGGAGAAGACGGTTTGGAAGAAACCCCACTTCTTGCAGACGGCTCCTATGCCGGAACACCCGCTTGGCATCGCGTTGACCTTCAATTTGCCTATCCCATCAATACATCTTTTAATTTGTCGGGTGGGGTATTCAACCTTTTTGATACCCATTACAGAGAATTTGCTTCTGGGATTTCTGTACCAGGCAGAAGCCTAAAGGTAGTTTTACGTTATCAATTGTAATTACTAGAAAGCTGTAAAGCATCATTTTTGCCCTAAAATGGTTACTTTCGCATGCATAATTTGAGCAAGAAATTTTGTTTCCTACCTATTCGCATCTTGATTTGCCCGCAACAGCGGAAGAAATTGCTTCTTTTTGGGAAGAGCACCTAACCTTTGAGGCAAGTGTTTCTACAAGAGAAGGGCGCCCTCCATTTGTGTTTTATGAAGGCCCACCTTCTGCAAATGGGCTACCTGGGATTCACCACGTTTTGGCACGTGCATTAAAAGACATTTTTTGCCGCTACAAAACCCAACAAGGGTTCCAAGTCAAGCGAAAAGCAGGCTGGGACACACATGGCTTACCCGTTGAGCTTGGCGTTGAAAAAGAGTTGGGCATTACGAAAGAAGACATAGGGAAAACCATCAGTGTTTCTGAATACAACGACGCCTGCCGCGAAGCGGTTATGCGCTACACGGATGTCTGGAACGATCTCACCAAAAAAATGGGATATTGGGTAGACATGGAAGATCCGTATATCACCTATACATCAAAATACATGGAATCGGTATGGTGGTTATTGTCAACGCTCTATAAAAAAGGCCTGATCTACAAGGGCTACACCATTCAGCCGTATTCTCCCATGGCCGGAACAGGACTGTCTTCTCACGAATTAAATCAGCCGGGATGTTACCGAGATGTAAGCGATACTTCTGTAACGGCTCAGTTTGAAACCCTTGACGATACGCTCCCAGCGGCCTTGCGAAGCGACACTCCTTTGCACATATTGGCATGGACAACGACGCCTTGGACGCTCCCTTCCAACACCGCATTGACGGTAGGCCCGAAAATTAGCTATGCGGTAGTACATACATTTAATCAATATACCTTTGAACCCATTCGTGTTTTGCTTGCCGAAAAGCTTATCTCAAAGCAGTTTGGAAAGAAATATGTTCAGGCAGAAAACCAAGCGGCACTCAACGCATATTCTCAAGTAGACAAGACCATCCCATTCCTAATTACGCAACAAATCAAAGGAGTAGATTTAGTAGGGATTCGCTACAAACAGTTATGGAACCTGTCACCCTTGCCATATGAAAATGCACAAGACGCCTTCCGCATTATTACAGGAGATTTTGTAACGACTGAAGACGGCACAGGAATTGTTCACACGGCCCCCACTTTTGGAGCTGACGATGCCAAAGTAGCCAAAGAAGCGACACCGCCCATTCCACCACTTTTGATCTTAGATGAAAACGAAAACCCAGTGCCTCTTGTTGACCTTCAAGGAAAATTCAGAACAGAAGTTGGCTTGGTTGGCGGGAAGTTTATCAAAAACGAATTTTATCCAGAGGGTGAGGCGCCAGAAAAGTCAGTAGACGTGGAGATTGCTATTCGCCTGAAAGAAGAAAATAAAGCCTTTAAAGTTGAAAAGTACGTGCACAGTTATCCGCACTGCTGGCGTACGGATGCACCGGTGCTTTACTATCCCCTAGACTCGTGGTTTATAAAGGTCCAAGGACACAAAGACCGCATGGTGGGATTGAACAAAACCATTCAGTGGAAACCCGCCAAAACAGGCGAAGGCCGTTTTGGGAATTGGCTTGCCAATGCCAACGACTGGAACCTTTCACGATCACGCTTTTGGGGCATACCATTGCCCATTTGGCGCACAACTGAAGGAGACGAAACCCGAGTTATTGGGTCAATTCAAGAGCTTAAAGAAGCCGTTGACGAGGCTGTTGCCGCCGGGCTTATGATTAAAAACCCATTTGAAGGTTTTGCAGGCGACGATATGTCTGACAGCAATTACGACAAAGTGGATTTACACAAAGACACGGTTGACGACTTGGTCCTACTAAGTGAATCAGGGAAACCCATGTATCGCGAGTCTGACCTTATCGACGTTTGGTTTGACTCTGGAGCCATGCCTTATGCGCAGTGGCATTACCCTTTTGAAAACAAAGAAAAAGTAGATGGCGGAGGTGCTTTCCCTGCAGATTATATCGCTGAGGGCGTAGATCAAACACGCGGATGGTTTTATACCTTACATACCATTGCCACATTGGTTTTTGATTCCGTAGCCTACAAAAACGTTGTCTCTAACGGTTTGGTATTGGACAAAAACGGACAAAAAATGTCCAAGCGTCTTGGCAATGCCGTTGACCCTTTTGAAACCTTAAAAACATATGGCCCTGATGCTACGCGTTGGTATATGATTAGCAATGCAAATCCTTGGGATAACCTAAAATTTGATGTTGCAGGAATTGAAGAAGTAAAGCGCAAATTTTTCGGTACGCTTTACAACACCTATGCGTTTTTTAGTCTTTATGCCAACATCGACGGATTTAAATTTGAAGAAGCAGCCATTCCACGCCAAGAACGACCAGAAATTGATCAGTGGATTTTGTCAGAGTTGCATACGTTAATTCAAAACACAACCAACCATTTTGACGCTTATGAGCCCACAAGGGCATGCCGTGCCATTTCACATTTTGTCACAGAAGATTTGAGTAACTGGTATGTGCGTTTGTGTCGCCGACGTTTTTGGAAAGGATCATATGAGGCAGATAAAATAGCCGCTTATCAAACGCTTTATGAATGCTTGATGAGTGTTGCAAAACTTATGGCACCAGTAGCTCCTTTCTACGCTGACAGGCTTTATCAAGATTTAAACAGCATTATCCAACAAGATACAGCTTCATCGGTTCACTTGGCTTATTATCCTAAGTCAAATAATGCGTTTATTAATCCAGCATTGGAACAAAAAATGCAACGCGCGCAAAAAATCACTTCGTTGGTGTTGTCCTTGCGTAAACGCGAAAAAATTAAAGTAAGACAACCCCTTCAGCGTATCATGATCCCTGTTTTAGATGATCTTGAGCGTCAGCAAGTAGCCGCCATTTCAAGCCTGATAGCATCAGAAGTTAACGTAAAGCAAGTTGAATTGCTCGACGATACGTCGTCTATACTGGTAAAAGAAGTTAAGCCCAACTTTAAAACACTGGGCCCAAGGTTTGGCAAAGACATGAAGTTGGTCGCACAAGCCATACAAGCATTGAGCGACACCCAAGTGCAGACACTTGAAAAAGAAGGTGCATTGAAATTAAACCTCGATGGCAAAGAGATTACCCTTGCAGCTGACGATGTTGTGATCTCGTCAAAAGATGTTTCGGGCTGGCTTGTGGCATCCGAGCAAGGCGTAACGGTTGCCCTTGACATCCAAATGAACGAATCATTGCGATTGGAAGGCATGGCGCGGGAGCTTGTAAACCGCTTGCAGAACATACGTAAAGACCTCGGCTTTGATGTTACGGATACCATATCACTCACGCTACGAGAAAATGATGCTTTGGCAGCTGTTTTAAAACAAAACAAAACGTATATTCAACACGAAATTTTAGCAACAAGTATTACCTTAGTAAAAGATGAATTAGAAGCGAGCATTCCAATATCCTTTGATTCATTAGAAACCAATGTTAACATGGTCAAATCGAAATAATTTAGCAGTTATGGAAAAATCTAATAATTACAGCGACGAAGCGCTACAAGAGTTTAAAAAAATCATCGAAGAAAAAATTGCCAAGGCTCAAAAAGACTTGGAACTCATTCGCAGTGCCTATATGAACGACGGCAACAACGGAACAGATGACACGTCTCCCACCTTTAAAGCATTTGAAGAGGGATCAGAAACCATGTCAAAAGAAGCCAACACACAGCTTGCCATCAGACAAGAAAAGTTTATTAGGGATTTAAAAAACGCCTTAATCCGTATTGAAAACAAGACCTATGGTGTTTGCCGCGTAACGGGGAAATTGATAAGCCCGGAACGCCTAAAGCTCGTTCCGCACGCAACATTAAGCATTGAGGCTAAAAACATGCAGCGTTAAACCATGACGCTTCGAAAACTTTCTTGGATTGTTTTAGCTATTCTTGCCGCAGATCAAGCCCTAAAAGTCTATATTAAACTCAATTATAGCTTGACCTATTACGGCAATGGCCCTATTGTTGATTGGGGTTGGTTCCGATTGCTGTTTGTTGAAAATAAAGGCATGGCTTGGGGCGCTAGCCTCAGTGATTTCCTTCCATTTATTTCGGAAGACACCGCAAAACTCTTATTGAGTATTTTTAGATTATTGGCTGTAACTGGGATAGGCATTTGGCTCTCGCGCGCTGTTAAAGCAAAAGCACCAAAGTTGCAATTGATTGCTGTTGGCTTAATTTTTGCCGGGGCTTTGGGCAACATTATTGATTCGGTTTTTTACGGAGTCCTCTTTTCAGAAACAACCTACAACCAATTGGCAACGTTTTTACCAGAAGAAGGCGGTTATGCACCGCTTATGTTTGGTCATGTGGTGGACATGTTCCAGTTTCCCATGTTTACATGGACCTGGCCAAGTTGGTTGCCTATTGTGGGCGGCAATCAATTTACTTTCTTTGAGCCCGTTTTTAATATTGCCGATAGCGCCATCAGTGTTGGTGTTGTATTGTTATTATTGCAACAGCGAAAGGCAGCAGATTAAAAGCGATATATATTTTTTGGTGTTATTACAATATCTAAAGGCACGTCTGTGGTTTCAACATCTGTTATGTTATCGACAGGTTCAAAATAAGACAACCCAACGGTTTTGACCTCTTTGGAACAACGTTCAAGAAACCTATCGTAGTAGCCTTTTCCAAACCCAACACGATGCCCTGCCGTATCAAAACACAATAGTGGAACCACAACGGTATCGATATTTTCAGGCGATATATAAGCCTCCGATAGCGGCTCTTTGATGCCCCATTCATTTGTGCTGGTGGGCATGTTTTTGTCCCACATAACAGCTTCCATAACGCCGTTTTTATCTATGACCTTAGGCACACAAACACGGTGATGGTCTGACAATGAAAATAGTGTATCTGTAGGAAGTTCTTGGTGGTTTTGACTGGACATATAAAGCATAATTAAATTTCCTTCGATTAGTTTATCGGTTCTAATCTGTTCGAAAATTTGAATACTGGCCTCTGAAAGCTCTTGGGCGGAAAGCTTGGAACGTTTATTGCGGAAAAGTTGTCGTAAATCACGCTTTTTGGCCATGCATAAATATACAGGTTTAGACGCAAGTTTTTGTACTTTAGTAACCATGACCCAGTTCAGCTTAAAACAACAAGTGGCTTCGTTACCAAACGAGCCTGGCGTGTATCAATATTACAATACAGCAGGTGAAATTATCTACGTGGGTAAAGCAAAAGACCTTAAAAAGCGGGTGTCCTCCTATTTCAGAAAAAAAGTGGATTCGCGCAAAACCCGAAATCTGGTCAATGCGATTGAATCGCTTAAGCATATTGTTGTTCCTACCGAGTCTGACGCCCTGATTCTAGAAAATACGCTGATAAAAGAACACCAACCAAAGTACAATATCTTACTGCGTGACGATAAAACATACCCATGGATTTGTATTAAAAAAGAGCGGTATCCGCGTGTTTTTGCCACCCGAAAAGTAATGCAAGACGGCTCGGAATATTACGGCCCATTTACCAACGGCAAAACGGTGCGCGTGCTCCTTGGGTTAATCAACGAGCTTTACCCTTTACGCACGTGTCACTACGATTTGAGCCAAGAAAATATTGCCAGCGAAAAATACAAGGTGTGCCTGGAATACCACATTGGAAATTGCTTGGGTGCTTGCGTGGGTGAGCAAACGACCACGCACTACAACGAATCTATTGAAAACATCCGCGCCATTTTAAAAGGAAAGTTCAAGCAGGTAAACAACGCATTTAAAAAAGAAATGCTTGCCGCCTCAAAGACGTTGCAATTTGAGCATGCCCAAAAAATTAAGCTAAAAATGGAAGCCTTGTCCCAGTACCAATCCAAGTCTGCCGTGGTAAGCGCAAAAATAGACGCTGTAGACGTCTGTACCATTGTTTCAGATGAGGCAACTGCTTTTGTCAATTTTTTGCAGGTGGCCCATGGTTCAATAGTACGTTTTCACAGCATGACCATAAAGAAAAAACTAGACGAGTCTGATGAAGAGTTACTGCGCGTGGCTGTAGTGGAATTGCGAAGAAGATTTGACTCATTATCCAAAGAAATACTACTTCCATTTGATATCGACTTAGGCGAAACGGTTCGCGTTACCGTGCCCAAAATCGGCGAAAAAAAGCAGTTGATTAGCCTTTCATTACGCAACGCCAAACACAGTCGTTTGGAACAACTCAAACAAATAAAGCTCACAGACCCAGAGCAACATAGCCAACGGATTATGGCGCAAATGCAGCGCGATTTACGATTGCAAGAACCCCCGTTGCATATTGAGTGTTTTGACAATTCCAATATTCAGGGCAGTGACCCCGTAGCTGCATGTGTGGTATTTCGAAATGGCAAACCAAGCAAGAAAGAATACCGCCACTACGGCATTAAAACCGTTGTTGGTCCAGATGATTTTGCCTCTATGGAGGAGGTTGTTTACCGTAGATATAAACGCCTGCTAAGTGAGGGCGAAGCCCTTCCACAACTTGTGGTTATTGACGGAGGCAAAGGGCAACTCAGTGCGGCACTTAAAAGTTTTGATGTGTTGGGCATTAGAGGCAAAGTAGCTATTTTGGGCATTGCCAAACGCTTGGAAGAACTCTATTTCCCCGACGACCCCATTCCGCTTTATTTGGACAAGCGGTCTGAAACCCTTCGCATTGTGCAGCAACTGCGAAACGAAGCCCACCGCTTTGGTATCAGACTACACCGAAACAAACGCAGCAAGGGTGCCATCAGCTCTGTTTTGGAATCCATCCCTGGAGTTGGCGCGAAAACAGCAACAACCCTTTTAAAGAAATTCAAATCTGTGAAGCGCATTAAAGCAGCAAAAACAGAAGAACTAGCCCAACTAATCGGACCCACATTGGCCAAGAAAATCTATGAACACCTACACAATGAGAAATCTTAAGCTACTTCTTTTATTCTTTTTTTCAACGGTCATTAGTGCCCAGGCACAGCAAGATCTTAAAGTAGGCTTAATCTTAAGTGGCGGCGGCGCCAAAGGCATTGCACATGTTGGTGTCTTAAAAGAGATTGAGCGCGCAGGCGTCCGTATTGATTATATCGGCGGCACCAGCATGGGCGCTATTGTGGGAGGATTATACGCTTGCGGCTATAAGGCCAGCCAACTGGAAGAAATGCTAGCAACCACCAACCTTGCCGATGTCATAAACGATAAATTTGATCGTGATGTCATGTCTTTTGATGCAAAAGAAGACGCTTCACGCTATGCGATAACACTTCCCATAGTTAAGGGACGGATTCAATTTCCACTGTCGCTTTCTAAAGGGCAACATGTCTATGACATGTTTGTACAGCTGATGCACGAACAACGCAACACGCACGATTTTAGCACCTTGCCCATACCTTTCTATTGTGTGGCAACAGACATCAATACGGGAGAGAAAACCGTTTTAGATAAAGGGTATTTACCTCTTGCTGTAAACGCTAGTAGTGCCCTGCCCACGCTTTTTTCACCAGTACAAGTGGAAGACCGCATGCTTATTGATGGTGGTATTGTGGACAATTATCCAATTGATGAAATGCTTTCGAAAGGCATGGATGTGATTATTGGTGTTGATGTACAAACAAATGTTAGCAGCACAGATGAAACATCAACGCTATCGGAAGTGGCAACGCGTATTGCAAGCTTTCAAACTCGAAAGCAAATGGCCTCCAAAAAAGCAAAAACACATATTTACATAAGACCAGAAATGGATGATTTTAACATACTGTCTTTTGACAAGAAAAATGAGATTATGGCACAGGGGGTTTTGGCAGGACAAAAGGCAAGACCCCAACTGCAGATTTTGGCTAAAAATCAGCAACCAAGGGTTAAGGAACTAAAGGAAATACCTTCCTCTTTTCAACTTGACAGGCTTTTGGTTGGCACCACACCAAATTATAAAGCCAATTATTTACTAGGTAAGTTGAGGTTAAAATCGAAAAACACGTATTCCTTTCGAAAATTAAAAGAGGGCATGTCAAATCTTGCTGCCACCCAAAACTTTGATGCCTTTCGGTATATCCTTAAAACTGAAAACGAAAAAGAAGTACTTAAAATGACCCCGCCTGAAACAAAACACACAACCCTTTTTCGCGGGAGTTTGCATTATGATAAATTAATTGGGGCGTTGGCATTGGTAAACCTTACCAAAAAACACGCATTTCTAAAAAATGATGAGCTCTCTTTGGACCTTATGTTGGGGGCATATTTTCAGTACGCCTTATCTTATTTTATAGACAAAGGTGAGTTTTGGTCTGTTGGTCTAAGCGCCAAGCAGCATCAGTTTGACACCGCTGCTCAAGTAGTATTCAACACAGCTCCATTTGCTTTTAGCAATTCAACAAACACACGTGTTTTGGTACAAAAAAATACGTTGTTTGTGCAAACCCTTTTTAGGGAAGAAGTGGTATTGGGAGTTGGACTAGCACATCAACACAATGTGTTTAAAACAAACGTATTCGACACCCAAACCGACCGTTTTTTGTATGCCGACAACGCCGATTATTACAGTACATTAGGCTCTCTGAAAGTAGACACAAGAGACGATAAATTCTATCCCAAAAAAGGGGCATTTTTTGACGGGGATATCAACTATTATTTTAGCAAAAAATCATCGCTCGAAGACAATAATTTCACCTCCTTTTTGATCGCAAAAGCCAATATGGGAGCCACCCTCCCCTTAGACTCAAAATACACGCTGATGTTTAGCACGTCTGGAGGCTTCACGGTTGGAGATGCCGCATCTTCTGCTTTTGATTATGCTTTTGGCGGATATGGAAACGCTCCTGTTCTGAACTACCAAACGTTTATTGGTCTACCGCAACAGTACGCAGTGGGCAATAGTTTTGTTAAAGCGGAAACCACAGTTGACTATGAGTTTACCCCAAACCATCACCTCAAAATGATGTTAAATGCAGGTATTGTAAGCGATGATATCTTCAAAACAGGACAATGGAAAAGCGGCATTGACTATTACAGCGCAGGGATGGCATATGGGTTGGAAACTTTTGCAGGTCCCCTAGAGCTTACTGCTGCTTACAGCCCGCAATTTGGCAGGCTTTTGTTTCATGTTAATATTGGGTGGCAATTTTAAATTTAAGATAAATGCTTTTACGTATTTTTGCTGCTATGAAGTTTCAGATATGGCTATGGGTGGGTTTGTTCACTTACGCGCTACCCCTTTTCGCACAAGAAACGACACCGCCCCTAAGCAGCAACGCTATTATTGCAAAAACACCCATTAAGCCAGCCTATAAAGCAGGCGAATGGTTTAAATTTAGAATCCACTACGGAATTTTTAACGCAAGTTATGCAACCCTAGCCTTAACAGAAGCAACATGGAACGGTCAACCGGCTTTGTATGCGAAGGGTATTGGTCGCACAACGGGTTTAGCTCGCTTATTTTTCAAGGTTGATGATTACTACAGTTCTTATTTCACTAAAGAAGACAACCGTCCGCTGCACTTCATTCGCAACATCAATGAAGGAGGCTATAAAAAACACCTCACCATTGATTTTGACCACGAGCAGCAGCAGGCTACAGTTATCGATCTTAAAAATGAAACAACGGGGACTTACAGTACTCATCCAGAAGTTCAAGATTTGATTTCTTTCGTTTATTATTTGCGAAAGCACCTTGATGTTGATGCCATCCAAAAAGACGAATTTGTCGTTGTGAACTTGTTTTTTGATGCGGAAAACTACGCCTTCAAATTCAAGTTTTTAGGCCGAGAAACCATTAAGACAAAATTTGGCAAGGTTAAAACATTAAAATTTCGTCCTTATGTACAGTCTGGGCGCGTGTTCAGAAGTAGTGAGAGCATTACTCTTTGGGTAAGCAGCGACGACAATAAAATTCCGTTGCGCTTGCAAGCTGATTTGAGCGTTGGAAGCATCACCGCAGATTTAGACGCCTTTAAAGGATTAAAAAACCCATTTGAAATTGTTGTTGAGGAATAGTTTTCTTTTTGTTTTTATTGCTGCCTTGACTTTGGGCTGCAGTTGTTCTTCGGATAAAGCCGAAGCAGTGCCTGTTGCACCTCCCGATCCAGATGTTTTTGCCTATGGATATAAATTAAACGATCTTGAAGTAGTTCGAGATACGGTTCAAAGAGGGGATACTTTTGCAGATATCTTTCTAGAAAACGGCTTTAGTTACACCGATATTTATAACATCAACAGCAAGGTCAAAAAAACATATAACTTTAGAAAAATCAAGCCCAAAAGACCCTATACTTTTTTATTTTCGAAAGATTCGTTGTCTTCCCCCGTGGCGTTTATTTATCAACCGTCCATGCTGGACTATGTGGTGGTAAATTTAAAAGACTCTGTTTTTGCAAAAAAGGAAAAAAAGGAGGTTGCGCTCCGAACGTTTGAAGCACAAGGCGTTATTACGAGCTCCTTGTCAGAGACCTTGGAAGCACAAAGATTAAGCCCCTTATTGGCTTATGACTTGTCTGATATTTATGCGTGGAGTATTGATTTTTTTCGATTGGAAAAAGGCGATCGTTTTAAAATAATATACACTCAAAAATATGTAGACGATTCCATTTATGTGGGGCTAAATCGCATTCATGCGGCCTATTTTGAGCATCGAAATAAACCGTATTACGCCATAGAGTTTGAATCCGATGCGGAACGTGGCATTACCGAATTTTTTGACGAAAAAGGGAAAAACCTACGCCGCGCCTTCCTGCAAGCGCCTGTACAGTTTTCACGTATTTCGTCAAGGTATAACAAACGGCGTCGCATTTCCTATTACGGACGCACCAAGCCACACTACGGCACTGACTTTGCCGCACCAGTAGGCACACCCATCCGCGCCACTGCTAGCGGAACCGTCGTAGCTGCAGGCTATACCCGAGGGAACGGGAACTATGTAACCATCCGACATAACGGCACCTACAAAACGCAATACCTGCACATGAAAAAACGCAAGGTGCGTAAAGGACAACAAGTAACGCAAGGCGATCTTATTGGTACCGTTGGCATGACGGGGTATACCTCAGGACCGCATGTTTGTTATCGTTTTTGGAAGCATGGCAAACAAGTAGACCCCTTTAAACAAAAACTCCCCGAAGCCAAGCCTATTGAACCCAAATTGAAAGAAAAGTATATGGTTTATATGCAGCCCTTAAAAGAAACGTTAGATTGCATAACGTTTTATAATTCAGAAACATCAATAACATATGTCACTCCCGAAAATCAACCCAACAACAACTAAGAGTTGGAGCAAGCTTGCGCAGCTTGCAAAAGACCCTAAAACACTGCAAAACTATTTCGCAGATGATGCAGGTCGTGCGGCACAATTTGCTATTGCTTGGGATTCCTTTTTTGTGGATTATTCCAAAAACCACATCGATAAAGACATTCAAGCCGCCTTGTTAGGATTGGCAAAGGAGGCAGGTCTCGAAGACGCCCGAAAGGCCTATTTTTCTGGAGAAACCATCAATCAAACGGAAGGCCGTGCGGTTTTGCACACTGCGCTGAGGGCAAAAGAAAATGCCGATATCCGCGTGGACGGCGAAAATGTGGTGCCAGCAATATATGCTGTTAGATCAAAAATTAGCGCATTTGCTAATGCGGTTATTGCTGGAGAACGAAAAAGCAGTACGGGTCAAGCCTTTACGGATGTCGTTAATATCGGTATAGGCGGCTCCGATTTGGGCCCTGCCATGGTTACAGAGGCCTTGGCGTATTATAAAAACCACCTCAACGTACACTTTATGTCAAATGTTGATGGGGACCATGTGTTGGAGGTCCTTAAAAAGCTAACTCCAGCCACAACACTTTTTGTTGTGGTGTCAAAGACGTTCACCACTCAAGAGACCCTTTCCAATGCGACAACAGCTAAACAATGGCTCGTAGATGCCTTGGGCGCTGCAGCTGTTGGCGATCATTTTGTGGCGGTATCCACGAACCTTGCGGCGATAGACGCTTTTGGTATTCAGTCCAAAAATGTATTCCCGATGAACGATTGGGTAGGCGGCCGTTTTTCGCTTTGGAGTGCAGTTGGCCTTTCCGTTGCATTGGCTGTTGGCCCCGACAATTTTGAAGCCCTCCTTGATGGCGCCAATGATATGGACGAACACTTTGCAACAACGCCATTTGAAGAGAATATCCCCGTTATGTTGGCCTTGCTGACCGTGTGGTATAACAATTTTTTAGGCGCACAATCAGAAGCGGTAATTCCTTACACCCAATATTTGAACTGGTTACCCGCCTATTTGCAACAGGGTATTATGGAGAGCAATGGAAAATCGGTTGACCGAAATGGGAATGTGGTGTCCTATCAAACGGGTAATATCATTTGGGGCGAACCCGGGACGAATTCCCAGCACGCCTTTTTTCAATTGATGCACCAAGGAACTAAATTAATTCCAGCGCATTTTATTGGGTTTGTTGACGCACTTCACGGAAACAAAGACCACCACGACAAGCTGATGGCTAACTTTTTTGCACAAACCGAAGCCTTAATGAGCGGCAAAACCGAAGCGCAAGTTCGGGAAGAATTATCTGCAAAAGGATTATCTGGGGATGCCTTAGAAAAATTGGTGCCGTTTAAAATTTTTACGGGCAATAAGCCTACGACCACGCTTCTTATAGATAAGCTAACACCAAAAACACTTGGCGCACTTGTGGCCATGTATGAGCACAAAATTTTTGTGGAAGGCGTGGTGTGGAATATCTTTAGTTATGACCAGTGGGGTGTTGAGCTTGGTAAGCAATTAGCAACCGTTATTTTAGATGAGATGGATACTTCAAGCCCAGTAAAACACGATAGCTCTACTGCCCAACTTCTTGCGCGTTTCAAAAGTTAATAGAATGTTAAAATTCTTTAACACGGCGCTAACGTTAGAATGTTAAAGTGTTTAGATATTTGTTTAAATTTTAAAACTAACAAAATGAAAAAACGATTAACATTATTTGCTGCTTTAGCAACTACATTTGTTTTTGCACAGCAAACACAGGAAAAGGACTCTATTTTAGTTACCGATCTCGATGAGGTTGTAGTGGTAGGAGGAGGAGTTATTGACCTCGCCGCTGACAGAGTTACACCTTTAGCATCCAGTACAATTACCGCAGAAGATCTTGCTGCATTTGGAATAGGGAATGTTGAGATTGGAGAATCTCTTAAAATGGTTCCGGGGATTTATTTTGCAAGTAATGCTGGATTTGGAGATGCTGAAATGTTTCTTCGCGGATTTGGAATGGAAAATACTGCTCTTATGGTTAATGGGCAACCAGTCAACTCCGTAGAAGACGGGTTGGTTTTCTGGTCCAATTGGTCAGGAATGGCTGATGTTTCACAAGGAATTGAAGTTCAACGTGGTTTAGGGGCCTCAAAATTGGCTATATCTTCAGTTGGGGGGACAATCAATATTATTACAAAAACAACTGAAGCTAAAAAAGGGGGTTTTTTTAGGACAATGGCTGGTTCTAACGGCTATTTCAAAAACACATTTTCTTATAATACTGGTCTAAAAGACAATGGCCTTTCTTTTTCTATGCTAATTGACCATTGGCAAGCTGATAAAAAGTTTAGAAAATGGACAAAAGGACAAGGGCAAACATACTTTTTTTCTGTTGGATATTTAAAAGGGAATCATAACGCAAACCTTATGTTAACAGGTGCGCCTCAATGGCACAATCAGTCCTGGTCTGAATCAGCTGGCAGATACGAACAATATGGAATTGATTACAACGGAAGAGGTGGAACTTTAAATGGAGAAGAATATACGGAAAGAAGAAACTTTTACCACAAACCTGTTTTAAACCTTTCTTGGGATTGGGACATTAATGATGAGATGACCCTATCTACTGTTGGATATGCCTCTTGGGGACGTGGAGGAGGAACAGGTGACTTTGGAAATGACGATATTTTTGATGACGCTAGACAAGAAAATGGGGATATAGATTTTGATGCTATCGTAGCAGTCAATCAATCAAATATGGATGCAGATGGTTATATAAATAGTTTTAGAGATGCATACATGATTAGAGGCTCAATGAACTTACACGATTGGTATGGTACGGTTTCTAACTTGACAATTGAAAAAGGTAAAATCACTTATAATGTAGGTTTTGATTGGAGAACTTACAATGGTCTACACTTTAGACAAGTTGTTGACTTTTTAGGAGTAAATGGTTATAGAGATAATTTTAGATGGGATAATAGACCTAGCGATTACTTAGTGTCAAAAACATATCCAGCTGACCCGTGGGCAGTTATGTTTGGGGATTATGCACCTGAGGACCAGAGGTTAATATACGACCATGAAGAAACAATAAATTATTTTGGAGGCTTTGGTCAGGCTGAATATGCCGATGACAATTTCTCTGCTTTTATTCAAGTCGCACTCAATTCTCAGGATATGCAAAGGACTGGAAGAAATACTGGATATGGAGACGGTCTAGGCACAAATGAAAAGAAACAGTTTGATGGACACAGCTATAAAGCAGGATTTTCATACACGTTTTCTGATGATCACCAAGTATTCTTTAACGGAGGATTTAATTCAAGACAACCTTGGTATGCCAGTATGTTTTCTGATGATCATTATAGTGGGACATGGGATGTTCAACCAAATCAGGAAATCACAGGTTTAGAGGCTGGATATAGATATGAAAGTAATAATATGAGAGTCTTAGTTGATTTATATTCAACAAGGTGGGGTAACAGGGCTTTTGATTATTTTGAGGAGGCACCTAATGGAGACGAGCAAGATTATAATTTTAGAGGAGTTGATCAATTACACCAAGGAATTGAAATTCAAATGGCAATTAAAGCGGGTTCCTCAACAAATGTAAACTTAATGGGCTCTTTCGGAGATTGGATATATGAGGGAGATGCTTCGTATTCTCTTACGACTGAAACATCTGGAGGAGATAGATCAACTACTTCAGGTAATATAACTCTAAGTGAAGTAAAAGTTGGTAGAGCACCCCAAACTACATTCGGAATTAGCTTTGATACTGAAATTTCAGATGATTTATCTTTAGACATGCGTTACAATTACTTTAATGATCATTATGGTTTTATTAATATCGACAACGTATTTGAAGCTTCTATTGCAGGAACAGGCTATGAGGGCGAGAAATTAGATGGATATGGACTTATGGATCTAGGAGTAACGTATGATTTTGATGCAGGGTCAAACGATATGAGAGTTAGATTAAACGTTTACAATCTTTTGGATGAGGTTTATTATTCTACTCGTCAGAGGTGGGGTTATTATTACGGCCCACCAAGAAACTTCAACTTAAGCTTACAGTATCTGTTTTAAAAAAGTATTCTTATTAAATTATAAAAAACCCTCGCTTTAGAGGGTTTTTTTATTCAATGTCTTTTAGCCGAAGTTGAATGCTAACATTACCTTGCCATACGTTTTCTTCAATGGCATAGGCAATGCGGAGGGGCATTCCTTTTTTGAGTAAGTCCATTTTTTCACCAAGCCCAAAGCCTATCGCATCTATGGGTGAACTGGATTCTTGAACGAATCTTGCTTTAAGATGGCTTTTGTCTTGTCCAACCAATTTCGCATATCCGCTATCCACAACCCCTTCTGTATAAAATACAGGACTTCTGTTTTCAGGGCCAAAGGGCTCCATTTGCTTTAGGATGCGCAATAGCTTTGGCGTGATGAAAGCAAAGGGTAGCGCAACGTCAATATCAAGGGATTGTTCCTTTTGTGCCGCTGTTATTGTTTGAGCAACTTGTGTTTCAAAGGCCGCCTTAAAGGCCTCGTAGCTTTCTTCCTTTATGGTGACCCCAGCTGCGTATTTATGCCCACCAAATTGAATGATATGCGCACGGCAAGCATCGATTGCCTTATACACATCAAAGCCACGAACCGAGCGGGCAGATGCGGCTAAAACTCCTTCACCAGACTTGGTAAACACCAAGGTTGGTCGATAATAGGTTTCAATAAGCCTTGAAGCCACGATGCCAATTACGCCCTTATGCCAATGCGGTGCATAGACGACGTTGGCCGCGCTTTTTTCTTCTTCATTTGCTACTATTTGCGCCAAGGCCTCTTTGGTAATATCTTGTTCCACTTCACGACGCGAGCTGTTGTATGTTTCGACTTCTTGTGCTCGTTTTTTGGCTTCCTCATCCGATGCGGAAAGCAGCAATTCAACAGCGTTAAGTCCGTGCTTCATGCGTCCAGCAGCATTGATTCTAGGCGCCATAACAAAAACTACATCTGAAATAATTTGCCTCGTTGGCTTATCGCGCATAAGTGCTTTTAGGCCGGGTCTTGGATGGGTGTTGAGTTGTTGAAGCCCTAAAAAAGTAAAGGCCCTGTTTTCGCCAACCATGGGAACGATATCCGCTGCAATGGCTACCGCAACAAAATCCAAATAGGCAATGATCTCATTTACTTCCTTCCCTTGTTGCTGTAACAATCCTTGCATGAGTTTAAACCCCACCCCACAACCGCAAAGTTCTTTAAACGGATAGGTGCAATCGCCTCGTTTTGGATCCAAAACAGCCAAGGCATCTGGGAGCACATCGGCAGGTGTATGGTGGTCACAAATAATAAGTTCAATGCCCAATGTTTTTGCATAGGCCACTTGCTCGATGGCTTTTACGCCGCAATCCAAGGCGATCATAAGCGATATATTGGCAGCTTTTGCCGTGTCTATTCCTTTTTTGGAAAGCCCATAGCCTTCGGCGTAGCGATCTGGAATATAGGGCGTGACGTCTAGCCCTTGGCTGCGAAGAAAATGCGTCAGTAAGCTCACCGAAGTGGTTCCGTCTACGTCATAGTCGCCATACACCATAACGGCCTCCTTTTGGTCAATAGCTTGTTGCAGTCTTCCCACAGCCTTGTCCATGTCTTGCATCAAAAAGGGATCGTGGAGTTGGCCAATATGTGGTCTAAAAAAAGCTCTTGCCTCTTCAAATGTCGTGATCCCTCGTTGTGCAAGCAGTTGTGCAACAACAGCATCAACACCCAAGCACTCAATTAGATGTGCTGTGGTTTCTTTAAGTGGCGTATCCTTTATATTCCAATGCATTACGATAATCCTTCTACCACGATCACAAACTCACCTTTGGGCGGGTTCTGTGTAAAATGGTCTATGAGTGTTTTTAATGAGCCGCGAACGGTTTCTTCAAACTTTTTAGTTAGCTCTCTCGAGGCTGTCGCCCCACGATTTTCTCCAAGCTGCTCGGCAAGTTGTCCAAGGGTTTTTAGGATGCGGTGTGGGGATTCATACAGCACTATAGTGCGCGTTTCTTCAGCCAAAGCCGATAGGCGTTTTTGACGTCCTTTTTTTGGGGGTAAAAATCCTTCAAAGACAAAGCGATCACAGGGGAGTCCGCTTAGTGTTAATGCAGGGATTAGTGCCGTAGCACCGGGAAGTGCTTCAACGTGAATATCAGCAGCTAGGCACGCGCGAACCAATAAAAACCCTGGATCCGAAATACCTGGACTGCCCGCATCAGAAACCAAGGCTATGCACCCAGCAGGGGTTAGTTCTGAAACGATTCTAGGCACTGATTTATGTTCGTTATGCATGTGAAAAGACTGCATTGGCGTGTCTATGTCGTAGTGCTTAAGGAGCTTGGCAGTGGTCCGCGTATCCTCAGCTAAAATAAGGTCAGCAGCACCCAATACTTCTATTGCGCGCAGCGTAATATCGCCCAAGTTTCCAATGGGTGTAGGGACCAACCAGAGCCCTTTCATTTCTTGCTGTGTTGTATTTTTTTCCAAACCTTGTTTTTTATTAAGGCGTGCTACGCTTCGTAAAGTTGCGAAATATGCGCAATAAACGCAGCAACATCGCCTTCTTTATCGCTCCAATCGTAATCGGGCCGCACTTGTTGCTCAATAAAGGCTATTGCCTCGGCTTTGTTTTCTTTTGAATTTAACATGGACATGATGCGCTGGAAATCGGCATTGCTTCCCTCAAAAAGCTTTTCGGCAAAATCTACGCGCACCGTTTCAAAAGCAATTTCGGTAACGGGTTGATGCAAAACATCTTCAAGCGCAGAAGGTGTTTCCGTTATTTCAGCTGGCATTTCTTGCATTTCTGTTTCTGGTTCAGCGATGGCCATGATGGCCGCTGCTTTGTCGTGGATTTCAGAAAGCGACATGCGATTTCGCTTACGCAAGATTTCATGTGCAAGGCTCATTAAGGCCTTTTCTGCAGTACTTTTTAAAACTTTTTCTTCTTCCATAATTTTGGCTGCCTAAATTTAATACTTTTGAATGGTACTTACGCACTAAAGCGTTTGAAAACAGTTGGATAATATGTTTCTCGAAAACACAGGACACAAAAACGAATCGTATGGCTGGATTGAGGTCATCACGGGCTCTATGTTTTCCGGTAAAACCGAGGAACTTATCCGCCGATTAAAACGCGCAACGTTTGCCAACTTAAACGTAGCGATTTTTAAACCTGAGGTTGATAATCGCTACGGAACCGACAAGGTTGTTTCTCATGATGCAAACGAAATTATTTCCACAGCGGTACCTGCTGCAGCCAATATTAGCCTATTGGCAGATAATTGCGACGTGGTGGGAATAGACGAAGCCCAGTTTTTTGACGATGAGATTGTCCGGGTTTGTAACGATTTAGCCAATCGTGGGATTCGTGTAATTGTTGCCGGGCTAGATATGGATTTTAAAGGCAACCCTTTTGGCCCCATGCCAAATTTGATGGCTACCGCCGAATATGTAACTAAAGTGCATGCGATATGTACTAGAACCGGTCAATTGGCCCATCATAGTTTTCGCAAAGGAGAAAACGACAGCCTAGTGATGCTGGGCGAAACCGAAGAATACGAGCCTTTGAGTAGGGCCGCATTTCACAAACTTATGGTACGTGAAAAAGTACGTAAAATGAATGTCACCTCCGAAACGGTGACACCGAAAAAAAGCAAAAACGCCTAAGGCAATATGAGCGAAACCGTTCTTGAAATTCACCTGCCCAACCTAAGGCACAATTATACTTTCTTACGAAATCAATTGTCCGCTAACACCAAACTACTCGCCGTCGTGAAGGCTTTTGGTTATGGTAGTGATGCCATTGAGATTGCAAAATGTTTGGTTGCTCAAGGGGTTGATTATTTAGGCGTTGCCTATGTACATGAAGGGGTAGCCCTTCGCAAAGCAGGTATAACTACGCCTATTTTGGTACTTCATCCACAGCTGCCAAACCTCGACGCATTGATTGAATATAAGCTTGAACCAAGCGTTTATGGACATCGTATTTTGAATGCGCTATTATCCAAAATTAAGGAATCAAATATCAGTCATTTCCCCGTCCATTTAAAATTTAACACCGGGCTTAATCGGTTGGGGTTTGATCCAAAAGACGCCACGGCACTATTAGCACTTTGTAAAGATAACGCCCTGTGGTTGTTGCTTCAAGGGGTATATTCTCACTTGGCGGCTTCGGATGATGAAGACGAAAATGCATTCACAAAAAAACAACTAAAAACCTTTTCAGAAATTGTGGCTGTTTTTAGCTCTGCGTATCCCAACACAACTTTCCATGTGTTGAATACTTCGGGGGTTTTACATTTTCCGGAGTCACAATACAATATGGTACGCACGGGCATTAGCCTCTATGGCTATGGGAATCATCCAAGTATTGACGCACAGCTCAAACCAGTACTTAGGTTGCGGACGGTGATTTCTCAAATCCATATACTTGAAGAAGGCGATACCTTAGGCTACAACCGTGCTTTTATAGCAAAGACCAGAACCAAAACAGCAACACTGCCGTTGGGTCATGCCGATGGGATTGGCAGAATCTACGGAAACGGAAAGGGCTATGTGATGATTAATGGACAACAAGCAAGCATCCTTGGAAACGTGTGTATGGACATGATTATGGTTGATGTTACGGATATTGATTGTGAGGCGGGCGATACCGTTACCGTTATTGGCCCTGATGCCAGTGCAGAAGACCTAGCCAATGCGGCAGGAACCATTTCTTACGAATTAATCACAGCCCTTTCACAAAGAATACAGCGTAGGGTTATCTCCTAAAAGTTACAAAACAAACAAACTGTTATTTTCTTGATAAACTGCAGTATGCTTCTTTTTATAAAGCAGATATGCCGTACATTCGCAGCAAAAATAAACACATGCGCGTAGCAGTAGTAGGCGCCACCGGTATGGTTGGCCATGTAATGTTAGAAGTATTGGCAGAACGCCAATTTCCATTAACGGAGTTAATTCCTGTTGCTTCGGCTCGTTCCGCTGGAAAGCAATTAGCGTATAACGGCAAGGATTATACCGTTATCACCGTGGAAGATGCCGTTGCCCAAAAGCCAGATATTGCCTTGTTTTCTGCTGGCGGCGATACCTCATTGGCTTGGGCACCAAAGTTTGCTGCCATTGGTTGTACAGTTATTGACAATTCCTCTGCTTGGCGGATGCATCCCGATCATAAGCTTATCGTTCCCGAAATTAATGCCAATGAACTGACGGCTTCAGACAAAATTATTGCCAACCCTAACTGCTCTACCATTCAAATGGTGATGGCACTTGCGCCCATTCACCGTGCATTCGGGATTGAACGCGTAGTTGTTTCCACCTATCAATCCATTACGGGAACAGGCGTTAAGGCAGTGCAACAATTGGAAAACGAATACGAAGGCAAAGAAGGCGAAATGGCCTACCCACATGCCATCCATCGCAACGCCATTCCACATTGTGATGTTTTCTTGGACAATGATTACACCAAGGAGGAAATGAAGTTGGTAAACGAAACCCATAAAATTCTAGACCCCAACATTCGGGTAACGGCTACGGCAGTGCGCATCCCTGTTGTGGGCGGACATAGCGAATCGGTAAACCTAAGCTTAAGCAAGCCAGCTGAACTAGACGCGGTTCGTCAATTACTTGCTGCAATGCCCGGCGTGGTGGTACAGGACGACATCCACAATAATGACTACCCCATGCCACTTCAGGCACACGGGAAAGATGAAGTTTTTGTGGGCCGTTTACGAAAAGACACCTCACAAGAAAATGGGTTAAACCTGTGGATCGTTGCAGACAACTTACGTAAAGGTGCTGCTACCAACACAGTTCAAATTGCGGAATATTTAGCAGCCAATAACTTAATTTAATTTTTTTTACATTTAGTGAAAATTTAAAATATGCGCCCCCATTTATTCCTCATTTTCGCAGTGCTAGCTTCTTCTTGCGCCAAAAAATCACCCATTATGTACCCTGAAACCAAAAAAGAAATTGTTATCGATAGTTTTTTTGGACAAGCTGTAGAAGACCCATATCGCTGGCTAGAAGATGACCGCTCAGCAGAAACAGAAGATTGGGTAACACGCCAAAATGCGGTTACGTTTGACTACTTAAACCAGATTAAGTATAGGTCTGAGTTAGCGGAATCCTTGACAAAGCTTTGGAACTACGAAAAGCGCTCAACCCCTTTTGTTGAGGGCGACTACACCTATTTCTACAAAAACGACGGACTACAAAATCACTATGTTTTGTATCGTCAAAAAGGAGAAGCTGCTCCAGAAGTTTTTTTAGACCCAAACACCTTTTCTGAGGACGGCACTACTTCTTTAGCCGGTGTTCGTTTTACCAAAGATGGAAGCCGCTTGGCGTACCTTATTTCGGAAGGAGGCTCCGACTGGCGTAAGATTATTGTCATGGAAGCTGCTTCAAAAAAAATAATTGAAGACACCTTGGTTAATGTAAAGTTTAGCTCGGTTTCTTGGCGTGGGAACAAAGGCTTTTATTATTCGTCATACGACAAACCAGAAGGTTCTGAGCTCTCTGCCAAAACAGACCAACACAAATTGTACTATCACGAATTAGGCACGCCTCAATCTAAAGACAGGGTAGTTTTTGGCAGCACCCCCAAAGAAAAGCACCGCTATATTGGAGGCTATGTTTCTGACGACCAGCATAATTTGTTTATCAGCGCTTCCAATACCACTTCTGGAAATAAACTTTTTATGCTGGATTTAAAAAACCCAAAAGCAAACATCAAGCCCATTGTTGCCCACGAAGATTCAGACACCTATGTGTTAGAAACAGAGGAAGACAAGTTGTTTTTGGTGACCAATCTAAATGCGCCCAATAAAAAATTAGTAACCGCTTATGCCAATCGCCCAACACCAAATTATTGGACGGATGTAATCCCAGAAACCGAACATGTATTGAGCATCAGCAACGGAAGCAATTATTTCTTTGCTGAGTATATGATTGATGCCTTATCTAAGGTTTTCCAATACGATTATAACGGTAAGTTGGTACGCGAAATTAAGCTACCAGCCGACGGAAGTGCAGGTGGGTTTAGTGGCAAAAGGGATCAAGAAACACTGTACTACAGCTTTTCAAATTACCACACCCCATCCTCTTCTTTTGAGTTAAACCCAAAAACGGGCGAAACCAGTCAATATTGGACACCAGAAATTGACTTTGACGCAAATGATTTTGAGTCCAAGCAGGTGTTTTACAGCTCTAAGGACGGGACAAAAGTACCCCTGATGATTACCTACAGAAAAGGACTTGAACTTACGGGTGATACCCCAACTATTTTATACGGTTATGGCGGATTCAACATAAGCCTTACGCCTTCATTTAGCATCACCAATGCCGTTTGGCTAATGCAAGGGGGTATTTATGTCGTTCCTAATTTGCGTGGAGGAGGAGAATACGGAAAGGAGTGGCACGATGCGGGAACACAAATGAAAAAGCAAAATGTGTTTGATGATTTTATTGCAGCTGCGGAATACCTAATTGAAAACAAGTATACAAGCCCAGAATATCTCGCCATTCGTGGCGGTTCAAATGGCGGTTTGCTGGTAGGCGCGTGCATGACACAACGCCCCGAACTTTTTAAAGTCGCTTTGCCTGCCGTTGGAGTTTTGGATATGCTGCGCTACCATACATTCACAGCGGGCGCTGGCTGGTCTTATGATTACGGTACGGCCGATCAGTCTGAGGAAATGTTTGCGTATTTAAAAGGGTATTCACCTGTGCACAATGTTGATGCGAACACGCCTTATCCTGCTACTTTGGTAACGACAGGAGACCATGATGACAGGGTAGTGCCTGCACATTCATTTAAGTTTGCAGCACAGTTGCAAGCCAATCAAAGTGGCCAAAACCCAGTACTGATACGGATTGAAACAGATGCGGGTCACGGCGCGGGTACCCCAGTGAACAAGACCATCGAGCAATATGCAGATATATTTGCCTTCACGCTCTACAACATGGGCTTTAAGGTGCTTCCAAACAAAAAAGTGAAAGGCTAGTTGCACTAGGCCTCATCTTCCATTTCAAAGTCCTCCATAAATTTGGTGGTATAGTTGCCTGCAACATATTCAGGGTGACCCATCAATTGACGGTGGAACGGAATAGTTGTCTTTACGCCCTCAATAACAAATTCGTCTAACGCACGTTTCATTTTATTAATGGCTTCCTCACGCGTTTGCGCTGTGGTAATTAGTTTGGCAATCATCGAGTCGTAATGTGGAGGTATCATATACCCGCCATATACGTGGGTGTCTAAACGCACACCGTGGCCGCCAGGCGTATGAAGCGTCTTGATTATACCAGGAGATGGACGAAAGTCGTTGTAAGGATCTTCTGCGTTGATGCGACATTCAATGGAATGGAGTTTTGGCAAATAATCTTTCCCCACAATTGGAATTCCTGCTGCCACTTTTATTTGCTCTGCGATCAAGTCAAAGTCGATGACTTGTTCAGTAATGGGATGCTCCACTTGAATACGTGTATTCATCTCCATAAAATAAAAATTACGATGCTTATCAACCAAAAACTCAACGGTACCGGCGCCTTCGTATTTAATAAATTCTGCCGCCTTAACTGCTGCAGCTCCCATTTGTTTACGAAGCTTATCGGTCATAAATGGCGAAGGAGTTTCTTCGGTTAATTTTTGGTGTCTTCTTTGAACAGAACAATCACGTTCAGACAGATGACAGGCTTTTCCAAAAGCATCACCAACAATTTGAATTTCAATATGCCGCGGCTCTTCAATCAGCTTTTCTAGGTACATATCATCGTTACCAAAGGCAGCCTTAGATTCCTGACGCGCATCTTCCCATGCCTTTTCAAGATCTTCTTCTTTCCATACAGCACGCATGCCTTTTCCACCACCCCCTGCAGTAGCTTTTAGCATCACGGGGTATTTGGCTTTTTTGGCAAGCTTCTTACAATCATTAAACGTTGGGATAATTCCCTCAGAACCTGGAATTGTTGGCACGCCTGCAGCCTTCATGGTTGCTTTTGCGGTGGCCTTGTCGCCCATTTGCTGAATCATTTGTGCAGAAGCACCAATGAATTTTATTTTGTGCTCTTCACAGATTTTAGAAAATTTAGAATTTTCAGACAAAAATCCATAACCGGGATGGATGGCATCTGCATTGGTAATCTCAGCCGCTGCAATGATGTTTGGTATTTTAAGATAAGACTCACTACTTGGCGCAGGACCAATACAAACGGCTTCATCGGCAAAACGGACGTGCAAACTGTCGGCATCTGCTTTTGAGTAAACAGCCACCGTTTTGATTCCCATTTCACGGCAAGTTCGGATAACGCGTAGTGCTATTTCGCCTCTGTTGGCGATTAGAATTTTGTTAAACATAGGTCGGGATTTAGGCAGGATCAATAACAAATAATGGTTGGTCAAACTCAACAGGTGTAGAGTCTTCAACCAAAATCTTTACGATAGTTCCGCTCATTTCTGCTTCAATTTCATTGAAGAGTTTCATGGCTTCAATAACACAAAGCGTATCGCCTTCGTTTACACGGTCACCTACTTCCACAAAGTTAGGCTTATCGGGTGATGGTTTGCGGTAAAAAGTCCCGATGATCGGAGACTTAATGGTGTCGCCCGCAGCTTCTTTTGCTGGTGCTGATGTTTCAGCTGGTGCAACTGCTGCGGCAGCAACTGGCTCAGGAGCTACGGGAGCAGGTGGTATAGCTGCGGGAGCAGCCGGCATAGCTACGGCAGGAGTCTGCTGCATCATGGTCACAGGCGCTGCAGCCTCGCCCTTTTCTGTTTTAATGGTAATTTTGATTTCGCCCATCTCGAGGTTTACTTCACTTGCCCCAGACTTGGCTACAAACTTGATTAGGTTTTGTATTTCTTTTAATTCCATGGTTATTGTTTTTAAGAGTTGTAAGCCCACGTCAAATAGCTAGCTCCCCAAGTGAAGCCACCACCAAACGCAGTGAATAGTAATTTTTGATTTTTCTTTAAAAGGTGTTCGTAATCCCAAAGCAATAGTGGTAATGTCGCTGCTGTGGTATTTCCGTAACGGTCAATATTGATTAACATCTGATCAGATTTGAGGTCTAAATGATTGGATATTGCATCTAATATACGTTTGTTTGCTTGATGTGCAACTACAAAATCGATATCATCTTTTGCCAACTGATTGCGTTCAAGCACTTTTGTTATAGCACTGCTCATGTATGAAACAGCAAATTTAAATACAGGACGCCCTTCCTGGCGTAGAAAATGTTGTTTCTCCGTTACCGTTTCGTTTGATGCAGGTAGCATCGACCCTCCTGCATCTATTTTCAAGTATGTTCTTCCATTACCATCAACGCGAAGCACTTCGTCTTGAAGCCCAAGGCCTTCGTCGTTGGGTTCAAACAAAACGGCCCCAGCACCATCTCCAAAGATGACACAAGTAGTTCTGTTTGTGTAGTCGATAATTGACGACATGGTGTCTGCACCAATGAGCAACACGTTACTGCAGCGGCCCGAACTTATGTGTGAAGAAGCCGCAGACATACCAAATAAAAAGCCAGAACAGGCTCCTTGTAGGTCATAGGCAAATGCGTTTGTTGCTCCAATTTCAGTAGCGACATAGGCCGCGGTGGAAGAAACAGGCATATCAGGGGTTGCGGTAGCTACGATAACCAAATCAATTTGTGTGGGATCAAGTTTGTTTTTGTCAAGGAGGTTTTGCGCGGCTTTGATGGCCATAAAAGAGGTGCCTAATGAAGTGGGTTTGAGGATGCGTCGCTCTTTGATGCCTGTGCGTGAGACGATCCACTCATCGCTTGTATCTACCATTTGCGCTAAATCAGCATTGGTGAGTACATGCTCGGGAACGTAGCCCCCAACGGCGGTTATGGCTGCAGTTTTAGTAGTCATATAAACCGAATTGCACAAAAGTACATTTCTACAAGTTTTGGCCAAAATTAGTTAAAAACAACTCGTTTTGACCAAAAAAAGGCCAAAACTTATCAAAAAAGCACAAAAAAAGCACCTTTTACGAAAGGTGCTTTAGTTACTTTTAGCTGTAAAAACTATGCTTCAGCTTCGACAGAATTGTCAATTAAGACCTTGCCTCTGTAGTATAGTTTTCCGTCATGCCAATGCGCACGGTGGTAGAGATGTGCTTCACCAGTAGTTGAACATGTTGCAATTTGAGGCGCTACGGCCTTGTAGTGCGTACGGCGTTTGTCGCGACGCGTTTTGGATATTTTTCGTTTAGGATGTGCCATAACAGCTGTTTTAGTCTTTTTTTAATTTCTTTAACGCATCCCACCGGGGATCCGTTGTATCACTTTCGTTGGTGCTTTCACCAGGATGTAACTCATCTAGGCGGTCTAACAAATCAGATTGAAGACTGCCATTTTCTATACCGGGATGTACTTTTTTTTGCGGTACTGCCAACACAATGGTTTCAAACAGTGTCTGTGCAAGATCTAACTGATGTGATCCATGTGGTAGTACCAGCAGATGTTCGTTCTCATCGTTGAATTCCTCACCAAACTTAACCACCAATTCATGTGTTGGGTTTAAAGGCAAATCAAACAATTCGTTGGTCAAATCACAACCAACACGAACATTTCCAGAAACCGTAAACTGTACTTCTAGCATACTGGCTTTTTTGGTCAAATCAATTTGAACAGCAAGCGCAGCAGCGCTGAATTCGGTATAATCAAAAGCATCAAAGAACGTTGCGGTAATGTCGCGATTAAAATGATGAACTCCCTCTTTTAGTCCAGCGAAAGCCAACACAAACGGGGCTAAAACATTTTTATTATCGCGCATTACAGTCGGCAAATATATAAAATTTGGTGGGACAGCCCTCTATTTAATCCGTCTTTTGACGGTTATTGTATATCGTGCAAGCTATCTGCACGGCAGCAGCGAAAGAAACATGACTTGCAACGCCTTTTCCTGCAATATCAAAAGCAGTTCCGTGATCTGGTGAAGTACGCACAAAAGGCAGCCCAGTAGTTATGTTTACGCCTTGTCCAAATGCCAAGGTCTTAAACCCAACCAAGCCTTGGTCGTGATAGCATGATAAAACCGCATCAAAATTCCTATAGCTTTTCTGTCCAAAAAAACCATCGGCGGCAAAAGGACCAGAAATCTCAACCCCTTCTTTTTTTAAGGTCGCAATAGCGGGCTTTAAAACAGTATCATCTTCGTTGCCAATAACCCCTTGATCGCCCGCATGTGGATTTAATCCCAGTAGGGCTATTTTAGGCATTTGACAGCCAAAATCGTCTTCTAGTGTTTTACTGAGTTGTTTTGTTTTCTGCGTGATTAAATCTACCGTTATGGCAGCCGTAACCTTGAGTAGCGGAATATGGTCTGTTACTAGCGCTACCCGAAGCGCATCATGCGCCAACAACATTAAGGCGTTGCCGCCCCACAACGCACCCAAATAGTGTGTGTGCCCCGCAAAAGGAAAATCAAGACTCTTTATGGATGCTTTATTAATGGGCGCTGTAACAAGTGCATCGGCCTGTCCTTTTTGGACTGCAGTAGCAGCAGCTTGCAGCGACTCAAATGCGGCAACCCCTGCCTTGGCCGTTTGCTTGCCAAAAGCTACTTCAGGAGTGTCTTGCCATATTGAAGCAATATTTAACACACCCTGTTTAGGCGTTATTTCCATTAAACCCAAAGGAACTTGCGTATTAAAAAGGGCTTGTTGTTTTTGTACAAAATCTACGCTAGCATATACCACAGGAATGCACTGCTCAAACAGGCTGTTATCTTGAAACGTTTTCAATATAATTTCAACGCCAACCCCGTTTGGGTCACCAATAGAAATTGCAATAATGGGTAACGCAGGCATTTTGTGTATTTTTGCTTGGCAAAGGTAAAGGATTCACCGCTTATGTTTACAGGAATTATAGAAACGATGGGTACCATAACACGCATTGAGCGCGAGGGCGGAAATGTACACTATTCGCTTTCGAGCAATATCACCCACGAACTTAAGGTAGATCAAAGTTTGGCACACAACGGCGTATGCCTTACGGTAGTTGCCATTGACGGAGATCAATATACGGTTACCGCCATACAGGAAACCTTGGACAAAACCGCACTTAAGCAGTGGGCAGTTGGGGATAAAATTAATCTTGAACGCGCCATGCGGCTTGGCGACAGACTAGACGGGCATTTGGTGCAAGGCCATGTAGACGAAGTAGCTACCTGCACTAGTGTCGAAGACCAAGACGGCAGTTGGTTGTATCGCTTTGCATATAGCCAAGACTCTAAAAACATGACCATTGAAAAAGGCTCTATTTGTGTGAACGGCACCAGTTTGACTGTTGTGGGTTCAACAGCTCATACTTTTGGGGTGGCCATTATTCCATACACGTATGAGCACACTGTTTTTCACCAACTACAGAAAGGCGATTTGGTCAATATCGAGTTTGATATGGTAGGCAAATACATAGCCAAAATGCGCTAGTAGCACGCACAATTGTTTTTTTCCCGGTTTTATTATATTTAGAATCCTAAATTTTTTATAATGAAACCTATATACATACTCTTTACTTTTATGGGTATGGGCTTCTTAAACGCCCAAACTCTAGTTATTAATGAAATAGACCCAGACAGCCCGGGCGCTGATACTGCAGAGTTTATTGAGCTTTATTCCTCAACCCCCAACCTCGCGTTAGACGGCTATGCGCTGGTCTTATTTAACGGTGGCGATGATGCCAGCTATGCATCCTATGACTTGGAAGGGCAAAGCACCGATGCTAATGGCTATTTTGTCATTGGCGATAGCGGAGTTGTTGGTGTATCCATAACCCTAATGTCTTCTGGTATTCAAAACGGCGCTGATGCGGTGGCACTATATCAGGCCAACAAATCAGACTTTCCAATAGATACCGCTGCCACTACCACCAACCTAATTGACGCTGTTGTCTATGACAGCGATGATGCAGACGACACGGGCTTGTTAACGGGTTTAGGCAAAACGGTTCAGTACAACGAAAATGCTTCTTCAGATGCGGCTAATCATTCTTTGCAACGCCAAGCAGTGGTCGTTTTAAAACAGGCACGCCCTCTCCCAATACGGCAAATACGGTACTTAGTGTAGCAACAGCGGAAATTTCGGGACTGCATATTTATGCCAACCCCGTTTCTCAAAAGCTCTATGCTGAGGGACTGACACAAACCGCTACAGCACGTATTTATACCCTTACAGGACAGCCTATCTTGACCAAGCCAATACGCCACGGCCTTGATGTTTCACATTTGGCGAAAGGTACTTATACACTCAGCTTGACGCAGAAAGGAACAACCACAACGCAAAAGCTTATCAAAAAATAAGTCTTTATTTCATTTGGTATAACCACAGCGCAGGATTTTGTGGTGTGGTGTTTTGGAATAGACTGAACTGTAGTGTTGTCTTGCCCGTATCTTTGTTGGTGAATATTTGTCCAATAGCTTGTTTGGCAGTAACGCGGCCACCTTTTTTGACATAGACCTTGCTTAGATTTTTATAGCTAGTGATGTAGCTTCCGTGTTGGATAAGTACAATAGGATTACTTCCTTTAAACTGTACAATATTTAACACGATTCCCTCAAAGACGCTTCGAGCAGTTGCCCCAGCCGGAACCGAAAGTGTTACGCCATTGCTCTTGATGGTGGTGGTGCGAACAACAGGGTGGCGTTGTGTACCAAATCGTTGTGTAACAATTCCCTTTTCTACGGGCCAAGGCAAGCGCCCTTTGTTGGAAACAAAACTGGCAGCAAGGGCTTTAGCTTCTGGGGTTAGCACAAAACTCCCTGTTTTTGTTCCTGCTTTTTTGTTTGATGCGGCAATAGCCTCCCGAATAAGGCGCGCAATTTCCTTATCAATTGCCTCTCGTTGTTTTTGCTTTTTCTTGATTTGCGCAGTGTAATTTTTTTCTCGTTTTTTCAGCTCTAGCACAAGTGTATTTTGTCTTTTTCTAATGCTGTCTAATTCTTTTTGTGCTTTCCTGTTTTCTTCGATGAGTTGCTTTTTATCCTTGCGTTGCGCTACCAAGTCTGAGGTGTATTGCTGCAAGGCTTTGGTTTTGGCAGCTATCTGCTCTCCTTGTTGTTTGCGGTAGGCGGCATATTGCTTCATATAGGCCATCCGCTTGTAAGCCTGCCAAAAACTTTCAGAAGAGAGTAAGAACATCAAACGATTTTGAGTCGATTTATTTTTTCGTGCAGAAACAACCATCTCGGCATAATCCTTTTTTAGTGATGTGAGTTCGGCCCTTAGCTTTTCTATGTTGCGCAGGTTTACATTTATTTCTTGGTTGAGTCTATTTATCTGGCGGTTGGTGAGTCGAATCAATGCATCTTGCCGATCCATTTTAAGCTGAACCGTCTCAACTTGTGTTAGGACATTAGCGCGCTTTTTAGCACTTGTTTTTATCAATGCATTTATTTGCACAATTTCTTGTTGCAACCGCTTTTTCTGGGCTTCAAGTGCCGCTTTTTTGTCTTGAGCCAAACTCAAAACAGGGATAAGTATCAAAAGCCAAATCCACTTTTTCATGGCAGATTAATTTTTGTATACCCTCTTGGGATTTCAAAAAGCATTTTAAATTTTCCGTTTAATTGCGTTTGCTTGGATTGCAATCTCAACTTGGTTGTCTTGTCTACACCACGCAAGCTAGCATTCAGCTGTTCGGGAACCCACTGGTCATTAATTCGCTTATAGCCATCATAATCCACACGAACAGATGTCTCGCCATCTGAAAGCTCTTGTGCGATAAGTCTGAAAGCAGCGTCATAGGTCCAAACCAAGGAAATCCCTCTTTTTCGTGAGCTAAGTACATAGCTGTTTTGCGTAAACGTAAGTTTTGCTCGTTTGAGCGCACGTTTGTCCAGTGGGCTTGCCGTGATGATGTGCTCAATCATTTCATAATCAACGGGTGCGCCTAGCAGCTTTTTCACTTGCCGAAAATCAACCTGTGCGTATTGCCTATTTATTTTCTCATAAAACTGAAGTTGCTTGGGCGTAATAAAAACACGCGCCAAGGGCACAATCACAGATCCGCTAACCCAGATTCCTTCGCCTTGCTTTAACCGCAGCGTGACGCTAACCTTTTGTCGTTTTCCTTCTCGCTCAAGCGAGGCTTGCCCACGCCATTGCAAACTTTCAAAGCGCAGTGCGTTGTCTTCAATTTGCTGTTGAACCGCCCGTGGACGCAAGCTAGTATCAATGGCGCTGGTCGTTGCCACTGGTGTTAGGGATTTACACCCCATGACCACTAGCAATCCAAATCCAATAAGGCCCAGTTTTTTCATTTGTTATTTCAATTCGGAGTAATCGCCAATACTCACGTGTTTCTGCGTTCCGCTATAACGCACATGGTTGCCAATCATGGCACCGTCTAAATGGGATTTTTCAATCTGGCAGTTTGTTTGAATCATGCTGTTTTTGATTGTACTATCCGAGATGACTGTATTGGTTCCAATGGATACATGCGGCCCAACAGTTGTGTTTTTAAGCACAACACCGTCTGCAATAAAACAGGGTTCAACAATTTGGCTGTTTTCAAGCGTAGCCTTGCCAACAAGTTTTGCGCCCTCTGCTGCCAAATAATCTAGCATGCGCCCATTGGTTTCGACAGTTACCGCTGGGTTTCCACAGTCCATCCATGCACTAACTTCTCCAGGAACAAATCGCTTGCCAGCTTCCATCATACGCAAAATACCATCGTTGATTTGGTATTCGCCTCTGTGTGTTAGCTTTTCGTCCAAAACGCTTTGTAAGGCATCTTTTAATAAGCCTATTTCCTTAAAATAATAAATCCCAATTACGGCTAGGTCCGAAACAAAATCACGGGGTTTTTCTACCAAGGCACTTATGGCACCCGTATTGTCTAGTTGCACCACGCCAAACTGTTCTGGATTTTCCACTTGCTTTACCCAAATAACGCTGTCTGCTTCTGGATCTAGGGTTAAATCCGCACGGATTAGGGTATCGGCATAGGCAATAACTGCAGGGCCAGAAAGCGAAGGAGCTGCACACATTACGGCATGACCTGTTCCAAGCGGCTGGTCTTGGCGGTAAATACTTGTTTTGGCACCAAGGCTTTCAGATAATTCTGTAAGTGCCGCAACGACCGCCTCACCAAAGTAGGCAGGGTCGCCCAGTACATAGGCAATTTCACTAACAGGTTCGGGAAGCAGCTTGGCAATATCACGCACCAATCGGTGAACGATGGGCATCCCAGCTACAGGAATTAGTGGCTTGGGGACTGTGAGTGTATGTGGGCGTAAGCGAGAGCCTCTACCCGCCATGGGAACGATTATCTTCATATGTTATTTTATACCTGTACTACCAAAACCTCCGGTGCCTCTTGCTGTTTTTTTAAGTGATGTAACTTCTTCCCAATCGGCGCGTTCGTGTTTGGCAATCACCAATTGAGCAATCCGATCTCCCGAAGCTATTGTAAAAGGCTCATGGGATAAATTTATAAGGATAACGCCAATTTCGCCTCTGTAGTCTGCATCAATTGTTCCAGGGGCATTGAGCACGCTAATCCCTTTTTTAAGCGCTAAACCACTTCTTGGGCGTACTTGCGCTTCTACGCCTATGGGAAGCTCCATAAACAACCCCGTTTTGATAAGCTCTCTTTCTTGGGGTTGCAGTGTAATGGGTTCAGGAGTATGCGCACGCAAATCCATTCCAGCAGACGCTAGTGTTTCATAGGAAGGAAGGTTGTGTGACGATTTGTTTACAATATTAATTTTCATGTTTTAAAAATAAGAAAAACAGTAAGCTAGAATGGCTATAAAAGAACAGACTTATGGGGCTTTTGTGAACATACAAAAAAAATAACATAAGCTTTACATGTGGAAAATAATTTAATATTTAAAAGAGCAGTATATTTATTTAAATATTTTAAACTATGAAACGCATAATTTTTATAATAAGCTTACTACTTACTGCCTCATGCAGTACAAAGCAAACATCTCAAATAGACATGGTTGGCGAATGGTATATGGGCAATTTGGAGGGCAAGTCATTTAAGCTTGGTAGTCAAGACAACATTGAACTTATAAAGATGGCGGGGTCAGCTTACAATGCAATGGATGCCGAAAAATTGATGAGTTATTTTTCAGAAGACGCAAAAATATACTCTTACTCTGGGGAAGAGTTACAGGTAAGTAAAGAGCTGTATGAATCTTATTTTGCCACACTAGACTCTTTAACATGGGAGCCACACGGAATGTCAACGCAAACACTTGAAGATGATTCTATTTCTGTTGTTTCTATTCCATCAACAGACATTCGTTATTTCAAGGAACAAGAAACACAGGCTGCTTTTTTATTCGAACGTTTCTGGATAGTAGATGGAAAAATTACAACCATAGTTCAATACATAAGGGAGTCTGCTAAAAATTACGATGAGATAGAACTTTAATCATTATGTTCGAGTTAAAGCATTGACGGGTTTCAGAACTGCAAGTTTATACTACCAACTTTGATCAAAAAACACAATTTCTCCTGACCTATGACAATGAAGCACTTTCTCTTAAAGAAAATTGAATTAGCTGTTTAATGCTTCAGCACCACCTACGATCTCAAGGATTTCGTTGGTAATCGCCGCCTGACGTGCTTTGTTGTATGTAAGCTTCAATTGATCGCGAAGCTCAGTCGCATTGTCTGTAGCTTTGTGCATGGCGGTCATGCGTGCCCCGTGTTCACTGGCAAAGGAATCGCGAAGCGCCTTAAACAATTGCATTTTAAGTGCTTTTGGAAGTAGGGTATTGAAAATGGCTTCTTTGCCTGGCTCGTAGATGTAGTCTGTTTCTGTTTGACCTTCAACAGCTTCAGGCACGAGAGGTAAAAACGGCTCAACCGTAACCAATTGGGTTGCGGCATTTTTGAATCGGTTGTATACCAAGTGTACTTCGTCATAAGCTTCGCTCACAAAGCCATCCATAAGTTGTTGCGCTAGCTCAGCAGCATTGGCATAGGCCAAATCATCAAATATGGTAGTTTCGTGTCCTTCTATGTCAAAATCTTTACTCAAGATGTCATTGCCTTTTTTCCCAACGCTAAATACAGCCGTAGCCGTTTCGTTCGAAGCGGCATGCGCTTTGACTGCTTTGACGATGTTGGCGTTAAACCCACCACACAGGCCACGGTTAGAGCTAATGGCTACATAGAGTATGCGCTTCACAGGGCGTACCGTTGTATATGGACTCTCGTTGTCTTGGGCACCACTTAAGTTTTGTAGCAATTCGGTAAGCTTGGCTGCATAAGGACGCATTGCCGTAATGGCATCTTGCGCTTTTTTGAGCTTGGCTGCAGATACCATTTTCATGGCACTTGTAATCTGCATCGTAGATGATACAGAGCTTATCCGGTTGCGTATTTCCTTAAGGTTTGCCATTTGTTATGCGTATTGAGCGGCTAAATCAGTGGCTACTTTCGTCAAGGTGTCTGTAACCTCGTCTGTGAGTTTACCAGCTTTAAGCGTATCCAGTACGTCTCTGTGTTTTGCGTTTAGTAACTCTAAATAGCTTTGTTCAAACTCTTTCACCATGTTCACAGGAACTTGGCGCAATAGGTTTTTTGATCCAGCGAAAATGATGGCAATCTGATCTTCAACCGTAAACGGATCGTTTTGTGCTTGTTTAAGAATTTCCACGTTTCGCTGTCCTTTTCCAATCACGTTCATGGTTGCTGCGTCTAGGTCAGAACCAAACTTGGCAAAGGCTTCCAACTCACGGAACTGCGCTTGGTCAAGTTTCAATGTCCCTGCTACTTTTTTCATGGATTTAATCTGTGCCGAACCACCTACACGTGATACCGAAATACCTACGTTAATGGCCGGACGTACACCAGAGTTAAACAAGTCAGACTCCAAGAATATTTGCCCATCGGTAATCGAAATTACGTTAGTCGGGATATAGGCAGATACGTCACCTGCTTGAGTTTCAATAATCGGCAATGCTGTTAATGAACCACCACCTTTAACTTTAGGTTTAAGCCCTTCAGGCAAGTCATTCATTTGCTTGGCAATATTATCATCAGCAATTACTTTGGCTGCACGCTCTAGCAAGCGCGAGTGTAAGTAGAAAACATCCCCAGGGTATGCTTCACGTCCCGGTGGGCGACGAAGCAAAAGCGATACTTCACGGTAAGCTACAGCTTGCTTAGACAAATCATCATAAATAATCAGTGCTGGACGACCTGTATCACGGAAATATTCTCCAATAGCTGCCCCAGCAAAAGGAGCATAAACCTGCATAGGAGCAGGGTCAGATGCGTTTGCCGCTACTATGGTTGTATAGGCCATGGCACCTTTTTCTTGTAGTGTGTTGGCAATACCAGCAACCGTAGAAGCTTTTTGTCCGATGGCTACATAGATACAGTATACAGGTTCACCTGCATCATAAAATTCTTTTTGGTTTAGGATGGTGTCAATACAAACGGTTGTTTTACCTGTTTGACGGTCACCAATAACCAATTCACGTTGTCCACGTCCGACTGGGATCATGGCATCAATAGATTTGATTCCTGTTTGAAGCGGCTCATTTACTGGTTGACGGTAAATTACTCCTGGTGCCTTACGCTCTAATGGCATTTCAATGGTTTCGCCTTCAATAGGACCTTTACCATCAATGGGCACACCAAGTGTGCTCACCACACGGCCTACAACACCTTCACCTACATTAATAGAGGCAATGCGTTGAGTACGCTTAACGGTATCACCTTCTTTTATTCCTTTAGACGGACCTAAGAGTACTACTCCTACGTTGTCTTCCTCAAGGTTAAGTACGATTCCTTCCAAACCAGAGTCGAAAGTCACTAATTCGCCATATTGCACATTGGATAAACCGTATACACGTGCAATACCGTCACCCACTTGGAGTACAGATCCTACTTCATCTAGAGAGACACTGCTGTCAAATCCTGTTAATTGCTGTTTTAATATCGCGGATACTTCCGCGGCTTTTACTTCTGCCATGATATTGCGTTTGAACGTAACGTTTGTTTTAATGAATTGAGTTGATGTGCAACGCTCGCATTGAGGGCTATATCATCAAGTCTTAGTATAAACCCACCAATAATGGCAGGGTCTACTTTGTTGACCAGGGTCACTTTCTTATCTGTAAGTGTGGCCACTTTAGTCAAAATTTCTTTTTCTAATTCGGGGGTAATGGGCACTGCTGTTGTAGCAACTGCCTCAATCAATCCCAAATGGTCTTGGTAAAGCTCTTTAACCTTAAGTGCAATACCATCAAGGTTGCGCGTACGGTTGTTTTCAGCCACAAGGCGTAATAGGTTTTTGCCGGCATCGCTACACTGTGCAAAAACAGCTTGAAGCGTATTTTGCTTCAAATCACTGCTAATAACAGGGCTTTGTAAAACAGCCTCCAAGTCACGGTTGCTCTGCACGGTATCGTACACAGTTTCCATGTCATTGGCTAGTGCATCCAATTGACCATCTTCAATGGCCTTTTGCACGGCTGCTTTGGCATATCGCAATGCTGCTCTAGTTCCTATCATGCTTTTAGATCTACATCTTTAAGTAGCTTCTGTACCAATTCGGTTTGTTTTTTATCCGAAGAAAGCTGCTCTTTGGTAAGCGTTTCTGCAATTTGAAGAGACAGGTCGGCTACTTCATTTTTAAGGGAAGTAATGGCCACTTGCTTTTCATTTTCAATTGCTTCTTTCGCTTGCGCAATAAGTTGCTCCGCTTGAACCTTAGCTTCGCCCTTGGCATCGTCAATCATTTTTTGACGTAGCTCGCGCGCTTCTTTTAGTAAGCCGTCTCTTTCTGCACGGGCTTCCTTTAGGATACGCTCGTTGTCGGCTTGTAGGTTTTGCATTTCTGCACGTGCCTCTTCAGCCGATTTCATAGCCGAGCGAATGCCCGCTTCTCTTTCGTTAATGGTGTTTAGGATGGGTTTCCATGCAAATTTGCGGAGCATTAAAAGAAGTGCCACCACAATTGCAGTCTGCCATATAAACAAACCAAACGAAAATTCGCCTAATAATTTTTCCATAGGGTTATATTTAAGTAAGACAAGCAGCAGCCTAGCCGCTACTTATCAAAAACTTGTGTTCTTAATTTACAGCAAATAGTGCTGCAAAACCAATCCCTTCAATAAGAGCGGCTGCAATCAACATAGCTGTTTGAATTTTCCCGTATGCTTCAGGTTGACGAGCAATAGCTTCCATAGCTGAACCACCGATTCTACCGATTCCCATACCTACGCCGATTACGACGAGACCTGCACCTACGATTACTGGAATTTCCATGTGTATATATTTAATTGTTAATGTTTGTGTTTAATGCGCTTCATCATGATGTTCTTCAACAGCAAACCCAAAATAGAGTGCCGATAGCATGGTGAATATGTAGGCCTGCAACGCGGCCACTAATAATTCGATTAAGGAGATAGCAAAAGCCAATAAAAAGGACAAGCTGCTACCTAGCCAGTTGTTAAAAATAAACATAAGCCCAATAAGGCTCATCAATACGATATGTCCAGCCTGCATGTTCGCATACAAACGGATTAACAACGAAAACGGTTTGATAATTACACCTAACAGCTCAATGGGCATTAGGAGAATTTTCATAGGGATGGGTACACCTGGCATCCAAAAGATGTGCGCCCAATAGTTCTTGTTGGCGGTCAAATTGGTCAATAAAAAGGTAAGCAATGCCAATCCAAATGTGATGGCAATATTTCCTGTAACATTAATACCTAGTGGCGTGAGGCCCAAAAGGTTTAGGAACCAAATAAAGAAAAATACGGTTAGTAAAAAGCTCATGTAACGACCGTGGTGCTTTTCTCCAATGTTGGGAATGGCAATATCGTCGCGAACATATAAAATTATAGGCTCAAAGAAACGACCTATACCAGCAGCAACGCCACCGTTTTTAGCATAAGATTGCGCTAACGAGCGAAACAAAAAGAACATCAACAGTGCTGTAAATAGCATGGTCATAACGCTTTTGGTCATGGAAAGGTCAAGCGGTTTTTCGTTGACAGCGTGATGTGCGTCATCATAATTGACGGTACCCGCTGCATCTGTCTTATAAATTTTTCCGTGGTAGAGTTTGTAGTGACTACTCCCTTTTGACACCACCGCCTTGCCGTGCTTAAATTTGGCAGACGAAAATAGCACAAGCCCGTTGTCCCAAAGAATTACGGGAAGGCCAATATAGCCAATGTATTTTTTTTTGTCACCGTCTTTGTAAGACCCCAAATAGAAATCATGAGAGTCTTTTAAGTGGTGTTGGATATAAGCTTTGATTTCATCCTTGAGCGAACCCTTTTTTTCGGGGGCCTTATCATTAGAAACGGCAAATGCGTGAGTTGCTAAAAGAAGCGTAAAAAATACAAGAAGTGCTCTTTTCAATGGTTTTGCTTTTATCTTGACGTTTCGTTGAAAATTAAACGCTGCAAATGTACACTTTTAGCTACAAGAAAAAAAGATAATACGGTGAAAAATTAAGCTGTACTTTTTTGTTTGAATGCTGCTTAAGCCACAAAGAATTCATGGTTAAAAAAACAGCAGTTGGAGGCTATTCGTATCGATTTAAGAACTTAACCAGTCCGTAGATATTAACTGCCAGCACTAACATGAGCAGCAACAAGGTCATGGTTTTCCCAGTTTCCCAGCGCAAATCAAGTGCTTTGCCACCAATAGATGCAAGATATAGGCTAACGCCCATTTGAACGGTTAGCCCAGAAAGGACCGCCCAGGTTTTAGGCCGTTTTTTCGGCTTTTGGGGATTTTTCATCAACCATTGACTTTACCGATGCAGCTTTCATGCTACATTGTGCGTTTAATGTGGCGCCAGCTTCAACTGCCAGTTTACCAACCGTAACTTGTCCTTCCACGATTCCATCAGACTTGATGGTGAGTAAACTGTTCACGTGTAAATTCCCGTTAAAGTTTCCTATGACGTCGGCATAGCCGCAGTGTACTTCGCCACTAACAGTTCCTTCTTTACCAATGACAACACGGCCGGAAGTATTTATTTTGCCTTCTAAAGTACCATCAATACGAAAGTCAGATTTTGACTCAATTTCACCAACAATTTTAGTGTTTGGTTCAATGAAATTGATTTTGACATTATTCTTTGAGTCCATATTTTTTTGTTTTTTGTCTGAGAACATCTTACTTAATTTCCAATTGTTCTAATCGCTTACTAACAAATGCATTACGATATTGGGATGCCAAAATTACAACATTTTTGGATGTGAACAAGTTTGGGTTGCTTTTGCGCAAAATAGCGGCAGTTTCTTTTGCGCTTCTTAACGAGAGGAAACCGTGAACTACCAAGGTCTCAACATCTCGATCAAATACATCAATAGATACACGTAACAGGGCTTCAACACCTTCCTCGGCTAGCCAAGTTTCAAGCCACGCCTTATCGACTTCTGATTGCTCACGATCTTCTAAAGTTCTGACGATAACAAGCTTCGCCTTTTCTCTCCCTCCCAATTCTAAATCGTTATAAACGTCAAAACCATCAAGTTGCGCTTGAGCTTTTTGTGCGCCCTCTGTTTTTGGGTAGGTTTCCACAAGGGAAGTCAAAGCGGTCTTGTAGGCTTCAAGCCCATCAAGCCTGCCTAGGGCAGTAGCGCGAAGCAATGCCCATGCTGCTTGCAGTTCTTTGTATCTAAGTTGAGGAATAAAGCGCTCACTTTCTTCAATCACAGCTTTAAATTCTTGGTTTTTAAATTTTTCTTTAGCACCATTTATTGCCGCTTGATTGGCTGCCAATGTTTGTGCCAAAGCCTCGGGGTTCTGTATTATTTTGGCATAATCACTTTCTGGATATTCTGCTAGTATTCGAGAACGCCATTTACGCTGTTCTGTGGGATTGTCATCGTATAATTCATACATATGATACAATGTTGGCGGAATATAACGCACAGCTGGATTGGCAGCCATGAGCGAATTGAATCGGTCAATGGCAAAGGCCTTAATTAGAAATTGTTCTTTATAGGCCAAGCCTGCCTGATAGTAAGCTTCGTTTTGCAGGAGTTTCAAGCTGTCGCGTGCTTCTGGGGGTGGGATTTGAGACAAATACGTCTTTGGATCTAAGGTCGGGTCTATGGCTTCAGTAGTACCTTCAACTTCTGATGTTTCTTCTTCAGCGGCGATGCTTTTTGTTGGATCATATTTCCAATTATCGGCCAATGCAATATTTGCCCAGTTTTGTTGAAAGCGAAGTTTTCCGTTCGCCACTTGACGGCTGTTGTAAAAGTAAAAATCACCGAGCATGACAACGCTTCCAGTAGCTTCATCATTGGCTTCGGCTTCAGCCTTTTCTTTGTCTGCAATTATTTTTTCGATATAGGTATCCACAACTGCTTTTTGGGCTTCCTCAGGCATATCCATAAGCAGCAGCACGCTGTCGGTTTCTGTAATTGTTTTTTCGTAAGTGATGATGTCATCGAGCTTTTTACGCAGTCGGGCTACTTTTCTGTAACGTCGTGTCTTTGCGGTGAGGTTTTGAAGGGTGCTGTCTAAATATGCCCCTGCCTTAACAAAAACCACTTGATCTAAGCGATTGAGCGCCAATTGCTCATAAATCAATGACTTGAGATAGGTGTCGTTGGTCTTGGTTTGCAGCGATGCATTTAGTTCTGTTTCTGCGTTGATGGTGTCTGCGCCTTTGAGCAAGTAGGTTCCATAGAAATAGTGAATTTTATCTCTAAACCTTCTGTCTTCGTCGCTACGCAACAATCGCTTGTAGGCTTTTAGTGTTTCTTCGTCTTTGGGGGTGTTGTTTTTGAGTTGTGCTAGTCGGGCGTGAATCCACAATTCACGAGGAAGGCGACGATTCAAGTCCAAGACATATTGGTAAGTAATTATAGCAGAGTCGGCATAATTTAAATCTTCATATAGCTGTCCCAACAGGTAGGCATATCGCCCTCTTTTATAGGGTGATTTTTCTGTAGCAAAAGCCTTTCTTAATGGCTCAGTAGCCAAGCTGTCTTTTTCTTCTCTCAACAAGGCATCTGCTAGTGCCGCTTGACTCACGGCATATTGCTCATTGTTAAGTGCCCCCGAGAAAGCAATATTGATTAGTTCACGTGCTGCTCTTTCGTGCTGCCCTAAAGCCGAATAACTCTTTGAGCGCCAGAGTTCCGCTTCAACAGCCAAATCATCTCCAGACATGTTTTTCACCAAATAGGTAAAGGCTTCAATAGCTTGAAGGTATTTACCGTTATAATAGCGTGCCTTTCCCAACAATAAATATGCCCTTGCAATTTGATTGTTGCGTTGATCTCCTTTAATGAGCATGGAGTGTTTCTGTACCGTAAGTATTGCTTTATCTTCTGCGCGGTCAAAAAACTCGTTTGTAGCTACCTCTTCTGACGCATATGCCTCTGGCAAGATATACGGGTCAACAGGGAGGCGCAACCAATAATTGTCGTTGTGATTTAAGGTGATGTCCAAAAGCCCATATCGCAGTGCTTCTTCTCCATTGAATAGGGGATTAAACTTAGAAGTCGTTTTATGGTAGAAGCGGTTCATAGCAGCGTCCTTTTTGGTAGAACACCCAACGGTGGCCAAAAGAATTGTGCAAAAAAGAACGACTTTTTTCATGTTGTAAACCTATGATAGAAAACTCAAAATATCAGGCTTTAGTATATATAAACTACAGCTGCTCTTGAAAAAAAGTTTCAAGCTCCTCAAGTGTTTTGGAAGATGTTCTTTCATCACGCACTATTTTCCCTTTGTTGAGGACCACAATTCGGTCACAGACATCGGTGATATGCTGCAGGTCATGACTGGAAATTAGAAAAGTTTTTCCAGTTGCGCTGGCCTCTTCTTTTAACAATTTTTTGAGGCGAATTTGTGTGGTGGGGTCTAGGTTGGCAAAAGGCTCATCTAGAATAACCAAAGGCGTATTGGACAAGAGCGTTCCAACAATGCCCACCTTTTTTTGATTTCCTTTAGACAGGTCACGGATATACTTTTTTTGCCCCAATACTTCACCGTGAAAAAAGTCTTTATAAGGTTCCAAAGCAGCCTTGATGGCATCTTTTTTCATATTGCGTAAGCCGCCTACAAAATAAAAATACTCTTCAGGGGTGAGGTAACCAATAAGGAATTGCTCATCGACAAAAGCAGCGGTATGCGTTTTCCAGCGCTCATCTTTTGAAACCACTACTTCATTGTTTTTTACCACGCCAGTGGTGGGTTCAATCAAGTCTAAGATAAGACTAAAGAGTGTGGTTTTTCCTGCGCCGTTGTTGCCCACTAGTCCAAAAGTCTGTCCGCTAGGGATGTTTAGAAGATCTATGTCGAGCACTGTTTGCTCGCCGTATTTTTTCGAAAGGAGGTTAATATCAATCATGTATTTTTTTGTTTATAAGCGGCAATTGTATCGTATTTTTCTTCTTGGTAGACTTTTTCAATCCAACCAAAAACAAGGTTTCTTAATGCAAACCCCAAGATGCCAACGATCCCTATGAGTACAAAGCCCATAAGCTTACTGTGCACCAAAACTCCGATGTAAAAAATAAACATGGGGAGTAGTATTTTGGGAATGCTTAAAAGTAATGTCTTCACATTGAAAGATTTTTTATCGCCAAAGGCACGCTGCATGGAGTTGAGGTCAATGGGTGTTCTTGTGTAGGCTCCTGAAAGCAGTACCATATGGGCATTTACGCCAATGTTATAGATGCCTCCAGCTATGATGGCGAAGTAGCTTTCCCAGCTAAAAAAGATATAGAAGCTTGCAAGAGGCAAGCTTACCAAAGTACCCACAACGACCAACCACCACTTTGATTTAAGGTATTCTTTGTAAGGAACGTTTTGTGTCATCATAAGCGGATAGTAGCCACTGTCCCAGCTGGGAACAAACTGACCAAAATTAAACAGAAAACCACCAGTGACAAAAATCCCTACAAACACCTTGACTAATGGAGTATCGTACATATCCATCATAAAAATTAGCCCATAAAATAAAAAGGCAAAGCCTATCCAAACGGCCATACGCGCACGTTTGTTACGTACAATTAATCGGATGTCATTCTTTAGAAAAAAGGTGGTACGCCCAAAACCATCCAACCATTTGAGTTCGGTGGCGCGTTGCACTTCTTTTTTAGGACGCATTTGATCGCTGTCCATATATAATTCCTTCAAAAAGTGCTTAAAACTCCAGCGGTATGAAAACAACATAAGTGCTATGGTAACCAAGGCCCAAAGAGGTTGGTGATAAGGGGCCATAAAGACGGGTTCTGAAAAAGCAGTAATATCAAAAATCTCGTAATACTGTAAGCCATACAAGCCAACTAAAACAACGGCAGCGATTAGCAACAACTTATCTTGGCTGTTGAGCAATACGTTTAAAAAATTGGTTGCCAAAATAACACAACCAATGCTTACCCACCAACTTATAACTCCCCACAGGCTGTAGTCTTCTTTGAGAAGTTTTAAGCCGAACGGAATAAAAAAGAACAGATTAATAATATTAAAAAAACTGATAACGCTTTTGGTCAGTCCAAAATGCACAATACTCTTTTTGGAAAAGGGCAAGGCCAATAAAGGCAGCACATGCACCATTGGCATTTTTTGAATAAAATAGCGGATCACGACCCAAAGCACAAAGGCATAAATTAAAAAACCACTTACTGTTGGCAAGGGATCCAAACCAAAATTGACTTGAATACCGTCAAACACAGGAACAGCAAGCTCAGACAAAATAAATGCAAAACAGGCCCAAACAAATCCAATTAAGATTTTTTGCGCAAGATTGGAAGCAACACCAGCAGCTCTAAAAAAAGACTTCCACTGCAGGTAAAAGAGTTTTCGAAACATATAAATTTGGATTTAGGTAAAGATATATTTTTTACTCTTAATTATTTGTCAATATTTCAAGCGCTAACTCGATGACAGATTTAGGTTCAATGGTTCGCATGGCGTCTTCATAGCCGCGACTGATTTTGTTGCCATAAACAGAGGTTGGCAAGAAAGGATAATGCTGGCGATTTGGGGTTAGGCTATTGGAGTCTGCTTGCCCAAAAGGCGCAAAGCCCAGACACGGATGTGTGGCACCCCAAAGGCTAATAACAGGGATATTATAATTGGCAGCCAAGTGTCCGTTTGCCGAATCCATCGAAATCATAAGATCCAATTGTGCGATAAGGCGCAACTCCGCATCAAAAGCATATACACTGGTTGCGTTTGCCACATTTTTATAGGCCTTTGCCCAAACGTCTAGTTGTGCACGCTCTTCACGTCCAAAACCAAATAAAATGACCTGGTAGTCTTGTTGCAAAAAGGCAACGACCTTTTGCATGAGGTCTAGGGGATATTGCTTGCCTTTATGGGCAGCAAAAGGAGCTACGCCAATCCACTTTTTGTTATGGTCTGGTTTCAGCGCTTCAGTATTGGGACAAAGCGGTTTTGGCGGGAATTCATGGCTGTTTAGCGAGATTGGAAAACCCAACCGCTCAAATACTTGGGCATAACGGTGAATTTGCGGAACCAATGGCACCAAGGTTTTTTGACGTGCTCTTGTAAGTTGTTTTTTTGCTTTTCTGCTTTTGTCAAGCACTGCTTTTCGTATCCAAAATCTGGGGGCGAAATAGCTGCGGAGTATTTTGGTGCGCAACACATTATGCAAATCAGCAATGGCGTTGGGTTTTGCTGCCAGCAATGTTTTGTAGAGGCGGTAAAGCCCAACAATACCTTTGTTGGCAATATTAAAATCAGGCCTGAAAACAATAGTATTGGGGAGTTCTTCGAAAAGAACGGAAAAGCGTTTTCGCGTCACTACTGTTATGCGTAATTCAGGATAGGTTTGAATCAAGCATCGCAACACAGGTAAACACATGGCTACGTCGCCCAAAGCCGAGAAACGAAGCACCAAGATGTGTTTGGCTGCCATTAGGATTTGTTCTGGTACAGGACGGGATTTAGAGATTCGTCATTGTACATTTTCATTTGTTTGTACACCTTCATATACTTTTTACCAGCAGCCATATCTGTGAGTAGTTGGTCTATGGCTATGGACAAATCTGTTTTTTGTTCCATTAAAACAGCAAGTTTTTTAGCACAGGTAGCACGGTGTTCGTCCGAGGCAGAAGTGCGATTCGCCTCTTCGTGCATATGGTAGATTTTAAGTGCTAAAATAGACAAGCGGTCTATGGCCCAAGCCGGACTTTCAGTATTGATGGTAGCACCTTCCTGATGCTCAACGCTGCTAAACTCTTGTAAAAAATAGCTGTCGATATACTCCACCATATCGGTACGGTCTTGGTTGGAAGCGTCAATTTTGCGTTTCAGTTCTAGTGCAGCAACGGGGTCTATTCTAGGCTCGCGGATGAGGTCTTCATAGTGCCACTGCACCGTATCAATCCAATTTTTTTGGTATAATAAATGATCGAGACTTTTGGGCTCAAAAGGATTTTCAAAGGGTTGATCAACGTTGTCTAAAACGTGATACTCCGAGATACTTTTTTCAAAAATTTGAAATGCGTGGGCGGTATTCATGGTGGTAAATATTTTCCAAATATAGCGCAAAATCTAAAAGCTCTCTTGCATTTGCATTGTGACAACTTTAGCTGTATTTTTGCAAGGTAAAACCAAGATTATGAAAGCTGTTTTTGAAGCAATTGCCTACCTGTTTGAGGAAGTTCTTTTTATTCCCTTAAATATGCTCCGCGACTTGGGTGCTAGCAATTGGTTTGCTGCCAATGCCCTTAATTGGTTCTTTTTGATGATTGGTTTTGCAGGTTTAATCTATTGGTTACGCCAGTTAAAGAAATTTAACGACAACAACGAAGAGGACTTCGACTCTACTTCCCACTCGTTTCTATAAATCGAAACCTAAATCTTTTCGGAAATACATTCCCTCAAACGATATGTTTGATAGGTTGCTGTATGCTGCTGTGAGTGCTTCTTGTACATCGGCGCCAAAGCCTGTTGCTGCCAAGACCCTTCCGCCATTGGTTACAATTTGATTGTCAACCTGAGCAGCTCCCGCTTGAAAAATAAGCCCATCGCCAGTCAAACCAGAAATCGCCTTCCCTTTTTCGTAGGCTTCTGGATAACCACCAGCTACACCCACTACGGTTGCCGCAGCTTGGTCGCTGATTTGGAGTGTTACTTCGTGCAAACGCTTTTCACCAGTAGCCAGAAGCAGTGCCGCCATATCGTTTTGGATGCGTGGTAAAACCACTTGGGTTTCGGGATCACCCATGCGCACATTGTACTCAATCACAAAGGGATCGTCGCCCACGCGTATAAGGCCAATAAACACAAAACCGACAAAATCAAGCTGATCTTTTTTAAGCCCTTGCATGGTGGGGGTTATGATGCGATCCTGAATTTTTTGTTTGAAAAAAGCGTCATTAAACGGAACGGGAGACACCGCGCCCATACCTCCAGTGTTGAGTCCCGTATCGCCTTCACCTATGCGTTTGTAATCTTTGGCAAAGGGAAAGGTCACGTGGCTTTCACCATCTGTAAGGACAAAACAAGAAAGCTCAATGCCGTCCAAAAAGCCCTCAATAACCACTTGTTCGCTTGCTGCACCAAATTTTTTGTTGGCCAGCATATCGATAAGCGCCGTTTTTGCTTCTTCGAGCTCATGGATGATGAGTACACCTTTTCCTGCAGCAAGCCCATCGGCCTTTAGTACATAGGGCGCAGGAATGGTTTCCAAATAGGCCAATCCATCATTGAGCGATTGGGCATCAAATTGTTTGTAGGGTGCAGTGGGGATGTTGTGTCGCTCCATAAAGGCCTTGGCGTATGCCTTGCTGCCTTCGAGTTGTGCGGCTTCTTCTTTTGGGCCAATAACAGGGACGTGGCTCAGTGTAGGATGGTTGGCAATATGGTCGTGAACACCTGCGACTAGGGGTGCTTCGGGTCCTACCAAAATAAGGTCTATGGCATGGCTGCTAACAGCAGTTGCTACGGCTTCAAGGTCTGTGGGATTGATGTCAATATTGGTGCCCAGTTGTGCGGTGCCCGCATTTCCAGGAGCAATAAAGAGATTGGGTTTTTGCGCGCTTTGGGAAAGCTTCCAACAAAAGGTGTGCTCTCTACCGCCATTGCCAAGGATAAGAATATTCATCTAAAGGTTTTGGCAAAAATAGAAAAACGAAGGGGATTAAGAGTTGTATTTGTGGTTCGATGTATCTGTACCGCTCAAAACCCTATATCACATACAAATACACCATAAAGAAATGGCAGCTTGCACCACCCAAAACAAACAGATGCCAGATAAAATGGTTGTAGGGAATTTTTTCAATGGCATAGAACAACACGCCAACCGTGTAAGCTACACCTCCGCCAATCAGCAGCGCTAAGGCTTTTGCGTCTAGTGCCGTAGTGAGCTCGGAATAGGGGATAATGGCCAGCCAGCCCATGGCTAGATATAAAAAAGTGGAAAAATGCTCAAACCTGCCTGTGAAAAAAAGTTTTAGGACTAGACCAAAAGCAGCAATACCCCAAACCACCCAAAACAGGATCCAACCCAAGCCATTGGGAATTGCGATCAACAACACTGGCGTATAGGTACCCGCAATGAGTAAGTAGATGCCAATGTGATCGGCAACCCGAAAGTAGTGCTTGCGCTTGCTTGATGTTATGGCATGATAGCAAGTTGATGCCAAGAATAATAAGATGATGGATAGCCCATATACAATAACACTAAACAGCCCAAAGGGATTGGTTTGATCTACACCCAAAAGCATTAAGACCAATGCGGCTATGCCCAAGCCAACGCCCAGACCATGCGACCATGCATTGAGTTTTTCTTCTGTTAGCATATGTTAGGCGTTTCTATTTGTTGTAGGCAATTTCAACCATGACTTCATTGCGGCGGTTGTAAAACTTATAAGGGCTATCATAGCCTAAAAATTCAACAGCTCCCTTGGCTTCAATGCTGTTATCTTCAAGGGCTTTCATAAGGCGTTTTGTGTGTGTTGCTTCTTTGCTAGCATTGGTGTATCCACCATAACGTATGGCAGCTACATAGCGCGGTTCGGTTATGCGCAGCGACACATTTTTACCCATGGGTTCGGGCGCTCCTCTTTGATGCACGTCTAGCGGCATCACAAAAGCCATTTCTGATTTGTCTTCGTTCATATAAACCGGTGCCGTCATGGCAATTTTCTCTTCAGATTCGTTGCTGCCAGAAATATAGCGGAACAGCTTGCCAAAGTTATTGCCACCACTGGTTTGCACCAAGGTTGCACTTGGGTAAAATCGAATTTCTACACTATCAATTGCTTTGATGACTTCGTAAGGTTGTATTTCGGTGTTTTGTGCCAAAGCTAGAGAATGAACACTTAATATAGCTGAAATAAATATAATATATGTCTTTTTCATACGGCCTATTTTCCTTTTTTAATGTCGCGTTGTACGTCTTTGCTGACAACGTTTAAATACTTTTTACGTTTTGCGTCTGAAACAAAGGGTACCGACCAAAACTGTTTGGTCTTGGTAAAGAGCGCAAGCTTCCACCCAAACACAAACGAATAAACACCCATCACCAGACGTAATTTTACAGAGTTGAGGTACATGGTTTTTACCGGAAGCGCAGGCGCACCATGCGTTACATACGTCCGCACTTTTTTATCGCTCAAAAATGATTTTGGATAGGCGTATAGTTTGGTAACGTTGACAAACTGATAGGCAAAGCCAGGGGTTAGTACCTCGTCAAAAAATATTTCCATTCGAGGCGTAAGTCTAAACCACCAAACGGGAGAAACAAAATAAATGCGATCAGACCAAGTAACCAGTTCTTTGTACCTGCCAATTACCGCATCTCTTGGACGGGTAAAGCTGTCGCGGTAAAGGTCGATGACTTCAATGTCTTCATCCGCCTTTTCTAGATTTGCGACGATGGTTTTAAAGATCCCATTATAGCAAAAGGAGGATTGGTCTGGGTGACCAATAATTACCAGATTTTTCATAAGCAATTTTTACAAAGGTACCATTTTTGCGATAGCTTAGTTATTGAAATATTACAGTTTAAAATTGTAAATGATTTTAGTACATTTACATGGCTATGAAATTAAACTTGTCCGCTGCTGGGATTACATTTACGCGACACACACCCAAGCACCAAACACCCTTCGAGCGTCTTTTTGAAATTTTCAAAGAGCTAATTACGCATACCTCTGGCGATTTTGACGAAGCCATTGATTGGCTGCGTGAATTGGACAAGGAATACGGCTTAACCAACGCAGCGTATACCATAGACGATTTTATCGAGGATCTCTTAAAGCGTTCTTACATACAACCAAAAGGAGACGGCACGGGTGATGGCGAAGGCATGTCACTCACCGCCAAAACAGAAAAGCTATTGCGCGAACACGCCTTAAAGCAAATTTTTGGCAAACTTAAAAAAGCAGGCAACGGCAACCACAAAACAAAAAGTACCGGGCAAGGAGCAGACGATACGGGCGAATTTAAAGCCTATCAATTTGGCGACCCCCTTGAGAAAATATCCATGACCGAAAGCCTGCGCAATGCACAAATACGCTCGGCAGGAGACGACTTTACCTTGCATCACGACGATCTCGTGGTTGAGGACAGTTATTACAATACGCAAATGAGCACGGTTTTGATGATAGATATCAGCCATAGCATGATTTTGTACGGTGAAGACCGCATTACCCCGGCCAAAAAAGTAGCCATGGCATTGGCGGAGTTTATTACCACACGCTACCCCAAAGACACCCTAGATATTCTGGTGTTTGGAAACGATGCCTGGCCCATTGCGCTCAAAGATATTCCCTACTTGCAAGTTGGACCTTATCACACCAATACCGTTGCGGGTCTTACCTTGGCTATGGATTTGTTGCGACGAAGAAAAAACAGCAACAAGCAAATTTTTATGATTACAGATGGCAAGCCAAGCTGCCTTAAGAACGCCGATGGGAGTTACTACAAAAACAGCATGGGGCTAGACGATCATATTGTGGACAAGTGCTACAATATGGCACGGCAGGCGCGAAAGCTTCACATTCCCATCACCACATTTATGATTGCACAAGACTCCTATTTAAAAGAATTTGTGCGGAATTTTACAGAAGCCAACAAAGGCAAGGCATTCTTTACAGGCCTAAAAGGCTTGGGCGAAATGATTTTTGAAGACTATGAACAGAACAGAAAAAAACGACTGAGATAAATGAAAAAGAGCAATACACTAGGCGCCCTAAAAAAAACGAATTACACACCCCTTTCGATTCAACAAGAATTGGCACAAAACTTAAGGGCTCGTATGCAAAGTGGACAGTTAACATTTGAAGGGCTTCTTGGCTATGAAAACACAGTTATTCCCGACGTAGAACGTGCATTGCTTTCGGGGCATAGCATCAACTTACTCGGATTGAGAGGCCAAGCCAAAACAAGACTGGCACGACAACTCACCCAACTACTAGACGAATGGGTTCCTGTAGTGGAAGGCTCTGAAATAAACGATGATCCCTTAGCCCCAATAAGTAATTTTGCCAAGGCGCTTATTGCAGTAAAAGGAGATGATACACCCATTACTTGGTTGCATCGTGACGATCGCTTTTTTGAAAAACTAGCCACACCAGACGTTAGTGTAGCAGATCTGATAGGCGACGTTGATCCCATTAAAGCAGCAAACCTCAAACTGTCCTATGCCGATGAGCGTGTGATTCATTTTGGGATGATTCCAAGAGCGCACCGCTGCATATTTGTCTTAAATGAATTGCCTGATTTGCAAGCACGGATTCAGGTGGCACTTTTTTCCATTTTACAAGAAAAAGAAATTCAAATTCGTGGGTTTAAGCTTCGATTGCCTATTGAAACTCAGTTTGTTTTTACGGCCAACCCTGAAGATTATACCAACCGAGGAAGTATTGTGACACCGCTTAAAGACCGTATCGGTTCTCAAATTCTGACGCACTACCCACACAACTTGGAAACGGCTAAGGCTATAACCCGTCAGGAAACCCATACCAACACGGCAGTGCAGCAGGCCATTCACGTTCCTGAATTGGCCCGTGATATTTTGGAGCAGATAGGTTTTGAAGCTAGAAAAAGTGAATATGTAGATTCCAAAAGTGGCGTGAGTGCGCGTATGAGTATCACGGCTTTTGAAAACCTAATGAGTGCTGCAGAACGCCGCATGCTGTTGTCTGGCGAGCAAAACACGTGTATCAGAATGTCTGACTTTTTGGGGATTATTCCTGCTATAAATGGAAAAGTAGAATTGGTCTATGAAGGCGAGCAAGAAGGGGCAGAGCAGATTTCGTTTCACTTAATCAATCAAGCTGTAAAAAGCTTATTTCCATCATATTTTCCAGACATAAAAAAGCTTGAAAAGCAAGATGAAGAAGGCCCTTATGACCAGTTGTTGGGGTGGTTTTATGGGGATAACGAATTGTTTTTGGAAGACAGCCTCCCTGACAACGTCTATCACGACACTTTAATGGGTGTTCCCAATTTGGAAAAACTAGTGGCAACGCACCAAGCAGATTGCCTATCTGAAGATCAGTTTTTTATGATGGAGTTTTTATTGTGGGGGCTTGAAGCAAACAAAAAGCTAAATAAATACCGCACCATGGAAGGGTTTCAGTTTAAAGACGGACTTGGAAATTTATTGGCAGGGCTTTAAGGGCTAGTTAGCTACTCATTAAAATTAAGCGCATTGTCAATAAGCGCTAGGTGCGAATAGGCTTGAGGGAAATTCCCTAGCAGTCGTTTTGAGTTAAAGTCAATGTCTTCACTGAACAATCCCAAGTGGTTGCTGTAACCCAATAATTTATCAAAAAGGGCTTTTGCGTTATCCTCTTCACCAATTTTATACAAGCTGTTGATGAACCAAAATGTACAGACTGTAAAAGAGGAGCTTGGCAGGCCAAAATCATCTTCATTTTTGTAGCGATATAAAAGGCCTTCGTGCATCAATTCTTTTTCAATCGCCTTTACAGTTTTGACGTATTTGGGGTCTTTACCTTCAATAAAGCCGTAGTATTCCATCAGCAATACGGATGCATCTAGGTGTTCGGATTGGTACGACTGTGTAAAGGCTTGCTTTTCTTCATTCCACGCGTTTTTCATGATGTCGCTGTGGATTTCTTCCCGCAACGACTCCCATTTGGTTGCTGATTTGCCGCCTTCAATAAGCTTGGATATTTTAATAGCCCGGTCAACAGCCACCCAACACAACAGCTTCGAAAAGGTAAAATGGCGGTCTTCTTCCCTAAATTCCCAAATTCCCTTATCTGCCAATTGCCAATTTTTTCGCACCACCCACACTATAGACTTTACAATGGTCCACAGTTCTTCGTGCTTTTCATCGTCTTGCGTATAGCTTTCAATTTGATAGTGAATCACATCCATCAAAATACCGTAAATGTCATTTTGCTTTTGGATATAAGCGGCATTACCAACACGTACGGGTCTTGAGCCTTTATAACCATCGAGGTGTTCTAGTGTTTCTTCGGTCAGTGTTTTTTCTCCACTGATGCCATACATGATTTGCAACTTTTCGTTCTTATCGGGAACCAAATCAATAATGTAGCGGATAAAGTTTTTGACAATTTGGGTGTGGCCCAGCTTGGCAATAACCTTAATTACCATTGAGGCATCCCGAATCCAGCAAAAACGGTAATCCCAGTTGCGTACTTCGCCTATGGTTTCTGGCAAGGAGGTAGTCGCTGCTGCCAATACGGCACCTGTTTTTTCAAATGTGAGCAATTTCAGTGTCATTGCGCTACGCAATATTTCTTCGTTATAGTGTTCAAAAGAAGGCGTCTTATGACACCAGTTTAACCAATAGACCTTGGTGCGTTCAAATTCAAACAGCGTATGGTCTAAGGATGGTGTCTGTATCTTTTCATTATAAGACACACTCATAAAGTGATCTTGGGAGAGCGTTAGTTCTGTTGCATTTAGAATGGCATTTTTGTCCAAGTCGGTATACAAAAACAAGGTGTCATAGTTTTTGTCGTCCACCACACTGACAAGGAAATGTTCTTTTACATAATTTTTGGTCTCACCAACGGCATATTCCAATCTCGGGTCGTAAATAACACGGTATTTGGGTGCTCCTTTAAGGTGTTTCAAAACACGTGTAATTTCGGGTGGCGCATAATAGACATTATCGTCTTTTTTGTAGCGCGGCATATAGTCGATGACTTCAAAAGCGTCGTCACCGTTAGAAAACCGCGTACAAAGAATGCCTGTATTTTCAATATAAAATTGTGAAATGGCATAATTCTCATCACAGGAAATTTTAAATTGCCCACCGATATTTTCATCAAGAATTTTCCCAAAAACAGATGGGGAATCAAATTGTGGCAAACAACACCAATCTATTGAGGAATCTTCATTTATTAGCGCCGCAGATTTACAATTTCCAATTATCCCGAAGTTTAGGCTATCGGAATGCTTCGCATCATTTTTTTTTGACATACATTGTAATTCAAAATGTTCACTTAAAATTGTAAATGGCCAAGAATATTATTGTTTCAAATCGACTTCCCATTAGAATATCTAAGGTAGAAAATTCTTTCAAATTTACCGCAACAAGCGGCGGATTAGCAACAGGAATGAAAACCGTACACGAGCACGAGGATTCTTTATGGGTGGGATGGCCAGGAATTGGCATAGACGA
>PKDU01000001.1 GCA_002862705.1 Flavobacteriaceae bacterium
ACTGGTGCAAATGACGGTGCTAACCTAACTTTTGAAAATGTTGACTATGTAGGTGGAAATACAGAAGATAATATACTTTCTGGAGTTAGCACAACTACTACATCAGATGCTGCTTGGTTAGAAGTTCTTGGCACACAAACTCCGGGTACAGGTGCAGCATTTGGAAACTTTGCTTGGACATACTGGTCAACTTTCAGCTCGTTTGCTGATGGTACGCTTTCTGTAGAACTTGTTGACGAAAATGTAGTTTCTTTCACATTGTATCCAAATCCATTTGTTAATGAAATTAATGTTGCTTCAAATAAGTCTATTGATGTGATTACCATCTATAACACTGTTGGGCAAAAAGTTCAAGAAGCAAGAAATACAAACCAAGTTGATGTATCATCACTTAATAAAGGCCTTTACTTAATTGAAGTAAAAGCTGATGACAGCATTTATGTTGGTAAGATGTTAAAATAATATTGTTTATTTTTGAATGCTTTAAAACCTCTCTCTCTTTTGAGAGAGGTTTTTTTTTAATATAAGATTATGAAAAAAGTACTTATCTGTTTAATTATTTTAATTGGATTTATCCCCCTTTCACACTCACAATCAATTACTGGGTTAATAATTGATGGAGAGTTTGATGACCCGCTTCCTTTTGCTAATGTAGTTGTAGAAGGTCAAACAATAGGGACTACTTCAGATTTTGATGGGAAATACAACCTTCAATTAGCGGCTGGGACATATAGCGTTAGTTTTTCTTTTGTCGGGTATGAAACAAAGATAATTTCTGATGTGGTAGTAAGTGCTTCTGGTGATACAATTATAGATGTTATCCTTAATCCGTCTTCAAATCAACTTCAAGAAGTCGTTGTAACAACGACTGCCAAAAGAAATTCCGAAACTTCTGTACTCAATATTCAAAAAAAATCAATCAATCTACTTGATGGACTTTCAATTCAATCGATACGAAAAGCTGGTGACAGCGACGTAGCTGGTGCAATTAAGCGCGTGCCGGGAGTTACCGTTCAAGAGGGAAAGTTTGTTTATGTAAGAGGACTAGGTGATAGATACACAAAAACATTGTTTAATGGAATGGAGGTTCCAGGTTTGGACCCCGATAGAAACACTTTACAATTAGATATATTACCAACAAATCTTATCGATAACATACTCGTTAAAAAATCATACAGTGCAGATTTACCCGCAGATTTTACAGGCGGAATTGTGGATGTAAAACTAAAAGGCTTTTCAGAGTCTCCAAAATATTCTATCAGTTATAGTATAGGTTACAACCCAAATATGCATCTGAATGATAATTTTATTAAAGATCACAATAGTAAAACAGACTGGCTTGGCTATGATAATGGGCTAAGAGATAACAATGTATACTTTGAGGATTATGACAATCAGTCAATTAATAATGAAGAAATAATCAACAACACAAAAAAACTAAACAACAACTTTGGTGTTGTTAATGCGGTAAGTGATGTAAATTACTCGCTAAGCATGACTGCTTCTAATAGCTATGGGCTAAGCAAAGATTTAAATGACAATAGAAGAATCGGTTACATTGCTGCAATCGGATATAAAAACGAAACTACCTTTAATCAAAATTTTTATCGTGGTACCACTATACTTGAAGATCAGATTTTACAAGATTTTTCTTCTATTTCTGGAGACGAAGGGATACAAAACAGGTTTTTAAGTGGATTGTTTGGATTAAGTTATAGAGGTAAAAAATCGACTTATACTGCTAATTTTTTATACCTACAGAATGGACAATCTACCGCAATCGATGCCTTGTACAAGGAATATATTGAAAACCCTTACACAGCGATTGGTAATACCATTTTATATAATGAAAGAAGTATAAGATCAATTCCTGTAGCCGCAAAATATATTCTTAGAGAGGGTGCATTAAAAATTGATTGGGCCGCATCTTACACTAAAGCGGGAAATTACGATAAAGATAACAGGCAGGCTCTTTTCAGAACTAATAACTCAAGGACAAGGTATTATTTAACTAATTCTGGAACCAATTGGCCTATTAAGATTTGGCGAACTCTTGATGAAAACGTTTATAATGCTAAATTTAATTTACAGCAAGAATCGGATATTGGAAGTGTGAATCTTAAACTAAAATTGGGAGGTGCTTTCACTAAAAAAGAGAGAGATTTTGGAGCAGAATATAATGTCTTGTTTTTTAATAGAACATCGAGGCTTTTAGGTGGAGACTTTAATCTTATACTGGCTGAAGATAGTATCCGAAAAGAATTAGGTGGAAGTGGCGCATACGTTCAAATTGTAGATAACCCTACAAACAGATATAATGCAAAATCTGAAACACAATCTGCTTATATTTCTAATGAAATAAAGTTCTCAGAAAAAATTAGAGGCGAATTCGGATTAAGACTAGAGGCGTTCAAAATTTTTTATAGCGGAATAATTCGAGAACAAGGCTACAGAGATATAAACCAAAACTTTCTAAATTTGGTTGATTTATTCCCATCTGCAAATATTGTTTTCACTCCAATTGAAAATATTAATGTGAGATTTTCATATACAAAGACAACCGCAAGACCATCTTTCAAAGAAATTTCTACTGCCAATATCTATGATCCAATTGGTAAATTTAGGTTTTATGGGAATCCAGACTTGAGACCAACGTACATTAATAACTTTGATTTTAGAGTTGAAAAATTTTGGGATAAAAACCAAATTCTAGCTGTTAGTTTTTATAAAAAAGACTTTAAAAATCCTATTGAAACCGTAAACTTAGATGTTTATTCTCCAATTGAATTCACACCAAAAAATAATGAAGGAGGTGAGGTTAAAGGAATCGAAATTGAATCAAGAATTAATGTCATTGACAATGATAGATTCCTAATCAATTTAGGTTTAAATTCTACTTTTATCAGTTCCAAGTTTAAAATGACCGAAGAAGAAATTGAGGGTAGAAAACTGTTTAAACCTGAAGGGGATTTTAGTACAACTCGAGAGTTACAAGGTCAATCTCCTTATAACATTAATTCAAGTGTTGTACTTACTAATCTTGATACGAACATTGAATTGGCATTGTATTATAATGTGCAAGGACCAACCCTCTTTAAAGTGGGACTTGGACAAGTGCCAGAAGTATATACCTTACCATTTCATAGTTTGAATGGAGGCTTAAAGATTCCGATTAACGAAAAAAGTGATGTCACAATAAAAGCAAATAACCTTTTGAATAGTAGAAGAGTAAGAGAATATGACTGGTATGGAGAGTTTACCAACTTGTATTCACTTATTACTCCTGGAACTTCCTTTTCGATTGGCTATTCATTAAAATTCTAAACCATGGATTTTTACCTGGTTATCATTATTGCCCTAGCGGTACTTGCCACTGCCGATTTGGTTGTGGGCGTTAGTAATGATGCGGTAAACTTTCTTAACTCGGCTATTGGGTCTAAAGCCATCAGCTTTAAAACGGTGATGATTATTGCCAGTTTAGGGGTAGCCGCTGGGGCCATCTTCTCCAGCGGACTAATGGAAGTTGCCCGAAAAGGTATCTTTAATCCAGAACTGTTTTACTTCGATGAGATCATGGTCATTTTTATGGCGGTGATGCTTACCGATATCCTACTACTCGACTTCTTTAACACCCTCGGACTGCCCACCTCAACCACGGTATCCATTGTGTTTGAATTGCTTGGTGCGGCCGTTGCCATATCGCTTGTTAAAATATACTGGGGCAATGCAGATGCATCGCTTTACGAGTTTATCAATGTCAGTAAAGCCTCTCAAATTATTTTTGGCATACTGCTTTCGGTGTTTGTCGCCTTCACCGTTGGTGCAGTGGTACAATATATAAGTAGGATCATACTCACCTTCCATTTCAAGGACAACCCAAAGTGGATGGGGGCTGTTTTTGGCGGTATTGCCATGACAGCCATCACTTACTTTATTCTTGCCAAAGGCATTAAAGGCACTCCCTTTGCCGATAATACCTATGCCTTTTTGGGAAGCATGTCACTTAAAGAATACATAGCAACACAATCCAATAATGTCATTGGCATAAGCTTGGTCCTTTGGACTTCCTTGTCCATGTTGGGAGTATACCTGTTTCGCACAGACATCTATAAGAGTATTATTATAGTGGGTACCTTTTCGCTTGCCCTAGCTTTTGCTGGAAACGATTTGGTCAATTTTATTGGTGTGCCTATTGCTGCCTGGCAGTCATTTGAAGCTTGGAAAGCCTCTGGGGTTTCTGCCGAACTCTTTAATATGGCATTCTTATCGGCAAAAGTCTCAACCCCGACTATATTACTTATCATAGCAGGGATGATCATGGTTGTCACGCTTTGGTTTTCAACCAAAGCACAAGAAGTATTAAAAACATCTATCGATTTGTCTCGTCAAGAACGCACACAAGAACGCTTTGATTCCAATGCCTTTTCAAGAGGTTTGGTTCGTGCATTTGCTGGCTCAATTCGCAGCATTGAGGCTGTTTCGCCAAGTAGGCTAAAAGAAAAAGTAAAGGCGCGTTTCACGCCACCTAAATTACAACGCTACACCAAACCAGAAGATGCACCTGCTTTTGATAATGTAAGGGCTTCCATCAACCTGACCGTAGCCGCTGTGCTTATTTCCATCGCTACGTCCTATAAACTTCCCCTATCGACTACCTACGTGACTTTTATGGTTGCTATGGGTACTTCTTTAGCAGATCGTGCTTGGGGTGCTGACAGTGCTGTTTACCGCGTTGCAGGAGTGCTTAATGTAATTGGGGGTTGGTTCTTGACTGCCCTTACGGCCTTCACGGCATGTGGCATCGTAGCTGTCATCGTCTATACAGGAAAACTCCCTGCGCTGATTGGTATGTTTATACTCACTGCAGGCGTGCTGTGGGGCAATTTCCGCAAGCATAAGGTCAATGTGGCAGAATCAAAACGAGAGCGTGACTTAAAAATGATTTCTAGCTCATCTGTGCAAAGTCTTATTTTGGAAAGCGCACAGGACGTGTCTAAGGCCATCAGTAAGTGTAACGATATTTACCTCGTTTCCATAAATGGTTTGGCTAAACTAAACGCTGAAGACCTTCGTAAGTCTAAAAAAGAAGTAAGTCGTCTTGGAAAAGAAATCGATAAACTTCGAAATGAGCTCTTTTATTTCATCCAAGAACTGGAAGAAGAAAACGTCAAGGCAAGTCATTTCTACATTAGCCTTATAAGCATCCTTGAAGACATGGCGCAGTCCTTGGAATACATCACTAAGGCTTCCTACAAACACGTAAATAACAACCACCGCCAGTTAAAATACTCGCAGATTAAAGAACTTAAAGAAACCCAAGCGGATTTGGAAGGCTTACTTTCAGATGTGCGCTTTGCTTTTGATATTAATGGGTATGAGGCCTTTGCCACTTTTGCAGATAAAAAAGAAGAGCTGTTTGCGAATATCGATGCAAAGATTAATCAACAAGTGCAGCGCACAAGAAGCAAGGAAGAAAAGAGTCCAAAAAACACCACCTTGTTTTTTGGCCTTATGGTAGAAACCAAAGGCCTTATTGTAGCAACCATTAATTTGATAGAGCACTACCACCTACATTACGACCCCACGGTAACGCCCAAAAAATTGGGAGACGAACAAAAAGACAAATAAAGAAAGCGTTCATTTCTGAGCGCTTTTTTGTTGTTTTTCATGGTTTTTTAGGAGCCACACATAAGGCAGTCATCGTCTTCGCTTTCCTTAGACTTTGCTAACATTTCTTTTAGCTCGGATGGAGAAAGGGGCTCTACTGCCACAGCAGCCTTGGTTTTTGGCTGAGCAGCACCGGCTTTTGCAGGTACTTCTGCAGCTTCCGCTTTCTTGTTAACCGTAAACTTAATGGCATCAACCGCAGCCTTGGTGCGTAAATAATACATTCCTGTTTTTAGGCCAGACTTCCACGCATAGAAGTGCATCGAGGTGAGTTTGGACATGGTCGCGCCTTCCATAAACAAGTTAAGCGATTGCGACTGATCGATGAAATAGCCACGGTGACGTGACATATCAATGATGTCCTTCATGCTCATTTCCCAAACGGTTTTATACAGTTCTCTAATATCAGCTGGAATGGTTTCTATGTGTTGAATGGATCCGTTTGCACGCATCAATTCTTGCTTCATGTCCTCGTCCCAAAGGCCCAGGTTAACCAAGTCTTCCAACAAGTGTTTGTTCACCACAATAAACTCACCCGATAACACACGTCTTGTGTAGATATTGGAAGTGTAGGGCTCAAAACATTCGTTGTTTCCTAAAATTTGAGAGGTAGACGCTGTTGGCATCGGTGCCATCAATAGGGAATTGCGAACACCGTGTTTTTTGATCTCTTTACGTAAACCTACCCAGTCCCATCGACCACTAAGTTCATCGTCTTTGATGCCCCACATATTGTGTTGGAACTCCCCCTTGGAAATCGGGGATCCCTTATAGGTCTTGTAAGGTCCTTCTACTTCTGCCAATTCTTTTGAGGCTGTTAACGAAGCAAAATAAATGGTCTCAAAAATCTCTTGGTTTAGCGTTTGTGCTGGTTCTGAAGTAAACGGGAGGCGCAACTTGATAAATGTATCTGCTAGTCCCTGCACACCCAATCCAACAGGGCGGTGACGCATGTTGGAGTTCTCCGCCTCGGGAACAGGATAATAATTGCGGTCAATAACTTTGTTGAGATTTTTAGTCACGCGCTTGGTTACATCGAATAGTTCTTGATGATCAAAAGCACCATCCTTTACAAACATAGGAAGGGCAATAGAAGCCAAGTTACAAACCGCTACCTCATCTTTTGAGGTGTACTCCATAATTTCAGTACACAAGTTTGACGAACGGATGGTTCCTAAGTTTTTTTGATTAGACTTGCGATTCGCCGCGTCTTTATAAAGCATGTAAGGGGTTCCTGTCTCAATCTGAGATTCTAGGATTTTCTCCCATAGTTCACGTGCTTTGATGGTTTTACGGCCACGATTTTCTGATTCGTATTTTAAATAAAGTTTCTCAAACTCTTCGCTGTGACAGTCAAACAGTCCTAGACATTCGTTTGGACACATCAACGTCCATTCCGTGTTTTCTTCCACACGTTTCATGAACAAATCGGGGATCCACATGGCATAGAACAAATCGCGCGCACGCATTTCTTCCTTACCGTGGTTTTTCTTTAAGTCTAAAAAGTCAAAGATATCCGCATGCCACGGCTCCACATAAATGGCAAATGATCCTTTTCGCTTACCGCCGCCTTGGTCTACATAGCGAGCTGTGTCGTTATAAACGCGCAGCATGGGCACTATGCCGTTTGAGGTACCGTTGGTCCCTGCAATATAAGATCCTGTCGCACGGACGTTGTGAATAGACAAGCCTATTCCTCCAGCAGACTGTGAGATTTTAGCCGTTTGCTTTAACGTATCGTAAATCCCATCAATGCTGTCGTCTCGCATGGATAACAAAAAGCATGAGGACATTTGTGGCTTGGGCGTGCCCGAGTTAAACAGCGTTGGTGTGGCGTGTGTAAAATACTTTTTAGACATCAAGTGATAGGTCTCTATGGCGGCATCCAAATCTGTTGGGTGAATTCCAACAGAAACGCGCATCAACATATGTTGCGGTCGCTCGGCAATGTTGCCGTTGATTTTGAGCAGATAAGAACGCTCAAGGGTTTTAAATCCAAAGTAGTCGTAACCAAAATCACGGTTGTAGATGATGGTGGAATCAAGCAACTCGGCATTGTCTTGAATTACTTGGTTTACTTCTTCTGAGAGTAGCGGTGATTTCTTTTCTGTGCGAGGATTGACATACGCAAAGAGGTCTGCCATAGTTTCAGAAAAAGATTTCTTGGTGTTTTTGTGGAGGTTAGAAACAGATATTCGAGCGGCCAGTTGGGCATAGTCGGGGTGAACGGTTGTCATAGAAGCGGCTGTCTCGGCTGCCAAGCTATCGAGTTCAGATGTGGTAACCCCATCATAAAGACCTTCAATAACTTTCATGGCCACCTTTACGGGATCAACAAGTTCGTTGAATCCATAACAGAGCTTACGAACCCGGGCGGTAATTTTGTCAAACATGATGGGTTCTTTGCGCCCATCTCTTTTTACTACATACATAATGTCGTTTGGTTTTATTGGTTAAACAGCGCCGATACTATTGGTGAATATTGGTGCTGCACGTATCCTTTTTTAGTGACTAAAAGTCGTCGCCGAAAGAATACTTTTCTTTTTCCTCTGTCTCTTGGTTCATCACACCTGCTTTTTGGTATTCCGAAACCCGCTTTTCAAAGAAATTTGTTTTTCCTTGAAGCGAAATCATATCCATAAAGTCAAATGGGTTGGATACGTTGAACTCTTTTTCTAAGCCAAGCTCAACAAGCAGACGGTCGGTAACAAATTCCAAATACTGTGTCATCAGTTTGGCGTTCATTCCGATTAGACTTATTGGTAGTGATTCGGTGATAAACTCACGCTCAATATTCAAGGCATCAAGAATAATTTCTTTAATACGGGCTGGTGGTACTTTGTTAACCAAGTGCTTGTTGTGCAAGTGAACAGCAAAGTCACAGTGCATCCCCTCGTCACGAGAAATTAATTCATTTGAAAATGTCAATCCTGGCATAAGGCCACGTTTTTTGAGCCAGAAAATGGAACAGAAAGCCCCCGAGAAAAAGATTCCTTCTACAGCTGCAAAAGCGATAAGACGCTCCGCAAATGAATCTGAATCTATCCAACGTAATGCCCAGTCTGCTTTTTTCTTAATGGCAGGAAACACCTCAATCGCTTGAAATAAACTATTCTTCTCCGCTTCATCCTTAACATAGGTATCAATCAAAAGAGAGTATGTCTCTGAATGGATGTTTTCCATCATGATTTGGAAGCCGTAATAAAATTTTGCCTCGCTGTACTGCACTTCGTTTACAAAGTTTTCAGCCAAGTTCTCGTTCACAATACCGTCCGATGCTGCAAAAAATGCCAAGATGTGTTTTATGAAATAGCGCTCATCGTCATTTAGCTTAGTAGACCAGTCTGTTAAATCTTGATGTAAATCAATTTCTTCAGCTGTCCAAAAACATGCTTCTGATTTCTTGTACCATTCCCAAATATCGTGGTGTTCAATAGGGAAAATTACAAAGCGATTTTTGTTTTCAGACAATATGGGTTCTATAGCATTTGACATAATTTTTAATTAAAGGGTTTTTGGGATGAATAATTTCCCTACAAATATTCCAAAAAAAATGACCAAATGAAAGTCATACTTTTCCACAATGCCTTTTAGTTTTTAACAAGAATTAAGGGTTTTCCTACAAAAGTCAGTAAAAAAAGTAATTGTTAATATGTTGATTTTAAGTGATTTATAATGACCTATATGGTAAGGGCCTACCTTAACAATTTTTGCTGGCATCAAATTCTTGCGCCGCCGCGTGCAAGGCATCATACCACGCCTGCCCAAATTTTCGCACCAAAGCCGTTTGCACAAATTGATAAAGCGGTTGTTTAAGCGCAGCCCCCAACGTACAGCCCGGCGCACAAATAGCCCATTCGTGGTAATTCACTGCCACAAATGCGCTGTAGTTTTTCACACGGACGGGATAGAGATGGCACGAAATGGGTTTCTGAAGCTTGGTGGCCTGTTGTTTATTGGCTTGCTCAATGCCGCATTGCGCAACGCCTTTGCTGTCATAAGCGATATATGCACACGCCTTGCCATCAATCAATGGGGTTTCCCATTCCTCAAATGCGTTCTGGGTGGCCACACCTTGTGTCTCAATGGCCGCAATGCCTTCTTTGGTAAGAAAGGGCTTGAGCGTTGTCCACTGTTCTTTAAGTTGGCTTATTTCCTCCGTCTCAAGCGGTGCACCTGCGTCGCCTTCCACACAACACGCCCCCTTACATACTGTTAAATCGCACGTAAATGCCTGCTCGAAAAGCGTTTCTGAAACCAGTGTTTTGCCCAATTGAAACATACTGCTAAACTACAATTTTGAAACATAAATAAAGTATCTTTGACGCATGTTTAGCCTAAAAGAAATCGTCACCTGTACCATGGTATTGTTTGCCGTCATCGACATTGTTGGCAGTATTCCCATTGTTATTGGGCTGCGCCAAAAGGTTGGCCATATCCAGTCAGAGAAAGCCTCGTTAGTAGCCGGGCTTATCATGATTGGATTCTTGTTTTTGGGAGAACAAATCCTAAGTCTTATTGGGATTGACGTCAACTCCTTTGCGGTGGCTGGGGCGCTTATTATTTTCTTTTTGGCATTGGAAATGATCTTAGGCATTCAGCTCTACAAAGACGAATCTTCAGAAACAGCATCCATAGTGCCCATTGCATTTCCCATTATTGCGGGTGCAGGAACGCTGACTTCTATCCTTTCGTTACGTGCAGAATACGACCTTGCAAATCTCATTGTTGCTATCATTGTTAACATCATTATTGTATACATCGTATTGAAATCCTCCAAGCGCATTGAGCGGGTGTTGGGCCCTTCGGGTATTGGGGTAATCCGTAAAATATTTGGCGTGGTGCTTATGGCAATTGCCGTAAAGTTATTTGCTGGAAATGTTCAACAATTATTTGTCTTATGAAAATACTTATATATATCTTTTTAGCGCTGGCCGCTGGCCTGCTTATTTTTAATTTATTCTATATAGATTTTGAAGAACCTTTAGCGGGTGAAAGTTTTGCCGCTGTGGTGGGTGTTGGTGCAAGTCTCTGTGCCATTATCTTACTTGCTATCCTAAAAATAGCCCTTAAGATTAAAGAAAAAATGAAGGCTTAGTCTTGAGGTAAGGCAACCACTGCTACGCCTGCGCGTTCTAGAAATTCAATCCCAGAAATGTCTTTGTATGCGGTTGCATACACCACACGCTTAATCCCCGCTTGATGGATAAGTTTGCTACATTCTTTGCAAGGCGACAAGGTAATATACAAGGTAGCGCCAGCACATGATTGCGTAGAAGAAGCAACTTTCATAATCGCGTTTGCTTCGGCGTGTAACACATACCATTTGGTGTAGTGTTCTTCATCCTCGCAAGCATTTTCAAAGCCAGTAGGCGTTCCGTTGTATCCGTCGGAGATAATCATGCGGTCTTTAACAATAAGCGACCCTACTTGCTTGCGTTGACAGTGCGATAGTTTGGCCCACTCCATAGCCATGCGCATATAGGCCGTATCGTAGCGCAATTGTTTCTTTTCGGCTTTGGTCATAGTGCTTTGGTTGCAGTGATTAAAACAGGCACTAAAATACCGATAATTATGCTACTGCCTACCAAAAGGCGATCGCGTTTTGAGACCCTAAAAACATTGCTCAAAATGCTGTTGACAACAACTACCAAAACCACAATAAGTAGCTGTGCCAGCTCAATGCCAAGAGTAAAATACAAGAGTGGAAGTCCTACTGATTTTTGCGTAAAAACCATCGAAAAATAGCCGGAAAAACCAAGTCCGTGGATGATGCCAAAAAAGGCTGCAAGCACAAAAAATGGCAGCGATGGTTTGCGTTCCAAGCTGTTGTTCCAGTACAAGGTGTGTAGGGCGGTGAGTAAAATTGTAATGGGAATCAAAAACTCAATCCAATTGGAGGAAAAGCGAATAATTCCTGCCGATGCCGCCCAGAGAGATAGGGTGTGGCCAATGGTAAATGCCGTTACGAGCAAAAGCAGCAACCGCATTTGCTTAAAGACAAATGGCAGCGACATGGCCACCAAAAACAGCAAATGATCATATTCGTTGATGTCTAAAATATGCTCAAAGCCCAGTCGTAAATAAAATATAAAATCGCTCATGATCTGCTAAAATCCGCGTTCGTTTTTAATGTCTTCATATGCTTTTTGAATGCGTTGAAACTTTTCTTTCGCGGCCTCCTCAGCAGCTTGTCCCAAGTTACGAACTTTATCTGGATGGTGCTTTTTAACCAAGTTTCTGTACGCCTTTTTGATGTCGTTGTCGGAAGCGGTTTTGGGTACTTCCAATATGGTGTATGCGCTGTCTGTTTGCGCAACAAACATGGCCTTGATGCTGTTGTAGTCAAGGGTACTTATGCGCATATAGCCCGCAATTTCCAAAAGCTTTTCTAGCTCTGGTGGCGAAACACGACCGTCGGCTTTGGCAATGCGAAATAAGAAGTCGAGCATCTGTAAACGGGCGCCGTATTGCGTCCTGCTGGCAAGAAATTGTCCGATTTCTATAGCCGAAATCCCCGTTTGTTTGAACTCCGCATTATAGACGCGGAAAATTTGATTGGCGCGTTCCTTGCCAAAAAATTGAACAAACTGTGCCCGCACATAATCCAATTCGGATTGGCTTGTTTTGCCGTCGGCTTTAATCACCATACTGGCCAAGGCCAAAAGGCGCAACTCAAAGTCTTGCTGGGAAACACGTGTGGTTTGAAAAGAGGTGGTGAACTTGGTGCGTGTATTTGTTTCCAAAAGACTTCCCAAGAAAAAACCCAACAAGGCTCCAGGAAACCGAAAAATCATATAGCCAATAAATGCAAATAGCCAGCGCACGCTGCAAAAGTACGAATGAAAAAAAACTATGGCCTATTTTTGTAATCTTATATTGTATTACTTTTACCTCATGCGATTTCCAAAAGCCAAACGTTTTGAAAAAACCCGCTCTTTTGTGCAAAAGCACTTAGAGAGCGGCAGTGAAATTTTAGACTTGGGCACTCCCAATGACCTATCTAAATTTATTGCCTCATCAGGATACAAGCTGCAAAACACCAAAGGGGAGAATCTCGACACAGACTTTCATCCATATCTAGATACGGATGCAGATTGCGTTACTGCTTTTGAAATATTTGAACATATGTTGGCGCCATTTAATATCCTTAGTCAACTTAAAACCCCCAAGCTGATTGCATCTGTCCCCCTTAAACTTTGGTTTGCTTCTGCCTATTGGAACTCAAAAGACGATTGGGACAAACACTATCACGAGTTCGAACAAAAGCAGTTTGAATTTTTGCTTGAAAAAAGTGGATGGGTTGTCAAAGATAGCCTCACTTGGGCTTCGCCTGACCCTAAAAAAATTGGGCTAAGGCCCTTATTGCGATATTTCACACCCCGCTACTATATGGTCTACTGCGAACGTGCTTAAATATCCAACAGCTTCCTTATCTTTGTGCTCTAAATAATGTGCTATGTATCCTGCTGAAATTGTTAAACCCATGCGCGACGAACTTACTGCCGTAGGTTTTGACCAATGTACTACTCCAGAAAGTGTTGCTTCGGCAATAAATCAAAAAGGCACTACGCTTGTAGTAGTGAACTCTGTTTGTGGCTGTGCTGCTGCCAACGCCCGCCCAGGTGTGCGTATGTCACTAGACAATGACAAAACACCCGCACAACTCGTTACGGTATTTGCCGGTGTAGACAAAGAAGCTACCGCAGAAGCAAGAGGTCTTATGGTGCCCTTTCCTCCTTCATCACCCAGTATTGCGCTGTTCAATAACGGAGAATTGGTACACATGCTCGAAAGACATCACATTGAAGGCAGGCCTGCTGAAATTATCGCAGAAAACCTAAAAGAAGCATACAACGCCCACTGCTAAAACACACCAATGGCTAAGCTAATAGCCTATCCGCTTAGCGTACTATACTACCTTTTATTTGGATGTACCCTCATATTGTTTGATGGTATTCAACGCATCTGCTATTTTGTTTTTGGCTTTAAGGCGCACTGCACAAGCATCATTGTGCTTAATTTTTTGTTGTTGCGCTGTCTCAACACACTGGGAACCCGTTTTGTTTTTGAGTGTCCCTTTACATTAGAAAAAAACCAGTCGTATATTTTTGTTGCCAACCACCAAAGCACCTATGACATCCCACCCCTGATATGGTATTTGCGAAAAGCCTATCCAAGGTTTGTGGGCAAAAAAGAGTTGGGCAAAGGGATTCCGAGTATTTCGTTTAATCTAAGAAATAGCGGTGCGGTACTCATTGACCGAAAAAACTCCAAACAAGCACTGCAAGACATCAAAGCCTTTGGAGCGAAACTAGCGGAAATGAACAGCAGTATCGTGATTTTCCCCGAGGGTACGCGAAGCAATAGCGCCAAACCCAAACCCTTCCGACTGGGCGGGTTAAAACAATTGGTTGATGTCATGCCTGATGCAAAGTTGGTAGGTATTACCATCAATAACTCTTGGAAGCTTTCACGCTATGGCTATTTCCCTATGGGTACTGGTGCTCAAATTAAGCTTAAGGTGCATACGCCTGTGGATTGCCCAAGTGATAACGCACTGGCAACTCTTGAGCAGTTAGAAAAAACCATTACCGCTGATATCATTTCCTAATCAACGCTTGGGATACGAAGTTCAAAACGCGTAAATGCATCGGGTGTAGAATCAAAAACGACAGCGCCGTCATAGGTTTCAACAATAGATTTCACCATACTCAAGCCCAAGCCCATGCCGCTCGTTTTTGTGGTAAAAGTTGGTTCAAAAATCCGATCCTGCAGGTCTTTTGGAATTCCCTTGCCATTGTCCTCAACAGCCAATACAATTCCTTTTTTTTCTGTGGTAATCGTCACGCGAATCTGAGGCTGCTTGACTTCCTCACATGCCTGTATGGCGTTGTTTATGAGGTTATTAATGATCCGCACCAACTGGGTTGCGTCAAAGTGGGCATATGCGTCGACATCGGCCTGAAAAGAAATGGGGGCATCTGCATAGAGCTCCAAAGCGCGTCCCACAACTTCCTTGACATTGATGCGTTCTGACTGACCTGTTGGCATGGTAGCAAACTGCGAAAAGGTCGATGCAATGGCGCTCATGGTGTCAATTTGCTGAATAAGCGATTGGCTAAACTCGTGTACCTTTTCATTCCATTCGGAGCTGCCTTTTGCTACTTGTTGTTCAAAATGCTGAATGCTTAGTCGCATGGGTGTCAAGGGGTTTTTGATTTCATGTGCCACCTGTTTGGCCATTTCACGCCAAGCTACTTCCCGTTGGGATTTGGCGAGCTTAACCGCACTGGCTTCAAGCTCATTAACCATGTGGTTGTAGGCCGATACAAGCGCAGAGATTTCGCGGCTGGCCTTGGTCAATTCTATTTTGGAATTCGTTTTAGAAAGTTTGGTTTGATTGAGTTTAATGCTGATGGTTTCCAAATGACGTGTAATATAGGAAGAGACGAAAAACGCCAATACGATGGCAATAATCAACATGATCACATATACTTGAACCAAACGAATCAAAAAGGCATTAAGCTCCATAGAACTAAGCGAATCGTCGTCAAAATAAGGCACGTTAACAATGGCCAATGGTTGTTCATTTAGATCATATATATAAGAAAATGAGGAGCGCGTTGTTACGCCATCGGTGGTACTCACGTCAATGAGCCTTTCCCCTGTATTGGGTTGCAGTCGTGCTAAAATCGCAGCCGAAAGGGTTTGGGGGGGGGTCGATTCCATCAGTTGAGAAGAACAAAGTAAATCGCCAGACAGGCTGTAAAGCCTAAAGTTAATGTTTAGAACATCTGCTGTTTCCTTTAGGTTTGGCTGAAAAACCGTCGCAATGTTTGCTGACTCCACATCCAGTGGCGTGCTTTCCAAAAGGTACTTGAGTCGTTTTTTAAGTTGGTTTTCTTTACGCTCCAAACGCTGTTCGTGGTAGGTATTGGACTGCTCGCTATACTGCACTATGGTAACCCCAGCAATTAATAGCGATGCCACCATTACCAAAAAAATAAGGGCTATGAAAATCCGAGCGCGAAGAGATGGCAACCGCATATACTACCCGTTTTTATTGCGATGGCGTTTGTATAAACGAATGCCGAGCATCAGTAAAAAAGCCAAACCAAAAAGGCCTAATAAGCCAAAAATCCAATGGATGCTGTCTTTGAGTATGGCCAAGAATATCACGGCAAATAAAATAAGTGTAGCGCCTTCATTCCAAATGCGAAAAAAACGGGCACTACGTTGCCCATTTCCTTGTAAAAACGCCTTGTAAAAACGGTGGGTTTTTATGTGATATAAAATCAATAGTCCCACAAAAACCAGTTTGACTAACATCCACGATTTCCCCAATAAAAAAGGGTTAATCCACAACATCCAAAGCCCAAAAATAAGCCCTAAAACAGCAGAAGGAACAGTGATGATTTGCCACAACCGTTTCATCATCAATCGCAACTGCGGTATGATGATGTCAGACTCCGCTTGTGGGCGGTCAGCAGCCTCAACAAGGTAAACCATAAGCCGTGGCATATAGAACAACCCAGCAAAGTAGGTGGTCACAAAAATCAGGTGAAGTGCTTTTATGTATAGATAATAATCCACAATTATGTATTGTTCTAAAGGTACGCCTTTTTCAAAACTAAGAAGCTGTTGCCCATTCATCAATCCAGCGGCTGAGCACATTTACCCAATCGTCCCGGTCGTTGATGCAAGGAACCACGTGCATTTCATCGCCTCCTTTTTCTTCAAAATCTTCTTTGGCTTCCATGCCTATTTCTTCTAGCGTTTCTAGGCAATCAGAAATAAACGCAGGAGTCACAACCGCCAACTTCTTGGTGCCTGTTTTGGCAAATTGCTCAACTGTTTTGTCTGTATAGGGACGCAACCACTTGTCGCCCGCCAAACGAGACTGAAATGACGTTGAAAAGCTTCCCGGTCTTAACTCTAGATATTCCGCAACCTGCTTGGTGGTTTCATAACATTGATGGCGGTAGCAGTAGGCATGTGCATCAGACGGCGTTTGACAACAACTGCCATCAATCTTACAATGCGATTTGGTAATATCCGATTTGCGAATGTGGCGTTCTGGTATTCCGTGGTATGAAAACAGCAAGTGTTCCCAAGGTTTATCCTGGAGGTATTCTTGAATGGAATGTGACAACACCCGAATATAATCTGCGTGATGATAAAATGCGGGCAAATGTGTAAATGACATTTTTGGGTATTGCGCAGCCCTAATTTCTTCTGCCAAAACCAAAATGGTTTCTGTAGTGGCCATGGCGTGCTGAGGGTAAAGCGGTACTATCAATACCTCATCAACTCCTTTTTGATGCAGTTCTTCCAACCCTGAAGCGATGGACGGCTGGCCATATCGCATGGCAAGGGAAATAGGCACGGAGGTTTTTTTGGCAACCTTTTCGTGTAAACGTTCCGATAAAACTATAAGCGGAGATCCTTCGTCCCACCATATTTTTTTATAGGCCTTAGCCGATTTTTTAGGACGGGTTTTTAGGATAATACCTTTGACCAAAAACGAGCGAAACCACTTGGGCACGTCAATCACACGCTCATCCATTAAAAACTCTTCCAAATAAGGCTTAACGTCCTTAGGTGTAGGACTTTTAGGTGAACCTAAATTCACCAGTAGTACTCCTTTCATAGCAACATTTTTCGTTACGAAGATACAGACAAAAGGTATTTTTTTGGCGTTGTACCAAACTTCTTTTTAAAGGCTTCAATAAAATGACTTGAATTGCTGTAGCCAAGTTGAATAGCAACTTCGTTAACATTGTAAGAACCTGTGACCAGAAGTTGACGTGCATGGTTCATCTTGTGATCCAGCACAAACTGATAGACCGTACTGCCGTAAAGCTGCTTAAATCCTTCTTTTAATTTTTTTAAACTTAGGCCTATTTCATCGGCCAAGTCAGGTAAACTCGGAGGAGCCGCCATACGAGTAAGCATGATTTTTTTAGCATTTCGAATTTTACGTACATTTTCCTCGTCAACCAAAAATGGGCACTCGGCAATATCTGTGGCTTCAGGGGGGTTAAAATATAAGCTGAGCAGCTCATAAACTTTCCCTTTGAGATACAGCCTGCTCATCAAAGCGTTGGGTTGGTGTTGCAAAATCTGACTTAAAACAACGGCCATAGAGGGAGTAAATACGTGGTCTTTGTAATATTTTTTGTTAACATTTTCGTCCGATAGAAAACTGATTTGTTCGGCTTCTTGGGAAAACAGACTATGAAATTTTTTGATTGAGATAAGCACGGTGACCAACTGGGTGTTTACGGCAACATCTAGCTCCATTGGCAAATCACGTTGGGGGTTGTATAGCAACAATACGTGTTCGTCCAAAATGGGCAGACTGTACGTGCGTTCGTTAAAGTGAAAGGTTGCGCTTCCGCGAAAACAAAAGTGAAACTGAATTAAGCTGGCATTAACGTGGCGAACAACGTGCTGTTTTTTATCCGTCTCGTTCTCATAGGTAAGGACGTCAAAACCAGCCTCAATGGTTTGGTCAATTTTAGGACGTAAAGCGTTATTTTCTGTAGTCATCTTTCCTTTTTGTTTTACTTGTGTGCAACAAACATACAAAGAAAAAACAGCATTATTACCGTTAATACTAAAGCCCCAATAGCGTTAGAAAAAGTACTTTTAGCGGTATTTTTTGTCTTGGCTGTGCATTATTTTTGCTATGCAACTAAAAACCAGATATGCCGGCAACGGATACTTTTTTTTGTATTGGCGTTAGTTATAAAAAAGCAGATGCAGCCCTGCGTGGTCGTTTTAGCATAACATCAAAAGCAATTCCCTTTTTGTTGGAAGACGTCAAAAACAAAGGCATCAGCTCTTTAGTCTTGAGTTCTACCTGTAACAGAACGGAGCTATATGCACAAGCCCCGAATCACCAAATGTTAGTTGAATTGCTCTGTCAGCATTCCGAAGGCACAACTGAAGACTTCAAAAAGGCAGGAAACACCTATGAAGGAGCCGATGCCATTTCGCATTTGTTCCGCGTAGGAACAGGCCTTGACAGTCAAATATTAGGAGACTTTGAAATCATATCCCAGCTTAAAAAGAGCTTTAAGATTTCCAAAAAAGTTGACTTGCTTAGCCCATACATGGAGCGGATGTTTAACGCTGTGCTTAACGCGAGCAAACGCATTAAAACAGAAACGGAACTGTCCTCTGGTGCCACATCTGTCTCCTACGTCTCGGTACGCTATATGCTGGATACCATTAGCGACTTGGACAACAAAAATATTGTGTTGTTTGGTTTGGGAAAAATTGGTCGTAAAACCTGCGAAAACCTTGTCAAGCATACCAAAAACACCCGTATCACGCTAATCAATCGAACACGGGAACGCGCAGAACAATTGGCCGGAAAATTTGATGTAGAAGTAAAAGACTATGCCGAACTTCCTGTTGAAATACGCAAAGCCGATGTGCTTGTGGTAGCAACAGGTGCCGAAAAGGCCACCATTGCCAAGTCGCTAATACATACCGATAAGCCGCTGCTAATCCTGGACTTATCCATGCCCAAAAACGTACACCCCAATGTGCTTGAACTTCCAAACGTTTCGCTGCTTCACTTGGACGAGTTGTCTAAAATGTCAGACAAAACGCTATTGGAACGAAAAAAACACGTGCCACACGCTGAGGAAATCATCGCCCAATCATTGGAAGAATTTAATCAATGGCTCGAAACACGCAAGTTTACCCCTGCACTTGTCGCAGTAAAAAAACTGATGGAAGACATTCAGCTGCAAGAGTTGGAAGCCCATCGCAAAAAGAACCCTGCTATTGATGCTGACAGCGCCTTGGCTGTTTCAGATCGTCTTATCCAAAAACTCACCAACCGAATGGCAACACATTTACGCACGAGCGAAAACGCTGGCGAAAGTGTCAAGGCATTGAAAACGCTATTCAACGTAACTGCTGATGAATAACCTTGTCAGGATAGGAACGCGTGGCAGTGCGCTTGCGCTCTGGCAAGCCCGACAAGCACAAAACATGCTCGGGATCGTTGGCCTTAGGAGCGAGCTAGTGCCCATTTCTTCTAGTGGCGACAAAGCGCTTCAAAAACCCCTTTACGAGATGGGAGTCCAAGGGATTTTTACCAAAGAATTAGATGCCGCTTTGTTAGAAGGTCAAATTGATGTTGCCGTTCATAGCATGAAGGACGTGCCAACACAACTTCCAAAAGGCATTACAACTGCCTTTATCCCAAAACGCGGCCCCGTAGCTGATGTTTTTATTTTCAAAAACAAGGCGTGGGAAGCCAACAAAAGCGTGGTGGCAACCAGTAGCCTGCGACGTGCTGCTCAATGGATGCATAAATATCCGCATCACAGCATCATTGACATAAGAGGGAATGTACCCACACGACTTAAAAAATTAGAAACGCTGGACTGCGAAGGTACCATTATGGCCATTGCTGGTCTGAAACGTCTCGAAATGCTTCCTAAACGACACACCGTTTTAGACTGGATGGTTCCAGCGCCAGCCCAAGGCGCCTTGTTGGTTACCGCATTGGAAGCTAGCAAGGACTTACTGGCCAAATTATCGCCACTAAACGACGACGAAACAGCCCTTTGTGTAGCACAAGAGCGAATATTCCTGCGTGAACTAGAGGGCGGTTGTACAGCACCCATTGGTGCATTGGCAAAAATAGAAGGAGACCAAATTCATTTCGTTGGAAACATCACTCAAAAAGGAGGAAAAGAACAACGGGTGTTTGACCAGTATCTGCCCATTGAAAACGCCCATGATATTGGATCCGTTGCGGCTAAAAAGCTCTTGTCCCAAGACGCAAAAGCACTGCTCAATGGATAAGCCCTTAATCTTATCGACCAAAAAATTAGACCCGGCGTTACGGGAGCGTATCGTCCATAACGGCCTTGCCTATATGGAATACGATGCCATTCATGTCAGTCCCGTTGCTTTTGAACTGCCTGCACCTACAGATTACGTCATCTTTAGCAGTAAAAACGCGGTTAAGACCGTATTAAAAAGCGCATATGCATGGGCAAACACACAAGTGCTTTGTGTGGGAAAGCAGTCCGAAGAGCTGCTTTTTAAAAAAGGCATAAAAACGATAAAAACAGCCAAAAACATGGCAGAATTGGTCATTTTTATAGAAAAAATAGCTAAAAATGCCTCTTTTTTACATTTTTGTGGAAATAGAAGGTTGGCGGTTTTGGCAGAAAAAATGACTGCGTGGAAAGCCAATTTTAAAGAAATTGTGGTGTATGATACCACCCTTAATGTCAAAAAAATCAATGCTGCGCCAGACGCCATTCTTTTTTACAGCCCAAGCGGTGTAGAAAGTCACACAAACATGAATTTAATTGGCAAAAGCAGTTGTTTTTGTATTGGCGAAACCACTGCCAAATCAATTCCTGAACAACCAAAAGAATTGGTCGTTTTGGAAAACCCCAGTATAAAAACGCTGGTGGCAAAGGCCATTCAACTCCTTAAAAAACACCAACATGCTTAAAAACGATATTTTTTTAAGAGCGCTCGATGGCGAAGCACTAGACAGGCCGCCCGTTTGGATGATGCGACAAGCAGGACGCTATCTACCCGATTTTATGAAGCTAAAGGCCAAATATGATTTTTTTACACGTTGCCAAACGCCAGAGCTGGCAGCAGAAATTACCGTAATGCCCATTGATCAAGTTGGGACTGACGCAGCCATATTGTTCTCCGACATATTGGTCATTCCACAAGCGATGGATATTGCTGTTGAAATGAAAGACGGAGTTGGACCGTGGTTGCCAAATCCAGTCCGTACTGCAAAAGACCTTGAGAAAGTAATCGTGCCTGATGTTGCAGACCGTTTGCACTACGTTATGGAAGCTATCAGGCAGACCAAAACAGCATTGGAAGACAGGGTTCCGCTGATTGGTTTTGCCGGTTCGCCATGGACCATTTTGTGTTATGCCGTTCAAGGACAAGGGTCTAAAAACTTCGATCTGGCTAAAGGATTTTGCTTTTCGCAACCCGCCCTCGCGCATGAGCTGCTTCAAAAAATTACCGACACTACCATTGCCTACCTAAAAGCAAAAGTGCGTGCAGGAGTAGATGCCGTACAACTTTTTGATTCTTGGGGCGGCATGTTGGGTGAAGAAGATTATCAAACCTTTTCGTGGCAATACATGCAACAGATCGTCGATGCGCTTAAAGATGAAACCAAAGTAATCGCTTTTGCCAAAGGCTGTTGGTATGCGCTTCCAACCATGGCACGCTCTGGCGTACACGCACTTGGTGTGGATTGGACTTGCTCGGCGAGAAATGCTCGGTATTTGTCGGGAGGGCAAATCCCCTTACAAGGAAATTTTGACCCCTCGCGATTGTTGTCCCCCATACCAGAAATTGAAAGACTGGCCCACAAAATGGTAAGCGAATTTGGCACACAAAACTACATTGCCAACCTCGGTCACGGCATACTACCCAACGTTCCTGTTGACCACGCCAAAGCATTTGTTAACGCCATAAAATCCTATAATTCCTAAATCTGTATATCATGAAACCCCTATTCACTGCATACATAAAAACCCTACAAGACAAAATAACGGCTTGTATTGAACAAGAAGACGGTAAAGCTCACTTTCAAGAAGACGCTTGGCAACGCCCAGGTGGCGGTGGTGGAAGAACACGTGTCATTGAAAATGGTGCTGTTTTTGAAAAAGGAGGCGTAAATATTTCTGAGGTATTTGGTAAACTGCCTGAGTCCATGCAAAAACAACTGGGTGTTTTACACAGCGATTTTTTTGCCTGTGGCATTAGCTTGGTCCTACACCCTAAAAATCCAATGGTACCAACAGTACACGCTAACTTCCGTTACTTTGAACTATATGATAAAGACAATAAGGTTGTCGATCAATGGTTTGGTGGTGGCTTAGACCTCACGCCCTATTATCTTTTTGAAGAAGATGCAACCCACTTTCACCAAGTTTGTAAAACCGTTTGTGACAAACACGATGCGCACTTTTACGCCAACTACAAACAAAAATGCGATGCCTATTTTTGGAATCATCATCGTGATGAAGCAAGGGGCATCGGCGGCTTGTTTTTTGACTATTGCCGTCCTAACGACACGCACAGTCTTGATAAGTGGTATGCTTTCGTAACAGACATGGGCAATGCTTTTTTGACCGCTTATTTGCCTATTGTCCAAAAACGCAAAGCGCTCTCCTTTTCCAAAGCACAGCGTCAATGGCAAGAGTTAAGACGTGGACGGTATGTTGAATTTAATCTTGTGCACGACAAAGGCACCTTATTTGGACTCAAAACCAAAGGCCGCATAGAAAGCATTTTGATGAGTTTACCCCCAACGGTTCAATGGGCATATGACCACCAGCCAGAAAAAGATTCAGAAGAAGTAAAATTATTAACTGTTCTAAAAAAACCCATAGACTGGGTCTAAACTATGATGTATCCTCTTTATAGAAATCGACGCTTACGCGCTAGCGCTGCCATGCGTTACTTGGTACGTGAAACTAGCCTTTCGGCAAATGATTTTATCGTACCCTTATTTATTGTGGAAGGTTCAAAAACCAAAACAGCAATCCCATCCATGCCAGACTATTTTAGGTTTAGTCTTGACCTTGCTACGGCAGAGGCAAAACGACTTTACGATTTGGGTGTAAAGGGAGTGCTTCTTTTTGTTAAAGTCGATGATGCCCAAAAGGACAATACGGGCGCAGCAGCTTTAAACCCTGACGGATTGATGCAACGCAGCATTCGTGCGATTAAAAAAGCTGTTCCAGAATTGCTAGTTGCTACCGATGTTGCCCTTGATCCCTATTCGAGCTTTGGACACGATGGAATTGTAAAAGAGGATAAAATACTGAACGATGCGACAGTAGCAATCTTATCAAAAATGGCGCTTAGTCATGCCGAATGTGGTGCCGACATGCTTGCGCCCAGCGACATGATGGACGGGCGCATTTTGAGCATACGCCAAGCACTAGAAAAAGCGGGCTATGTACATACGGCAATAATGAGCTACAGTGCCAAATACGCCTCCGCTTTTTATGGTCCTTTCCGGGATGCTTTGGATTCAGCACCAGGTTTTGGCGACAAAAAAACCTACCAAATGGATGTGGCAAATCGCAAAGAAGCCATCGCTGAAACAATACGTGACATTGAAGAAGGGGCAGACATTGTAATGGTAAAACCCGGGATGGCCTATTTGGATATTGTCCGTGACTTGGCCAATGAAGTACAGGTTCCCATTGCGGTTTATCAGGTGAGTGGGGAATACGCCATGCTAAAGGCCGCAGCAGCGAAAGGATTGCTTGACCACGACAGTGTGATGCTGGAGCAGCTTATCGCCTTTAAGCGTGCAGGAGCTTCCATTATTGTTTCCTATCACGCAGAGCACGCCATTTCCTTGTTGTAAAAGGAGCAAAGCAAATTTTTGTACTTTGCTAAAAAATTTAATATGAAAAAATGCGCCTCATTTTTAAAAGGACTCCTTGTTGTTTTGGTAATCCTCGTCGCAGGTCTCTACATTTCGGGCTATGGCTACCTGATTGAACTCGGAGCCAAAGTAATTGAGCTTGGAAGAACTTCCGCTGGCTTGGAAGACTACGTTTATTTCGATTCTCGTGAGATTCCCAAAAGTGACAATCCGCAAGCATGGCCCTTGCACGCCGATTACAATTCAATTCCTGCTACCGCCAAACTTCAAAAACTTCACCAAGACCACAGAACCGTTGCGTTTCTCGTCATTAAAAATGACTCGATTTGGCACGAGCAGTATTTTGAAGGCTTCGGAAATGACAGTAAAACCAACTCTTTTTCTGTGGTTAAAACAATCGTCTCGGCCAGTCTGGCCAAGGCCATTGAAGAGGGGGATGTTAAAAGTTTTGACCAACCCGTTAAAGACTTTCTGCCTTGGTTGCAAGGAGCATATGCTGATGTTGTTACTGTAGGCAATTTGGCTACCATGTCGTCTGGTCTCAAGTGGAAAGAAGATTATGAAAACTTACTTACCATCACGCCACGCACGTACATCACACGAGACATTGTTGGGGTAATGAAGACGCTTCCTATTGAAACCCCTCCAGGTGAACGTTTTGTGTATCAAAGCGGAAGCACACAGTTGTTGTCTTTGGTACTGACAGCTGCTACAGGCGAAACCATTTCAGATTTGGTGAGACGCTATTTTTGGAATCCCCTTGGAGCACATGCCGATGCCAACTGGCGTCTTGATGCTTCCGAAAAAGGGGTTGAAAAATCGTATTGCTGTTTTAATTCCAATGCACGTGATTTTGCACGCTTTGCAGCACTGTTCAAAAACGGCGGGGTCTGTAATGGCAAGCAATTGATAAATGCTGACTATGTTCAGAAATCCATAACCCCACAGTTTGAAAATGGCCAAGACTATGGCTATGGGTGGTGGTTGGGCGCACATATGGGAAAACGTTTTTACAGCATGCGTGGACACAACGGGCAATATGTGATTGTATTTCCAGAAGATGATGTAATCGTGGTTCGTTTGGGTCGTGCGCAATTGCCCGACTTGCCTGGTGTCAGACACTCCGCCGATTATTTGGGCTATATGGAAGAAGCCTTTGCAATGTTAAACAATGAAACTGCCACAAGCCCTTGAGAACATACTGTTTCTAGATATAGAAACCGTACCTGAAGCAACCAATTTTAGGCTGCTTAGTGAGCAAGCACAAGATTTGTTTGCTGCCAAAACCGCCTACAAGCGAAAAGCAGACGACTTAAGTGCTGAAGACTACTACGACCGTGCGGGTATTTGGGCTGAATTTGGAAAAATCGTTTGTATTTCGGTTGGCTATTTGACCACAACAACAGACGGTCGTCAATTCAGAGTGCGCAGTTTTTCTGGTGACGAAAATGAATTGCTTCTTGAATTTAAAAGTTTACTTGATGGCCATTTTTCAGCTGCCCAACACAAGCTATGTGCCCACAATGGAAAAGAATTTGATTTTCCCTTTATTGCCAGGCGTATGCTAAAGCATCAGTTGGAACTACCATACACATTGCAATTGATGGGCAAAAAACCTTGGGAAGTGCCCCATCTTGACACCTTAGAATTGTGGAAATTTGGCGACTTTAAGCATTATACCTCTTTAAAATTATTGACGCACTTTTTTGGAATCCCTTCGCCAAAGGACGATATGGACGGATCTGATGTGGCGCGTGTATATTATGAAGAAAAGGATTTGGGGCGTATTGTTCGCTATTGCGAAAAGGACGTAATTACGCTAACGCAAGTGTATCTTAAACTGATGCTACAACCACCTTTACGTGAAGATGAAATCGTTTCTGTTTCATAAATGTGTTAACCGCTTTGAATTCTGTATTTTTGTGTCAACACTAACATTATGGATATCATTATTTCGTTACATTCCAAGCTGGCCTATGTGGTCTTAATCTTCTTGGTCCTAGCTGCTTTAAACGCTTTTTGGGGCTTGATTGGCAAACGCAGCTTTGGCAGCAAAGACTTGCGCCTTTCGCTTTTTGCGCTTATTTTTTCTCATATTCAACTGCTAATAGGCATTGCTACTTATTTTGTGTCGCCTTATTTTTCCGCTTGGGAAAATGGTATGGGGGCCGTAATGAAAGACAGCACCTTACGCCTCTATTTGGTAGAACACCCCACTACAAATATCTTGGCCATTGTGCTTATAACCATGGGGTGGTCATTACACAAAAAGGCGGCTGGAGACAGAAAAAAATATTTTAGAATCGCCGTTTTCTACGGCATTGGATTGCTGTTGTTATTAAGTAGGATTCCGTGGCAAAACTGGCCATAAAAAAAGAAAGCACCCTGAAGAGATGCTTTCTAATAACCAACCATATTAAACTATGAAAAACTAATTAAGCAATATTATCTTGCTTCACGTTTACATGTGCAAGATAAATCAAGTTATTCCTCGTAGTTGTGAATTATTTGTTAAAGTATTTTAGAAACATAAACGCTTAATTAATGCCAGATTTTTCAAAAGTTGCTGTAATCGGAGGGGGTAGTTGGGCAACTGCACTTGTCAAAATTCTCTGTGAAAACAACACAACCGTTGGGTGGTATGTCCGCAACGAAGTCATATACGATCACTTACTACAAGAAGGGCACAACCCAAATTATTTGAGCAGCGTAGCGTTCGATATGTCAATGTTGGATTTACATACCGACATAAATAACATCACACAACAATACGATGTGTTGATCATTGCAACGCCTTCTTTTTATTTAGATAATGTGTTGGCGCCTTTGACCGTCTCGCTTGAAAACAAAGTTATTTTTTCGGCAGTTAAAGGAATTGTTCCTGAGAAAAAGGTACTGGTTGGGGCGTATTTAGCGAATACGTTTAATGTTGGTGAAGCGCTTTTTGGGGTGATTGCTGGACCGTGTCATGCAGAGGAAGTAGCCTTGGAGCGTCTATCTTACCTAACCATCGCAAGCAACAACGTGGCTTTGGCCGAGCAAATGAAAGAAAAGCTGGCGTGCAACTATATTCAAGTTTCGTTATCTGACGATGTTATTGGGGTCGAATATGCCGCCACACTCAAGAACGTATATGCCATTGCCGTAGGTATAGCACACGGACTTGGCTATGGCGATAACTTTGTCAGTGTGTTAATTAGCAGTGCTATGCGTGAAATGAAGCGCTTTGTAAAAAAGGTAGACAAGAAAAAAAGAAACATCAACAATTCAGCTTACTTGGGCGATTTGCTCGTTACTGCCTATTCTGTTTTTAGTCGAAATCGCATGCTAGGAAACATGATAGGTAAAGGCTATACCGTAAAGGCCGCACTTATGGAAATGACCATGATTGCAGAAGGCTATTACGGAGCAAAAACAACCTATGAGCTGAGCACTTCTTTTAATGGAGATTACCCAATTCTACAATTTGTTTATCAAGTCCTTTATGAAAAAGGAAGTGCCAAGAAAAAAATGAAAGCATTGAGCAAGGTGCTTGACTAGCTCAAAGGAGTGAATTGCTTTAGGAAGCGCACATCGTTGTCATAGAACATTCTGATGTCTTCAATTTGATATAACAGCATCGCCATACGCTCCAGTCCCATCCCAAAGGCGAAGCCAGAATATTCCTCGACATCAATGCCGCAATTGGTCAAAACATTAGGGTCTACCATTCCACATCCCATAATTTCAAGCCATCCAGTTCCTTTGGTAATGCGATAATCCGCCTCGGTTTCTAAACCCCAGTAAATATCGACTTCTGCACTGGGCTCTGTAAAGGGAAAATAGGAAGGTCTCAATCGTATTTCTGCGGTTCCAAAAATGGCTTTGGTGAAATACATCAATGTTTGTTTAAGGTCCGCAAAGGAAACATTTTTGTCAATATAAAGTCCTTCTATCTGGTGAAACACACAGTGTGAGCGTGCAGAAATGGCTTCGTTTCTAAACACGCGTCCTGGAGATAAAATCCGGATTGGTGGCTGGTTAGACTCCATATGTCGCACTTGCACGGATGATGTGTGTGTGCGTAACATAACGTCGGGGTCTGTTTGCACAAAAAAGGTGTCTTGCATGTCGCGAGCAGGGTGGTGCTCCGGCAAGTTTAACGCAGTAAAATTATGCCAGTCGTCTTCCACTTCGGGACCTGAGGAAAGACCATATCCAATACGGCTAAAAACGTCAATGACACGTTCTCTTACAATGCTAATGGGGTGACGTGCCCCAAGCGGAATCGGCTGACCCGGGCGACTGATGTCGTCCATGGTGCTTTTCGCTTGTGAACCGCTTAATTCGGTTTGCAAGGCCTTAACTTTAGCTAAGGCTTCAGTCTTAAGTTGGTTTAGCAATTGCCCGTACTCCTTCTTTTCTTCATTTGGAACATTGCGGAAATCAGCAAATAGTTTGGTGATGTGTCCTTTTTTGCCCAAATAGCCAATACGAAATTGTTCAACCTCATCTGCGGTAGTAGCAGCGAAAGCAGCCACGTCTTTTAAATGCGCCTTGATGTTATCTATCATGTGCACAAAAATACACATTAAGCGCTTAGTACCGCAAAACGGAAGAAATCTATGCGTACATTTGTGTTATGCCACTTAACTACATAGACCTTGCTGCTGTTTGTTTGCTTGTGTATGGCCTTGTGCGAGGCGCCTACAGGGGCTTCTTTGTAGAAGTTTCTTCTCTGTTGGCACTTGTCTTAGGCGTGTTCGGTGCCTTGCACTTTTCTAATTTTACTGCATCGTTACTGGCCAATTATATTGAGTGGGATTACTTGCCGCTGCTGGCCTTTGCGCTGACTTTTATTGGCATTATAATTGGTGTGGCGTGGATAGGAAAGCTACTGACGAAGTTGGCAAAAGCGGTGCTACTCGGTTTTTTAAACCGATTGCTGGGTGCTCTTTTTGGTGCTTGCAAATGGCTGGTCATTTGTGGGGTGCTCGTTTGGATTCTAGGGCAAATAGATGTCTTTTTTAGCTTTTTACCCGAAACCCTAAAAGACAACTCTTTGGTCTTCCAGCCCTTGGAAGAATTGGGTGCTTATTTGTTTGAAAAAATCAATACAGAAGAAATTCCCATAGACAACATCCCGCCTATTCTTTAGCAAAGCGGATGGGCTGAACACTGCTTCTTAGAATCCAACCTATGGAGCCGTTTTGAAGTTTGATTTTAATCCAATCCTCTACATCTTCCAAAATAAAAACCTTAGCCCCTTCGTGAATGGTGAGCAATACTTCTGAGCGCATATTGGGTTCTGCGCGAAAAGACTCCGATTGCACAAAAACAATAGCAGGATTGGTGTTGCGCAGGGTGTTTTGTTGCTGCAGTATAATCACCACAGTCAAAATGGAGAGTAACAGGGAAATAACAAATCCTGTGAAAAACAACCTTTTTAGCATGCTGCTGTTGGACCGCTTAAACAAAAAGAATAAAAATGCTGCCAACCAAAAAACAGCGATAAGTACCATACTCCAACCGCGAACAGACGTAAGAAACACTAGGTCGGCAGTTGCTTTTTTTAACTCACTTTCGGGCAACGACGTAAACCTGTCTAGCGTCATGTTTTGCGCATAGGCCAAGTTGTTGATCAATTGCGCGTTGTCTGCGTCCAACAACAGGGCTTTTTCATAGTTCAATATGCTGGAAGCTATTGCGTTCTTTTTGTAGTAAGCATTACCGAGGTTAAAGTACAATTCTGGTGAATGAACACCCAAAGAACTGACGGAATCATAATAGACAATGGCACGGTCATAAGCACCTTTGTTATAGGCAATATTACCCGATCTAAAAAGGTCTTCTGGGTCTTGCCCAAAACAAGTCAAGCAAGAAAAAAGCACATAAAATAAGATGTGTTTCATGACTTAAATTGTTTGTCCATTTGGGTTATGGCGGCTACAGCTGTTTCGTAGTCTTGCTCCATGCTGCTGCGAGAACTGGGCGCATAACGGGCAAGCTCACAGTTGGTCAAAACTTGAACAAACAAGCCTATGGTATCTTTTTCAACGCCTTTATCGGAAAGCAGCGTTTGCATTTTCTCTTTACTAAAATCGGAAGTTTGAATCTGTAGCCTGGCCTTTAGATAATTGTGGAGTGCAGCTTCAAGTGAAACATAAAAAGCGGAAGCATCAGACATGTTTTTCTTGGCCTTGCCCAAAAACTTTTTAACCAAGCGTGCCTTATGCCGTCTTGCAATTGCCGTGGCATCGGGTGTTTGACTGCGTATTATAAAATACAACAGCAGGAGTATGATGGGAAAAGCCAAGAGCGCAAAAAACAATGTACTGCCAAAGAAGGGCAATTGCTTTATGGGTTTAAAAGACGTTTGCTGCGCAATAAATTGAAAAGAGCCCGTAACATTTGGAACAGCTACTGTGACGGCGTTTGGCGCATTGACTGTGGGCGTCGCTGCCTTTGGACCTTCAAGAACGTCTATGACCAACTCCGCTGATTCCAGTGTTTTGTATGTTTTTGCCTTGGGGTCAAAATAGCTAAATGCAATGGGGGGAATGGGGTATTTCCCCTGAAACTGCGGAACCAATGTATAGGTGTTTTTTATTGAGCCTCGCATGCCCGAAAGCGTTGTGTTTACTTGTTCGCTGTACTCAGGATCGTATCGTTCAAGAGCGCTTGGCGTTGCCATTTCTGGCAGTGAAAAAAGCTTGAGGTTTCCTTTGCCCTTTACCTCCACTGTCGCTTGTAGCGATTCCGAAGCATTAAGTGCGTTTTTGGACGTCTTTACGTCAAAGCTAAAGTCGCCCACGGCGCCGTTAAAATTGGTCGGCTTGCCCTCGTCGGGAAATGGCAATACCGTTAGGGTACGCTTGCCAGCTGTTATGGTTCGTGAAACTTGGGTATAAACCTGATTTCCAAAAAAGTCTCTGCGGTTGGTCGGTACTTCTAATTGCACATCTAATGAAAGGGGTGCTATGGGTAGTTTTCCTGCGCGTTGTGGATAGAGAACCGTCTGCTGCCATGCCACATAATTATACTGCTTGCCCTTAAACATTTCCCTTTCAATGGTTCGTCTAGAAGGTATGTCTTGCGACCAAAAGTCGTTGTATTCAGGCATGTCAATGGGGTTGACATCGGATGGCCGCACTTTACTGTCAAAATAAAGTTTGTACACCACCGTTATGGGTTCGTTTATATAAACCTTGCTTTTGGACAAGCTTGCTACCAAATGGAGGCTTTCAGATGCTATGTAATTTGGGTCATTTGGATTTTTGGGTATTTCAACAGCAGCTGTTATTTCTACTGGAACCGGTGTTGTTTTATAAACTTCTCCGTCGATTTCGATAGATGCTTGCCCAATGACATTCTTTCCTTTTTTTAAGGGAGTTAACAGATAAGTATAGCTTTTTGAAAACGATCGCTTTCCATTAACATACACATTACTTACCGACTGACTTGGCCCCGCTACCACTCTAAATCCGTCAAAAGAGGGAGGAACGAAATTATCGCCGTCTTTATTCATGCTAAACTCAACACGCAGCCGCTCGTTAATGCCCAGTTGACGCTTGCTTATTTGAGCCTTAAAATCAACCTGTGCAAAAGCAACAGGTGGTAGCACCAGCGTCAGAAAACAACAAATAAGCAACTGTCTCATTACCAATCTTTTTTGCTTTTAACACCCGCAGGCTTAGCCTTCTGGGCATTGACTTTGTCTTGAACTTTTTTCTCCTCGTTGCTCATGGCTTCAAGCAGGTTCTTTACCTGTTGAGGTGATAATTGCGTAGGATTGCCTTGGGGTTGCTGTTGGTCTTTTTCCTTATCCCCCTTTTGGTCTTGATCTTTTGGGTCATCCTTTTTGTTGTCCTTTTCGTTTTCCCCCTCATCGTCAGAGCCCTCTTTCTTGTCTTGCTCCTTATCCCCTTCTTGATCTTTGTCCTTGTCTCCCTTTTTGTCTTGATCCTGGTCTTTATCGTCCTTGTTGTCCTTATTGTCCTTGTTGTCCTGATCGTCGTTTTGATCGTCTTTATTTTCCTCGTCTTCCAGCATTTTTTTTGCTAGGGCATAGTTGTAGCGTGTTTCATCGTCATTGGGGTTGTTACGAAGTGCATTTTTATACGCCTCAACTGCCCCTTTATACTCCTTTATTTGCATCAGCGCATTGCCAATATTGTGAAAGTTTCGGTGTTTGTTTGGGCGCTCTTTGGTGATTTCAACTGCATCGGCATATACCGATAGGGCCTCTGCTACATAGTTGTCTTGTTGCAAGGTGGTTCCCATATTGTATTGCGCAATGTCTTTTTTCAAACCCGTGGCAGCTGCCCTACGGTAATTCTTTTCTGCCTCAATATTATTCGATGCATCAAAAGCTTGATTACCATCATAGATATAATTGTCTGCTTTTTGAACAAGGGGAGCCTCCTGTCCTAAAGCAACAAATGGGAATAGCAGTATGGTAAGCAATAACCTAAGCATCTTGGAACAAATTTAGTTTTTTAACCCACTGGGTTTTGCGATAGAATAAAAATAAGTCAAGTACAATCAAAAACAAACCAATGCCTAAAAACCATTGAAACTGGTCTTTAAATTTAGCAAATTGTTTGGCTTCAAACTCTTGTTTATCCATCTGCTTAAGACGGTCTATAATGGATGTTACCACCTCCTCTGTGTTGCTGCCGTCCAAAAACAAGCCGTCGGTTTGTGCTGCTAGGGACTCCATCTGTTCAAAATCGCTTTTTGTAATAACTACCTCTCCCTTATCGTCTTTCTTATAAGAAGTGGAATTCCCTTTGGTTATGGGGATTACGGAGCCTTTTTCGGTTCCCACAACCACAGTGAAAAACGTAATTCCCAGCTGGGCAGCGCGTGACGCTGCAGTCAAAGCATCATCGCCATGGTCTTCTCCATCGGATATAATACACACCACGCGATTGGTTTGGTTTTCGTCGTCAAAATAGGTTTCCGCCAAGTGCATCGCTGCGGAAATAGCCGTCCCCTGAGAAGAAATCATGTTAGTGTCCAATGACGACAAAAACAATCGAGCTGCGGCATAGTCTGTTGTAATGGGTAAATGCGGAATGGCCGATGAAGCATAGGCAATGATCCCTACGCGGTCGCTAACCAATTGGTTGATCAGCTCGCCGGCAAGGCGCTTGGCCTTTTCCAATCTATTTGGCGCAATGTCTTCTGCCAGCATACTCTTAGACACATCAATGGCAAATACCAAGTCTACCCCTTCTCGTTTAACGGTTTCAAGCTCAGTGCCTATCTGTGGGTTGACCAAGCCCAAGCAAATAAAAGCCCAACCCAGCCAAAATAGAATTTGTTTAAGCCAGCCTTTAAACGAAGAGCGTTCTGGAGCGATATGATCCATCATTTTTGCAGATGCCAACGATTTTAACACCCGTTTCTTCCAAAGGCTAAAAAGCACATAGCCCAATACCATTAACGGTATGAGCAAGAGCAAATAGAAATACTGTGTTTGTTCGTATTGTATCATGCCAGCGCTGATTTAAAAAGCGTGAGACGCAAAAGCCATTCCAAAAACAATGCAGCCATTGCCGCAAACACAAACCACCTAAACTTTTCGTGGTATTTGGTATAACGAATTTCTTCTATGTCTGTTCGTTCTAATTTATCTATCTCCTTGTAGATTGCTGCTAGTTTTTTGTTGTCTGTTGCGCGGTAGTAGCTCCCGCCCGTTTCCGCAGCAATGGCCTTAAGTAATTCCTCATCAATTTCAACCTTTCGCAATTGATACACAAAAGTGCCGTCTTGGCGTAGGGCAACAGGTGCAGGTGCGCTGCCGTTACTGCCCAATCCAATGGTATAGGTTTTAATGCCATATGTACTTGCAAGACCCGCTGCGGTCTTGGGGTCTACAAAACCGGTGTTGTTTACGCCGTCTGTAAGCAAGATGATTACCTTGCTCTTGGCTTTGCTGTCGCGCAATCGGTTTACGGCAGTCGCCAGCCCCATACCAATGGCCGTTCCATCGTTGATTACGCCATCATAGCTAACCTTGTTAAGCACATCAATCACCAAGGCCTTGTCTGAAGTTATGGGCGTTTTGGTATAGCTTTCGCCTGCATATACCACCAAGCCTATACGGTCTGTTTCCCTTTTGGCAATAAAGTCTGCCGCCACCTTTTTAAGAGCCGCCAAGCGATTGGGCTTTAGGTCGCGCGCCAACATACTGGACGAAACATCTATGGCGATAACGATATCTATTCCTTTGTTTGTTTTGGTTTGGGTACTGACGTCTTGTGTTTGTGGACGCGCCAAAGCGGTTACAATGAGCGCAATGGCCAACAACCGCAACACCAACAACAGGGGGCGCCATTTGGCTAAACCACCCGACTTGGAAAAAGCGGCAATGCTAGCGCTAAGCAAATGCGCCACTTGTTTTTTTCGCGAGAGAATATGCCATGCCACTAAAAGGGGTATCAGCAATAGACCCCAGAAAAAATCAGGATATGCAAAGGTGTACTCCATCATGGTTTTTCCTTTTTAAATTCAATGCTGTTCAGCATTCGGGTAATGAGTTCTTTGGCATAGCGATCGTTTCGATCGTAGACCAACTGAAGCTGCTGAAAGCCTTTGTTTTCAGTAAAGTGGTAAACCTCATAGGTTTTACGCTGGGTGTCTTTGTTCTTTTTGGTCCAATCAAAAGAGCCTGAAGCCACAATTCCCTCAATTCCTGAAGTTGTTTTGTAGTCGTTCTGTTTTTGGAAAATATTGGTCGCTCCCATGCTGTCAAAAGTGCCAATCACCTTGTCTACTTTTTGCTGCAAGTCGATGGTTTGTTCCTCTTCTGCTGTTGAATGCTCCATGTGCAGCACTATCATAAATGCATCCTCCAAAGAACCCAATACAAATTGCTGGTTTAGGCGGTTTTGGGTGGTTTTTCTGCTTAAGACATCTGGAGATTTTAGTATCATCGCAGAAATGCCGTAAGTACTCGAAACCCATTCTTGCTGCAGCCACTTTAACGTTGGATGTCCAAACACGCGATCCTTGGCTTGGACGGCGCCGTAATTGTAAATCATAATTCCCGCGGCAATGGCCAATACACCCAAAAAGGAAAAGCCTGCTATTTTAAAACGCTGAAGTTGTTGTTGCTTGCGGCGCATACGGGCATAGGCCTCATTTTGTAAGCGTTCTTCTTCTGTTGGTTCGGGTAGCGCCGCCTTGGTGTCCTTGACAACCAATTCGATTTTTTCTCGATCCAATCGCGCCAAATACTCTTCTGGAAGGGCACGTGCAAACTTAACCAGATCGGCTGTTGACAATACCTCCTTAAGTTGATCAATTGTAGCGTTTGTCAGTTCAAGGTTGCCCGTATCTCGCAACAACTCCAACTTTGTCAAGAGTTCTTCAGAAGTGCTTTCTAAGGCGTCAATATTGGTCTCGTCTTCTAAATAGTTACGGACAATGTCCGTCATTTCTGAGTAGTAATCTTTATAGGCCTCTTGTTTGTCTAGCTGCTTGGATTCCAGTGCTTGCAAAGCTTGTAAGGCGCGCTCAAAAGGCGGCATTTTTTCTCGCTTGGCACGAATGCGTTTTTGGGTTTTTACAATAAAAAAATAGAGCAGGACAAGAGCGATTAAAATCAAAAAGCCGTAACTGTAGGGCTTCCACCAACCTGTGGTGTTTTTGGCCATGGGCAAAATGGTCTTAATCGGAAAAAGGGGTTGATCCAAAGTATCTACTGCCACGTCCTTAACCCTTACTAAAAGGGAATCTGTCTTAAAGAGTTCTCCATCTACAACCACAAGTTGTTGAGGTAGGGTAAACTGCCCCGAATCAAATTGGATGACCGCATAGGTCTTGGAATACGTAACTGTATTTGCTACAACGGTGGTATCAACAGCCGTGCTGTCAATAACCTCAAAAGGGGCAAATGCCTTGAGCGGCGGAAACTGTATGCTGGCTTGTTTGTCGGTAGACACAACCAAATCGAGGTTTATTTGCTCTGCCAAGCGCACCTCAAGCGTATCGGCCGTAAGGCTTACTTGCGTTTGGGCCATACTCCAACACGAGACTAACAATAAAAGTGAAAAGCGTATCCCTTTATCCACGGCCTTTGAAATAGGTTAGTAGTTTTTTGACGTAGCTTTCGTCAGTAGCACATGAAAGTGCCCCTGCGCCATATCTTGTAAATTGTGTGCTGAAATAATCAGCGGTTTTTCGGTGAGCAAGCGCATAGGCCGTGCGTACCGATTTTGATGAGCTGTTCACCCATTTATGCGCAGCTGTTTCCGCATCACGGACAAGCAATAGCCCTGATTTTGGTAGTTTGGCTTCTATGGGATCGTAAAGGCGAACGCCTGTGAGGTCGTGCTTTCTTGCGGCCAGCTGCACCGATTTGGAATAATCGCTGTCTAAAAAGTCGGACAGCACAAATACAATAGCGCGTTTTTTAAGAATACGGCTCATAAACTCCAATGCTCCGGCTATGTCTGTTTTGGTACTTTTGGGGTGATGCTCCAAAAGCTCACGAATGATGCGCAATACGTGTGATTTCCCTTTTTTGGGTGCAATAAATAATTCCACATCGTCTGAAAACATCAACAGCCCAACTTTATCGTTGTTCTGCAAGGCAGAAAAGGCAAGGGTAGCGGCAATTTCAGTAAGGGTGTCGCGCTTGCGCTGTTCCAATGAACCAAAATCGGCAGAACCGCTCACGTCTACCACCAACATAAGCGTGAGCTCACGCTCTTCCTCAAATACTTTAACATAGGGTTCTTGATAGCGTGCGGTAACATTCCAGTCAATGGCTCGGACATCATCGCCATATTGATATTGACGCACCTCGCTGAAAGTCATGCCACGGCCCTTGAAGGTACTGTGATATTCCCCCCCAAAGATATGATTGCTCAATCGGCGGGTTTTGATTTCTATCTTACGAACTTTTTTTAAAAGCTCTTTTGTATCCATAGCAAAAAGCTGTTTTTAGACTAAGGCACCTCCACAGCGTTAACAATGCGCTGAATGATATCTTCCGAGGTGACGTTCTCGGCTTCGGCTTCATACGTAATTCCAATCCGGTGGCGCAGCACATCATAAACAACGGCGCGAACGTCTTCTGGAATCACATAGCCACGGCGCTTGATAAAGGCATAACATTTGGCAGCAGTTGCCAAATTGATACTACCCCTTGGTGAAGCACCAAAACTAATAAGCGGTTTTAAGGATTGTAATTTATATTTTTCGGGATACCGCGTAGCGAAAACCAAGTCCAAGATGTACTTTTCAATCTTTTCGTCCATATACACTTCGCGAACGGCCTTTTGCGCCTTGGAGATTTGCGCTGTACTAATCACCGGCTTTGCGGAACCAAAAGAGTCGTTAAGGTTGGCACGAACAATCTCTTGCTCATCTGAAAGATTGGGATAATCAATGATTACCTTGAGCATAAAACGGTCTACTTGGGCTTCTGGCAGTGGATAAGTTCCTTCTTGTTCCACTGGGTTTTGCGTGGCCATTACCAAAAATGGCGGCTTGAGCTTGAAGGTTTCGTCGCCAATAGTAACCTGCTTTTCTTGCATGGCTTCCAACAGGGCAGATTGCACTTTTGCAGGGGCTCTGTTGATCTCATCAGCCAGTACAAAATTGGCAAATACCGGTCCTTTTTTGATGCTGAAATCATTCTCTTTAGCGTTGTAAATCATGGTTCCAATTACATCGGCTGGAAGCAGGTCGGGCGTAAATTGAATGCGGCTAAAACTTCCCTTAACTGCCTTGCTCAACGTGTTGATGGCAAGGGTCTTGGCTAATCCTGGGACACCTTCTAGCAGTATGTGTCCTTGTCCCAACAAGCCAATAAGCAACCGTTCCACCATTTGATGTTGACCTACGATGACCTTGTTCATCTCAAGCGTTAGGATGTCTATAAAAGCGCTTTCTTTTTCTATGTGCTCGTTAAGTGCTTTGATATCTACGGCGTTATCGCTCATGTTTTTCGTTTTTTAATTAGCGTTGCAAAATGTGCAAAAATGTGCAGTGCACCTGTTAACATTTGGTTAAAAATAGGGCTTCTCAAAGGTATTACAAAAAGTGTTGAAATAGCTTACTAACTTTGCATTAAACATTTGTGATGATTAATAAAAGGCTGCTCATCAAAAGCTTGCTTGCGCACAACGATGAAAACAGTTTTTACGATAAAAAAAGACAGCTGAATTTAAGCCAGCGCGAAGGCAAGGCTAAATTCCTTAAACACATTTGTGCCCTTTCGAATTCTAATCCAAAAAATAACTCATACATCGTTGTGGGCGTAGATGACGGCGACAGCAGCATTCGCGGAGTAGACTTTTTTGATGACGCCAAGCTGCAAAACCTCATCAATGCTTATTTGGAAAACCCGCCTTTGGTGCTCTATGAAAACATTCACTTTCCGCATTTGGCTGAGGGCAAGGTTGTGGGCTTGGTGACCATCAGACCCACCAATAAAATAACGGCACTGCGAAAAAACATCTGGAAATATTTTGGGGGCGCTGTGTTTTTTAGAGATGGTAGTATCTCCGTGTCCAAGGTTTTTGACATCGAGCTGCATGACACCAATTCGGCAGTGGTAGCAGAAATTGAAAAGCACGCCCAAAACAATATCGAACTAACCCTTGACGGGGTTGTTGATTTTATGAGCCGCCACGATGAAGTGTTAAAACCCAGCTATAAGGTTTTTAAGGAGTCGTTTGTGCTTTGCTGGGCGGGACTTGAAAAAAAGGAAAAAGGAACGTCTTATTATTCAAGAGTGGATGTTGAACTCATCAACGAGCATGTTAAATTGTTCTACTCCACCCATGATGAGGTGGAAATTGAAATGGACGCGCATTCGTTTAGTGTAATTGAGTATGTCCGTTTGGGGTTTCATCATGCTTATAAATACTACCCCCTTGAACGGGTATCTTTTTTGTTTGATAACAAAGGCTCTTACCAAATTGATTCGGCGTTTTTGTTTGAACCCCCTAAATATGAAAAAAAGCTGCTGCACCATATCTATAATGCCAACAATGCCTTGGGTGAAAAGCTGCTCAAAAACCTAAGCCTAACCAAAAACGACAAAGAAGATGTGGGCAACTTGGCTCCTACATATATGCTGTGTTACCTCAACGGGTTTGAAGAAGCACTCGACAAATTAAACGAACTCTCTTCCGTGATCAAGCAGCACAGCAAAGACGCCTACCAAGGTCTAAAAGACACCCAACGGATACTGCGGAAGATTAAATATCATTAAGTAAGTTGGTGCGTTTTCATGTATGCAATAACCCCGTCTGGCAACCACGCTTTTAGCTGCTTCATCTCTTTTGTTTCGCGTATGCTTGTAGCAGCAATATCCAATAAAGGAGCTTGAAGACGTTGGTGTGTTGGAAATGCATCTAAGGAAATGTCGTTTCTGGGATAAATCAACAATGGAAATTGCTTGATATAAGCTGCATTTTTCCAGCCGTCCAATCCAACGGCACTGTCGGCGCCCATCAGCATGATATAGGAATTATCGGGATGCGCAGCCGTCAGTTTTCGAAGGGTATTTGACGTATAACTTGGCTTGGGCATGTGAAGCTCAATGTCGTTGGCCACCAACCCATCATAAGGCGTTAAAGCCTGTGCCAACATATTCCAGCGGTGCTCCTCTGACCAAAGTGCAGCCGTCTTTTTATGGGGGTTTTGTGGGGTCAGGATATAGTGTACTTCGTCTGCTTTTTGTTGATCAAGTACCGCTTGGCCAATGCCTATATGCCCGTTGTGAATGGGATTAAAGCTTCCAAAAAATAGCGCAATCCGGTTCATCCTGCTAAGAAGTTGCTGATGTGTTCTTCCGTTTCGCTTATGGCAGTTTCCAAATTGTCGTTTACCACCACAACATCAAATGCGTTGGCGCGCACCATTTCGACATTAGCCTTTTCCAATCGCATGGCAATTTTATCTGGGCTATCCGTACCCCGTTGGCGCAAGCGTTCAGCCAAGGCTTCGGTGCTCGGAGGCTTGATGAATATGGAAAGGGTGTTGTTGGGAAATTGGTTTTTGATGTTTAATCCGCCTACCACGTCTATGTCAAACACCACATTTTTGCCCAATGCCCAAATGCGGTCTAGCTCAGATTTTAATGTGCCGTAAAACATCCCAGGGTAGACCTCTTCGTATTCGGCAAAGGCACCTTCGGTGATTTTTGCTTTAAAAGCTGCTTCGGAGAGAAAGTAGTAGTCTTTGCCGTCAACTTCTTGCCCTCTTGGAGGCCTTGATGTAGCCGAAACAGAGAATGCCAAATTGAGGTTTTCCTGAGCGAGCAAGTATTTGGCAATGGTTGTTTTTCCACTACCCGAAGGGGCCGACAAAACAATACATTTTCCCGTTTTCATTACAAAGCGTTGAGTACTTGTTCTTTGATGCGCTCCAAAGCATCTTTCATGCTAACGACCGATTTTTGCAAGTCTGCATCGTTGGCTTTAGATCCTATGGTATTGATTTCACGTCCCATTTCTTGGGCAATAAATCCTAGTTTTTTGCCTTTGGTAGGCGTGTTTTCGTCTAGGTTTGTTTGGAAATAATCGAGGTGATGTTGCAAGCGTACCAACTCTTCGTTGATGTCCCATTTTTCAAAGTAATAGACCAGTTCCTGCTCCAAGCGTTCTTGGTCGTAATCTAGGGTGAGTTGACGCAATTGTTCGTGTAGTTTTTGCTTTCGTGTTGCGATACGCTCATCGGCTTGCGCAGCTATGCTTTTAAGCTGTGTTTTGATTTGTGCCAATTGATTGGTAAGGTCTTGCCCCAACGAAATGCCTTCTTGCTGGCGGTAAGTAACCAATGCCTCCGCTGCTTTTTCAAGGGTACTTAGAAAGACTTCTTGTTCCTCGTCTGAAATGCTTTCGTCCGCCGATGCAAATACATTGGGCATGCGCATCACGGTTGGCAAAAGTGCCTCGTCTGACAAAGGAGAAATGGCTTTTAATTCTTGGATGTAGTGTGCTACAACGGCTTTGTTAATCGGTGCTGCGTCTTGACCAGCAACCCATTCTTCAAAAACATTAACCTCACATTTGCCACGGTGCAACAGTGCTGTTAGCTGCTTGCGAGCAGGTAGGTCAAGGCCTCTGTAGCGTGCAGGTGTACGGAAATTAAGATCAAATGATTTGCTGTTGAGCGACTTAATTTCGACGCGCAATTTTCTGCCTTGTGCATTAAACTCTGCTTTGCCGTAGCCTGTCATGGATAGAATCATATCGCTTTATTAAAGCGCAAAGGTACAAAACAGGCGGTGAGTGCTTGGGCAGAAGTATAAGCTGATTATGACCCTATTGGAAAATCCATTGGCATGAAAAGCAAAAAAAGTTAGCTATACACTTTTGAGCGACTTAAAAAAACACAAAAGTGCATTTTCATTTTTTAGGTCATTTTTGATGTAAAAAGTAGCTTTTTTATTGATTTTATCACGTTTTTGAGGCGTTTTTGGGATATTTCGAGCAATTTTGATGAAAATACACCCCCCTATTTTGACTGTTTTGACAAGAAAAAGTGAAACCCTACAAAAAACAGGCTTTTTCAGCATCAGAAAAAAACATACTTTTGCTCTTTTTTTGGTCAAAAATGCTCAAAACAGTTTATAATTGGCAATAATTGCCCTTTTTTTAGTCTGTTTTTTAAAACTTGATTTTGTAAAAACACTACTTTTTGGAACAAGGAAAAACAAGCGTAAAGCCGCGTTATTAAAATGCGCTAAATCGCTCGTTTTCGTCTCTTTTTGACTTAAAATGGCGTAAAACAAGCTCATTTTCCTGTTTTTTGATGCTTTTTTGAGTCAATTTGAAGTAAAATTGATGTTGATCTTTTGCAAAAAGCTTAGCCTCAGTCTACACATTCACCACCAGCAAGCCAGGCATCATGCCCATTGTTAAGGGCAAGCACCAAATTTCGGCCGTTGTAGGTCTTGCTAACAATCCCTTTGATACTTCCTGTTCCGCTAGGCAAGGGCAAATCCTTAAACCCCGCAAAAGCACTGGTCTCCAACAAAAAAGGCACTTTGTTTTGGCCTTCGCAGGCTTCCATTTTGCGTTGGGTATCGTAATAATCCTTGGGGTCAACAAAAGGCTTTCCTTGTTCTTCAGCAGCAAAACGCACATTGGCAACCTCTACGTACATGCCAATATGGTTGCTGTTTATCTCAGAAAACAGCCTCCTTAATCTTGACGGTGGTGTGGTTATTGGAAACGAAAAACTTACCAGCTTTTCTGGTGCCTATACGGAGCGGGTGTTTGTTGGGCTTAGCTTTTTCCAAGGTATCATGTTTGTTCCAAAGATTAATGTGCCAACTGTATTAAAAGCTGGAATATATGAAGAAGTGCTTAACTCAACTCTACAACTTTGATATAGGTGTGAAAATAGGCGTGGGATTAACGTTTTGATTCAACACCAAAATAAGGTCGTTTAACCAAGAAGCCCCGCTGGCATGCCTTAATCAAACAACGCCTTTAGTTCCGTGGCTTCTTCGGGTTTGAGTTTGCCTGCCAAAATAAGGCTTAGTTGTCTGCGGCGTAGGGCGCCATCATAACGCTCTTGTTCCAATGCCGTTTCGGGTGCAATGGGCGGTACAGCCACCGGTGTGCCGGCTTTACTCACCGCCACAAACGTGTAAATGGCTTCGTTTACTTTTTCTTTGGTGCGCTTTTCGTGCTCTTCTTTCCACACGTCTATAAACACCTCCATAGAAGTACCAAAGGCACGAGACACCTTGGCTTCTAGCGTAAGCACACTCCCTAGGGGCACGGGTTTTCTAAAATGCACATGGTTTACCGAAGCGGTCACCACCACCTGCTCGGAGTGGCGCTCCGCTGCAATACAAGCCGCACGATCCATGCGCGCCAACAGCTCGCCACCAAACAAATTGTTAATGGGATTGGTATCAGAGGGCAGTACCAAGTCGGTCATAACCGTCTTGGAAGCACTAGGGTGTTTTGGTTCCATGGGTGTTATTTTTTCAGTACCCAAGCGTCTGGGTAATTGTCTTCCGCAATACCTGCTTTGGCATTGTAAGCTTCGCGCTGCGAGGCGTAGGCAGCAAAAGATACTTGGTGAAATCCGCTGGTCGTTTTGGGCAGTCTGGCTGCCTGGTAATAGCCCTTGCGTTTTAGGCTGCTGACAAGTCGGTCGGCGTTGTTTTGGCTGCGGAAAGATCCGGCAATAACGTGATAGCCAATTGGAGCGGGCTTGGGCGCAACAACGCTTAAGGTTGGCAATTCGCCAAGGTCATAAACAGCGGCGGTGGCTTGCGCACGTGCGTTTTCGCGTAGCGCTTGCTCCTGTTGCCAAATGGCGTCGGTTTGTTGGTCTTGCACATAGTTGGTCCCCAAAGCTAGCAAGGCTAAAAAGCTGGCGGCTACCATGGCCTTACGCACAAAAGTGCTGGACTGCTGAGGCGCTAAAGTAAAGACAGGCGTCGGAGCTGCTTGAACGGCACTACGCGAAATGGGCTGTGCGTCCAATTGCGGAAGTGCATAGCTTGCTGCCAAGAAATTCAATCCGTGCTCGGCACTAAAAACCAGCTTGCCTTCTGCATTGGTTTCAAAAACTCCTAAAGAAGCAATGTGGAGTTTGCCTTTCTGTACGCGTTCTTTCCAAGAAATGATGTGCTGGTGAATGTCCAATACGGCACGCTCATAGGAACACTGCTGAACGGTGGCCATGTGCGATGCCAATATGCCATCGTTAGATTGAAGCTGCTCGTTAAACGACAGCACCTTGCGTGGCGGATGGTACAATTGCTGCTCCGCATCAAAATACGCTTCTTTGTGCGCTACCAAAAAAGCGCCAAAGCCCGGAAGGCTAACGCAATCGTGGCGATAAAGTAAGTAGTGTATATGTGCTGCGAGCTCCATAAGACAAATGTACATTTTTTGAGGGATTTTTAAAACGATTGGCTTTTGTATTTTAGTACTCCCAAATCTTATGAAAACATCCGAGCTTATTGCAACCCTTGTGCTGCCCAAACTTCCCAAGATTGGCTGCCGCACCGCCCGAAAACTCATCCGTCATTTTGGAAGTGCCGAAGCTGTTTTTCAACGTATTGGCCGCGAAAACACCAAGCCATTCAACAGCATTGCTGCCGTCTTTAAACATCCAGAGGCCAAGCATATCTGGGATGCCGCCGAAAAAGAAGTGGCCCGTATTGAAGAACATGACATTTCATGGGTGGCGCATAGCGACCCAGACTTTCCCCTTGCCCTAAACCTCTGCCCCGATGCGCCGCTGGTGCTTTTTAGCAGCGGGCAACCCTTTCCAAACACCACCCGTGTGATCAGCATCGTTGGCACTAGGCAACCTTCGGCCGACGGCAAGGCATTTGTGCGCCAGCTGGTAGAAAGCCTTGCGCCCTATCGGCCCATTATCGTGTCTGGCTTTGCCTATGGCATTGATATCGCTGCGCAACTGGCAGCCGTTGAAAACAACCTAATTACCTACGGTTGTTTGGGGCATGGTATTCTGAATTGCTCCCCCAACAAACAACTAAAACAACGTAAAAAAATAGAAGCCCAAGGCGGGTTCTTAACCGAGTTGTGGTCGCATGAACAAATCCAACGAGCGCACTTCTTACAGCGCAACCGCATCATTGCTGGGTTGGCGCAAGCCACCATAGTGGTGGAGTCCAAAAGCAAAGGCGGTGCGCTGACCACAGCGGCCTATGCGCTTGGCTATGAACGCGATGTGTTTGCAGTGCCCGGCAGGCCTAACGACGCCGTAGCACAAGGCTGCTTGGAGCTTATCAAAACCCAAAAAGCCACTTGTATAAGTAGCGGTGAAGATGTGGCCAAACTGCTTGGTTGGAAAAAGGAAAAAGCAACTGCACCTCAGCGGCAGTTGTTTGTAAGCCTAAACGACAAAGAGCAGCAAGTCGTGAAGCACATGAGTGCAACGCCCAAACACATAGACCTCATCGCTTTGGACGCAGCGCTGAAAGTAAGTGAGCTATCAAGCCTTCTTTTTCAACTCGAAATGAAAGGGGTGGTGATGGCACAAGCCGGCAAATTGTTTAAACTGTTGTAGTGTAGCCTAGGTTTTTGCGAACGCGATTCAGGACTTCTTGGGCAACCCCGCGGGCCTTAACAGCACCTTTTTGAAGTTGGGCTTCCAATGCTTCTGGGTTTGCCATAAAGTCGTCAAACTTTGTTCTTGCGCCTGAGAAGCGTTCAAGTATGGCTTCGTAAAGTGCCTGCTTGGCATGCCCATAGCCAAATCCGCCTGACCGGTACTTTTTTCGCATTGTGGCCACAGCTGCCGAATCTGCGATTAAGGCATACAGTGCAAAAACGGTACACGTATCCGGGTCTTTTGGGGCTTCTAGAGGTGTGCTGTCCGTGGCAATGCCCATTATTTGCTTACGCAATTTTTTTTCTGGTAAAAAGATATTTATCGTGTTGTTTTTTGACTTGCTCATCTTGGAACCATCAGTGCCCAAAACATATTGTGCATTGTCTTGAAGCTTGGCCTCGGGCAAGACAAAGGTTTCGCCAAAAGCAGCGTGAAAACGACTGGCAACGTCACGTGTCATTTCCAAGTGTTGCAACTGATCTTTGCCCACAGGCACCCAGTTGGCATCATACAGTAATATATCTGCTGCCATCAGCATGGGATAGGTAAAAAGTCCTGCGTTTACGTCTTCGAGTCTGTCAGCTTTATCCTTAAAAGAGTGTGCCAACGACAAACGGCTATAAGGGAATGAGCAGTTCAGATACCACGCAAGTTCGGTTACTTGGGGCACGTCTGACTGCCGATAAAAACAGCTGCTGTCTGGGTCCAGGCCACAGGCCAACCAAGCGGCGGCCGTTTTATGGGTGTTGGCTTTTAGTTCCGCTGCGTCTTTGATTTGGGTCAAAGCGTGCAGGTCGGCAATAAACAAAAAGGCCTCATCTTTTGATTGCTTTGCCATATCTATGGCAGGGATTATAGCCCCCAATAGGTTGCCTAAGTGCGGGGTTCCTGTGCTTTGAATTCCGGTGAGGATACGTGCCATAGCTATAGTGTGTGCACAAAAATAATGGATTTAAGCCATCAATCGCTATTTTTGGCAACATGCTTTATATCCGTATTGTGCTTTTGGGGCTTTGGAATGCCTGGTTTTACACCCTTTCTACGGTTGCTATTACGCTTTGTTTTCCGCTGCTATTAGTCTGCTTGCTGCGAGAGAAATGGTACCGTGGCATTTATTTTTTGGCCCGTTATTTTTGGTCTCCCTTTATCCTTTTTGGCATGGGTTTTATTCCACTTGTTCGCCACAAATCAAAAATTGATTACAACAAGCAATACGTGTTTGTTGCCAATCATTTGAGCATGATTGACATCATGATGATTTTTATGACCATAAAAAAGCCCGCAGTTTTTATAGGAAAATCAGAGCTCGACCGCCTGCCTCTCTTTGCAACCATCTACAAAAGGGCTGCTATTTTGGTAGATCGCGACAGTGCTTCGAGTAGAAAAAGTGTGTACTATCAAGCTAAGCATAAAATTGAGATCGGCTTTAATATCATGCTCTATCCAGAAGGCCTAGTGCCTGAGCCAGAAGTGTTTTTAGCGCCCTTTAAAAATGGTGCTTTCAGTCTTGCGATTCAACATCAAATTCCCATAGTACCCATCACACTGCCCGATTGTAAGAAGCGTTTTCCGTTCCAGTTTTCATTTAAGTATTGGGTGGGAAAGCCAGGAATTGTCAGGGCTAATGTACACGCGCCCATTGAAACAACAGGAATGACAAAAGATGACTTACCTGCACTAAAAGAAAAGGTACATCAGTTTATGACTGAAAGGCTAGTAGAAGAAGGTTATCGTTAGGATTACTCCGCTGTGGCAACGATGTCTTTGATCTTGCCTTCAATTTCTTCTGCAAGTTCTGGATTGTCATCCAAAAGCGTTTTTACTGCATCTCTACCCTGTCCGAGTTTGGTGTCGCCATAGCTAAACCAAGAGCCACTCTTTTTGATGATTTCTGCCTCAACCCCGATGTCTAGCAATTCGCCTATGCGAGAAATCCCTTGCCCATACATGATGTCAAACTCAACCAATTTAAAGGGTGGTGCAACTTTATTCTTGACCACTTTAACACGTGTTTTGTTTCCTAAAACAGCGCCCGCACTGTCTTTGATTTGCGTAGAACGACGAATGTCCAAGCGAACCGATGCATAAAACTTCAATGCGTTTCCACCCGTCGTAGTTTCTGGGTTGCCAAACATGACGCCAATTTTTTCACGCAACTGGTTGATGAAAATAACGGTACAGTTTGTTTTACTGATGGATGCGGTTAGTTTTCGCAAAGCCTGTGACATAAGGCGTGCGTGTAATCCCATTTTAGAGTCGCCCATTTCACCTTCTATCTCGCTTTTTGGCGTAAGTGCTGCTACAGAATCCACAACAACAATATCAACAGCCCCCGAACGGATCAAGTTGTCGGCAATCTCCAAAGCTTGTTCCCCGTGATCGGGTTGTGAGATGATAAGATCATCGATTTGAACGCCAAGATTTTTGGCATAGTAGCGATCAAACGCGTGTTCTGCATCAATAAATGCAGCAATGCCACCTATCTTTTGGCATTCGGCTATGGCGTGCAGTGTTAGGGTTGTTTTACCCGATGATTCTGGCCCGTAAATCTCGACCACTCTGCCACGTGGATACCCTCCAACGCCAAGGGCAACGTCTAGACCAATAGACCCCGATGAAATGGCTTCTATATTTTCTGTAACGTTATCCCCCATTTTCATGACGGTGCCTTTGCCATAGGCTTTATCAAGTTTGTCTAGGGTTAATTGAAGTGCTTTAAGTTTAGCTTCTTTTTCGTTACTCATAAGTCATTTTTTAGTAGTGACGCTAAAGTACAATTTTTCCAATTGTTTGGCTTTTTTCTGACGATATTTAATTTGATATCTTTGCTGCATAACCTTAATCCTGTATAGCATGCAACTGTACAATACATTAAGCGCCAAACAACGCGCTGCCCTAATCGACGAGGCGGGAGAAGAACGATTAACGTTATCCTTCTACGCCTACGCCCACATCAAACATCCGTCTGAATTTAGAGACCAACTGTTTATGAGCTGGGATGCCTTAGGTGTTCTTGGAAGAATTTATGTGGCTCACGAAGGAATCAACGCACAACTATCGTTACCTGCTCCACGTTTTGATGCGTTTAAAAAACATTTGGATACCATCGCTTTTTTAAAAGACGTGCGTCTAAACATTGCGATCGAGCAAGACAACAAATCTTTTCTAAAGCTTAAAATAAAAGTGCGTGACAAGATTGTTGCCGACGGCCTGAACGATGACACCTTTGATGTGACTGACAAAGGCGTACACCTCAACGCTGCGGAATTCAATGCGCTTACTAGTGCAGAGGACACCATTGTGGTGGACATGCGCAATCATTATGAAAGTGAAATTGGGCATTTTGTAGGCGCCATCACACCCGATGTGGACACCTTCCGTGATTCGTTGCCCATCATTGAAAAGGACTTGTCTGAACACAAATCAAATAAAAATTTGGTGATGTATTGTACTGGCGGAATTCGTTGTGAAAAGGCCAGTGCTTATTTCAAACACAAAGGGTTTGAGCGTGTATACCAGCTCGAAGGCGGCATCATTGAATATGCGCGGCAGGTGAAAAATCAAGGTTTGGACAATAAGTTTATCGGCAAGAACTTTGTCTTTGACGAGCGCAGAATCGAGGCTATTTCTGACGATGTAATCGCCACTTGTCACCAATGCGGTTCTCCTTGTGACACCCATGTCAATTGTGCAAACGACGGCTGCCATCTGCTTTTCATTCAATGTCCATCGTGTGCTAAAAAACATGACAATTGTTGTTCTGACAGCTGTGCCGCTGTTGTTGCCTTACCCGAGGACAAACAAAGAGCGCTCAGAAAAGGCACACACAACAGCAATAAAATATTTAAAAAAGGGCGTGCCCATCACCTAAAGACCCTAAACCCATCGTGAAGAAATGCTTCTTACTTTTTGTTTTAGGTGTGTTGACGGGCAGCTGCGATACTTCTAGTGAGCTTATTTTTAATGAGCTGCCAAACGAGGGATGGCCACAAGACCAGTGGAAAACATTTTCATATAAAAATCGCTTGGCCGATAGCGAGGCTTCACTGTATTGGATTCTACGCCACGACAACGACTACCCTTATGCAAACATTTTCTTTATCGCTGAGCTGACAACACCCAAAGGGCTAACCCAATACGACACCCTTAATTATAGGTTGGCCAATGCCGATGGCAGTTGGTTGGGTGCTGGAATGTATCTGCACGAGCTAAGACTTGCATATATGGAACGGTTCTTGTTTGAAGAGCCAGGAAACTATTTGTTTAGATTGCGTCCTGCAGTTCGTCCTAATGACAGCGTTGTTGCTGACAGCATGCTTGTGGGACTACACCAAATTGGATTAGAAATAAGAATTGCGCCAAATGACTAAAAATACCAAATACCGCAAGTTTGTTCGATTTATTTGGATTGCCTTTGCCGCTGGCACGCTAGGAGTTGCTGGCATCTTTGGCGCTGCCTCTGCCGGCTTGCTTGGGACAATGCCAGACTTTAGGCAACTGGAAAATCCCAAAACAAATTTGGCTACCCAAATCATTTCTGCAGACAATACGGTCTTGGGAAAATTTTATTTTAACGACAACCGTACCCCCATATCCTATGACGAAATTCCAAGCAGCATGATTGATGCGCTTGTCGCTACCGAAGACGAGCGCTTTTACAGCCATTCGGGTATTGATTTTAAAGGTACGGCTAGGGCATTGTTTTATCTTGGGAGCAAGGGTGGCGGAAGTACCATTACCCAGCAGCTGGCGCGTCAACTTTTTACGGGCGTGCGTTCACGTAATAAATTAGAGGCCGTTATTCAAAAAATCAAGGAGTGGGTCATTGCCATTCGATTGGAGCGCAGGTACACCAAGAGCGAAATTATTACCATGTACCTAAACATTTATGATTTTAATTATAATGCCGACGGTATTCGCTCTGCAAGCGCTATATACTTCTCAAAAATGCCAAAGGAAATGTCTTTAAGCGAATCCGCCATGCTGGTCGGAATGCTTAAAAATTCATCGTTGTACAACCCCTTAAGGCGACCCGAACTTGTTCGAGAAAGACGAAATATTGTCTATCAGCAAATGTTACGCAACAACTTGATTGACCAAAAAGAAAAAGACTCTTTGGCGGCGCTGCCGATTGAAGTCGATTTTAATCCGCAATCACACAGAGAAGGTATCGCAACTTATTTTAGGGCCTACCTGCAAAAGTTCATGCGGTCCTGGATAGCTAACAACCCTAAAGAAGACGGCAGTTCATACAACCTCTATTTAGACGGGTTGAGCATCTATACCACCATAGATTCTAGGCTTCAGACCTACGCAGAACAAGCCGTAGGTGCGCATATGTCAACATTACAAAAAGAGTTTTTTAGACAAAATAGTGAGGCGTTTAATCCAACAGCCCCGTTTTTGGAAATTAAAGACGACGAGGTTGAACGCATCATGGAACAAGCCAAGCAACGTTCGGAACGCTGGCGAAAGATGAAAGCCCGAGGAATAGACGAAGCAGGCATTTTGGCAAGTTTTGACGAACCTACCGAAATGGAAGTCTTTGGCTGGAACGGAGATATTGACACGGTGATGACACCAACCGATTCCATTAGATACTACAAGCACTTCTTGCGTGCGGGCATGATGTCAATGGAGCCACAGTCGGGTCACGTTAAGGCGTGGGTTGGTGGCATAAACTACCGCCATTTTCAGTTCGATCACGTGATGCAGGGGAAAAGACAAATTGGCTCTACCTTTAAGCCCTTTGTGTATGCTACTGCCATTGATCAATTAAAACTCTCTCCTTGTGATTCGCTGCCAGACGGTTATTACTGTGTTGAACCCGCCAAATTTGGTGCTCACGATGCGTGGTGTCCTAAAAACTCTGGTGACAGGTATATCGGAAAACGAACGCTTAAAAATGCACTTGCAAATTCGGTTAATACCATAAGTGCGCGCCTTATTGACAAAGTGGGGCCAAGACCTGTTGCAAACCTTGCCCGAAACTTGGGTGTAACCTCTTATATTCCCAGTGTGCCTGCCATTGCCCTTGGCTCGGCGGATTTGAGCGTTTATGAAATGGTTGGGGCCTATTCCAGTTTTGCAAACAAAGGAATTTATGTTAAGCCCGTTTTGGTCACGCGTATTGAAGACAAAAACGGCACCGTAATTTATCAAGCAACCCCTGAAACAAAAGATGTGTTGAGTGAGGAATCTGCCTATGTAACCTTAAAGCTACTTGAAGGGGTAACGGAAGCTGGTTCAGGTATTCGACTACGCCATGTGGGTGCAGACAAAACAAATCCCATTTTTAGGGATATTGTCACAGGCTATCCCTATGCCTTCGAAAACCCCATCGCCGGAAAAACAGGAACCACACAGAACCAAAGTGATGGTTGGTTTATTGGCATGGTCCCAAATTTGGCTACTGGTGTTTGGGTAGGGGGCGAAGATCGCGCAACCCACTTTGAGACCATTACCTATGGTCAGGGCGCGACGATGGCCCTGCCTATTTGGGCAAGCTATATGAAAGCTTGTTATGCAGACTCTACACTAACCGTATCACAAGAGCCGTTTGAAGCGCCAGCGTATGTATCTATCCCGCTTGACTGTGACTCGTTGTCGTTGGCGCGACAACAAAAATCATTCTTTAAAGACGAAGACCTTAGCGACCTTGGATTTTAAGACGGCATGCCGTGAACGGCTAAGTGACTGTTGTAGTAACGTTTATCGCCCGTAACTTCTTTACCAATCCATGCAGGAAGCTGAATTTTATCCTTGGGGTTTTTAAGTTCAATCTCGGCAATGACCAAGCCCGTAAGTGCGCCTTCAAAAACGTCGACCTCAAAAAGTTGTTGCTGGTCAACAACGTGGTGCCTTGTCTTTTGGATAAGGCCAGGCAGGCACAAAGGCATTAATGCTTTTGCTTCCGCTAAGGGTATTTCTTGCTCCCATTCTAAGCGGGTGGTGCCCTCGGCCGAAGATGCCCCTTTGATAGTCAAGAACCCCTTGCCTTCCCCAATGCGTAAGCGAACGGTACGTGCTGGGTCGTTGGAAATATAGCCTTGAAAAATGTGAAAAGAATGGCGTGCAGAAAGAAGGGCTTGCGCTGGGTTATCTACCAAAAATTTGCGCTCGATTTCAACCATTAATCTGCTGGGTCAAAAATGGCATTTAGCGTAGCGGCAAGACGCAATCCGGCATCTAAGAGCTGCTCGCGAACCGTTTGGAAATGTTGATAATGATAAACATACCCCAGTCTGGTGCCTTCCGGTGTTTTGTCATAAAGGGCATTCGCAAGGTCTTGAGATTGGTTCACCCAATCCAGTAAGGGCGCTGCCATGACAACGGCTTTTTCGTCTGTTGTGCGTTTTGGCAGATGAGCTGCCAGTTCGCTGTAGCTCATGTTATAATGCTCAATCAGATCGGTATCCCATAATCGGTGGAGGTTGGTGCGTTTACCAAACCAAAAAAGGTCAATGCTATTTCCGCCTCTATCTTCCTTTCTGCCCGCATGGAACGGTTGGTGTATGTCACCTATAAAATGCACAAGTAACTTTAGATAAAAAGCCTTGTCTTCTTTTGATGCGGTTGGGTTTTTTAGGGTTTCAATACAGGTTTTAATAGCGGTTACGATATCACCCTTGGGGTTTTTTTCCGCCTCATGGTATCGCGTGTGTTGATCCATGTTGACATAATGCCAAGGCGCTAGGTGGTCATATCTATTGTCAGAGCGAATTTCATCGGCATAGGTAGAAACAAAAGCCAGAGACATGTCGCCTAATAGGGCGTTCACTTGCTCAGCTGCTTTTGGAGTTAGGTGTTTTTGGGCAACCGCGCCAATTACACGGTGTCCTGTACTGCCCCAGGCCGCTGCATAGGTGTTTTGTGTTGTTACTAAAAAAAGAAGAATTAAAACTATGGATGCATACGATTTCATGAGACAAAGCTACAGAATTCCTCGTATTGTAGATGGGCGATATTTGTCACTCAAAAAGTCTATCCCAAGTGTAAACTGATGAAAACCTGTATTGTTAATTTTTACATTTCCCAAGCCAACAGTATATGCGTATGAAAAGGTCCATTTTTGGTGTTTTATTCCTGTCAAAAGGGTAAATTGGTTAAATGGTTCGCTGTAAGCTGCGGTTGCGCTTTCGGTTAGCGTATCCGTAAGTCCTTTTCGATAAGAAGTGCCCAGCCACAATTGTGTTTGACGAATGCTGTGGTGTGATTTTAAACTTACATCAACATTGGGACGGTCTACATATTCGATATAGTCAACCAAAAAGGAAGGCTCCAAAGCCCACCTGGGGTTCATTTCAAAAAAGTTTCCTGCCGACACCAAAAAACGACTTGGTCTTTCAAGCAATACTTGATCGCT
>PKDU01000035.1 GCA_002862705.1 Flavobacteriaceae bacterium
TTTAGTTCTTGGAAATCTCAAAGGAATAGGCATGATTTACCTAGACGACAAAGACGTTATCCGTCACAGATTAGTAAAGCAAGTTATTGAGGCCTATAAACAAACAGAGCATCACAACTAATGTCCATGCAAACCATCATGCAGTCTGACTTGCAACTCAAAGGTTGTAAAAGCAAATACAACGGAAAAGTAAGAGAGGTTTATCATTTGGAAAATGATACCTTGATTATGGTAGCCACTGACCGTCTTTCTGCTTTTGATGTGGTGATGCCAAAGGGAATTCCGTATAAAGGGCAAATTTTAAATCAAATTGCAGCCCATATGCTTGAGGCTACAGCTGATATCGTACCCAACTGGTTAGAAGCATTGCCCGATCCCAACATTGCCGTTGGTAAAGCCTGCACGCCACTTAAAGTTGAAATGGTAATTAGGGGATACCTAGCAGGTCATGCGGCTCGCGAATACGCTTTAGGAAAACGATTGTTGTGCGGTGCAACCATGCCAGAAGGTATGCGAGAAAACGATGCGTTTCCAGAACCCATCATCACACCAGCCACCAAAGCTGAACAAGGCGATCACGATGAAGATATTACCCCCGAAGAATTAATTTCTCGAACTATTGTCACTTCAGAAGAATACGCCCAACTAGCGGCTTACACCAAGGCATTGTTTAGGCGCGGTACCGAAATGGCTGCCAAACAAGGCTTGATTTTGGTGGATACTAAATATGAGTTCGGTAAAGATTCGAAAGGGAACATAGTGTTGATTGATGAAATTCACACACCAGATTCGTCTCGTTACTTCTATGCTGATGGCTATGAAACTCGTCAGTCTGAAGGAGCACCACAGCGACAACTTTCAAAAGAGTTTGTGCGTCGTTGGCTTATTGAGCATAGTTTCCAGGGGCTTGAAGGACAAGTACTCCCCGACATGTCAGACGACTACATTGCAAGCGTTTCAGAACGTTATATTGAGTTGTACGAGCATATAACAGGAAAGAAATTTGTAAAAGCTGATTTGTCAGACGTTGCGCATAGGATGCAACATAACCTCGACCTATATTTCCAGTCCTAGTTGGTTAATTAAAGCTGTATTTACTGCTGTATCATAAGGAAGTTTGTGTGTGCAGGGATGATTTCTAAGCCATGTCAGTTGTCGTTTTGCAAAACGTCTGGTGTTGGTTTTAATATCTGCCACTGCTTCATCTATGCTTTTCTCCCCTTCAAAATAGCGAAATAGCGCTCTGTAGCCCACGGTTTGCAGCGCGTTAAGGTGTTTGTGTGGATGAAGCACTTTGGCCTCAGCAAGCAACCCCTTTTCCATCATGCTGTCAACGCGCCTATTGATGTTGTCATACAATTGCGCTCTGGGCATGCAAATCTCAATGCTGATGGCATCAAAGTCTCGCTGTTTTCTGTTTTGACCCAAAAATGAGGAGTAGGGCTTGCCAGCAACGGTACATATGTGCAGTGCACGAAACAACCGCACGTGATTGTATTGGTCAACAGTTTGAAAATAATCGGGATCTAATTTTTGAAGTTCTTGCTGTAAATACGTCAGGCCTTTTTCCTCATACTGTAACTGCCAATATTCTTTGGTCTTTTCCGAAACTTCTGGAAATGTATCTAATCCATGCACTACGGCATCGTTGTACAGGTTAGAGCCGCCAACCATAATCACAACAGAATGCTTCACAAAGTGTTCGTCTAGCAGCGATAGGGCATCTTTTTCAAAATCTCCAACGCTGTAGGCATCGTGAATGCTTAAATGCTGTATGAAATCGTGCCTAACGCCTTGTTGTTCCGCTTTTGATGGTACGGCAGTGCCAATGCACATTTCTTTGTAAAACTGCCTGGCATCGCTGGACAATATGGGGCACTTTAATAGCTTGGCAAGGGCAACAGCAAACGAAGTTTTGCCCACCGCAGTAGGTCCTGAAATAACAATTAGCTTATGCTTTTTCATTTAAATCAATCACTTGTTTCACTTTGTTTTTTCTTATGAAAGACTGGAGGATATGACGGGCAGCACGTGAATTTTTCATGGGTGTTATGATGGTTTTTACCATATCCAAATTATTAATCTGATAATTCAAATCAGCATATCCAAATCCTTTATATTCAGTATCTTGTATAAGTATAATACTTCGCTCATCATGACTACGACCCTTATCGACGATCAATAAATTGGGTGAAGAAAAACGCAATTGGTCTACACATTGCTGCACGCGTTCATTGTAGCGTTCTGCGGTCTCTTTTTCGGTACAGGCACCCAAACATTTGTTGATTTCAACATCTGAGCAGGCTTCCTTGGGCGATTCCAGCCCAACATATTTTAGGCAGAGGGTGTATTTTTGTGTAAAGAAATAGAGTGTTTTTCTTGCATTGTTTAGATTCTTAAAGGTTGTAATGTAGTTTGTACCATCCGCTGCATGAACGATGCGTAAAAACCGATAACCCGTGCTGCTCACGCCTTCTTGCAGTCCAAAACGAATGCGGTCATTTTTATGAACCCTGTTGTGTTTGGGTTTGTGCAACTGTATTTCGTCTATTTCTTTCAATAGCGCAATCAGTTCACTTCCCGTTTCTTCCGTGCTCACGCTGTGTGTTTCAAGCTGAATTTTTAAAGCCTTTCTGCTCTTACCTGTAAAGTGCTGGTTTACACGCTTGCGCATGTTTAGGCTTTTGCCAATGTAAATCACATCCCCCTTTTGGTTGTGTAAATAATAAACACCTGTAACAGGTTTGACCTGCTCCATAAGGGCTTGAAACTTACGCGCTACCTTATCTTGGTCTTTGGTGCGAAGTACTTCTTTAACGATGGTTTTTTCGCTGTCTTTATCTAGCAATAGTTTCAGTAATTTCACCGTAGCGCGCGCGTCACCAGCAGCACGATGCCTGTCGCTGAGTGGAATGCCCAACGCACGTACCAGCTTCCCTAATTTGTAAGAAGCCTGTTCTGGAATAAGTTTTTTTGATAAAGAAACCGTGCATAGGGTAGGACGTTCATAACTGAAGCCTAACCTGTTAAACTCCGTACAAAGCATCCTGTAGTCAAAGCTAGCATTGTGTGCTACTAGGTTACAGCCTTCTGTTATTTCAATAATGCGCTTTGCTATTTCGTAGAATTTCGGTGCATTTCGCAGCATTTTTTCGTTGATGCCCGTTAGTTGCACTACAAATGGTTGAATGGGTCGTTCGGGATTGACAAGACTGATAAACTGATCTACAATTTCGTTTCCATCAAACTTATAGATGGCAATTTCTGTTATGCCTTCTTCGTTGTATTTCCCCCCTGTAGTTTCGACGTCAACAACTGCGTACATAGCCTCTAGTTTCTGCTTCCAAAAATTAAACTACCCACACGTATCATATTGCTTCCCAAATCAACAGCAAGTTTGTAGTCATTGCTCATGCCCATTGATAGGATAGACCAATTATTTGTTGGCTGTAATCTATTGTAGAAATCCTGAAGCCCACTGAATTCTGCCGTGAGTTGCGCTGTATTGTCCGTATAACTGGCCATACCCATCAAACCTGTAATACGCACATGCTCCAATTCCTTAGCTTTTGATAGGACTGCTTCAGCTTCTTCATACGAAAAGCCAAACTTAGTTGATTCTATTGCAATATGAATTTGGAGTAGCACATCAATAATGCGATCGTTTTTGGCGCCTTGCTTGTTGATTTCATGAAGCAGACGCTCACTGTCGACTCCATGAATGAGGTGCACAAAGGGCGCGATGTATTTGACCTTATTTCGTTGTAGATGACCAATCATGTGCCAACGAATATCTTGAGGAAGTGTTTCGTGCTTTAGGCAAAGTTCTTGTACTTTATTTTCTCCAAAATCTACATGTCCTGCTTCATAGGCTTCTCGAATGGCATCGGCAGGTTTGGTTTTGGAAACCGCAACAACCGTAACCGTTGCTGGCACATCTTCTTTTAGTTGCTTTAGGTTGGCTACAATCATATAGATGACTTTTCTACTAGCGCTGTTATTTGTAGGGCCACGCCAAGGGCATTTTTACCCTGTTCAAGCGACACGATAACAGCTGTATTATTCGTAATGGCATCGGCAAAACATTCCAGTTCCATTAAGATGGCGTTTATTTCTGGTATTTTGGGATTGTCAAAAAAGACACGCTTCTTTTTGCCTTGTGCATTTTCCAATACTATGTCAAAATCTCCAACATTTTCGGGGGCATTTTCCATTTTAACCACTTCTGCACTCTTGCTAAAATAATCCACCGCGATATAGGCATCTTTTTGGAAAAAGCGCGCCTTACGCATGTTTTTTAGTGATATTCTACTGGCTGTCAGGTTGGCTACACAACCGTTTTCAAATTCAATTCTAGCATTGGCAATATCAGGCGTTTCACTGATGATGGCCACGCCACTGGCTGAAATAGCAGATACTTGTGAATCTACCAGGCTCAAAACGGTGTCAATATCGTGTATCATCAAATCCAACACTACAGGAACATCGGTGCCTCTTGGGTTAAATTCAGCCAATCGGTGGGTTTCGATAAACATGCTGTTGTTGATGTCATCTTTTACGGCTAAAAAAGCAGGATTAAATCGCTCCACATGCCCCACTTGACCAAGAACCTGATGCTTTTTTGCAAGTGCAATGAGTTCATTTGCTTCTTCAACCGTTTGTGTGATGGGTTTTTCCAGAAAGACATGCTTCCCCATTTCGATGGCTTTTTTTGCCAATTTGTGATGGTATAGGGTAGGTGTCACGATATCTACTACGTCAACAGCAGCAATCAGGTCTTCCTCAGAATCAAAGGCTTTAAAACCGTATTCATCTGTTATTTTTTTGCGAACGTCTGGACTGGCGTCGTAAAAACCGACCAAATCAAATTTATCAGACTGGTTCAATAATCGAAGGTGTATCTTTCCTAAGTGCCCTGCACCAAGCACACCTGCTTTTAGTGTTTTGCTCATACTACAAATGTAACAAGTTTAGGCGGTGGCTAGCCGTATGATTTTGTATTTTTGAACATATGAGGGAAGATACGACCAAACACCAAGGAAGACGTCGTCAGTTGATTGAAATATTAAAAGACAAAGGGATCACCGACAAGGCCGTTTTAAAAGCCATTGGCGCCATACCACGCCACCTGTTTATGGACAGTAGTTTTGAAGATCACGCTTATCAAGATAAGGCATTTCCTATTGGTGCAGATCAAACCATATCACAGCCCTATACTGTAGCCTTTCAAAGTCAGCAACTTATGGTAACGCCAGGGACTAAAGTCTTGGAGATTGGCACAGGCTCAGGTTATCAAACCGCCGTATTGTGTCATATGGGTGCGGAGGTTTATTCCATCGAGCGACAGCATGAACTCTTTCGCACAAGCCTAAAAAGACTTCCCGCACTAGGGTTTAAAGCCAAGAAACTCATCTTTGGAGATGGTTATAAGGGCTTTCCTGAAAAAGCACCTTTTGACAGGATTATCGTTACCGCTGGTGCGCCATTTATCCCCGAAGACTTACTTGCCCAACTGGCCGTTGGTGGTAAAATGGTTATTCCTGTTGGGGAAGCAAATCAAAAGATGACGGTAATTACGCGTACCTCGGATGCCGATTTTGAACAATTGTTACTTGGTGATTTTAGATTTGTTCCGTTGTTAGGAGACAAAAACTAGCGACGAAAACCTTTTTTAACGCGATCCAATTGCCGTTTGTTTTCCCTGTCCTTGATGGTTTCACGCTTGTCGTGAATTTTCTTCCCCTTAGCAAGCGCAATGCGCACCTTCGCCCAACCTTTGTCAGTAATAAAAACCTGTAAGGGTACGATAGTTAGGCCAACGTTTTGAACTTCTTTGAGTAGCTTTTTGATTTCTTTTTTTTGCAGCAGTAATTTCCGATCTCCCTTGGTTTTATGGTTTACGTATCCGCCATGGCTGTATTCTTCAATGTGCATATTGATAAGAAACAACTCGCCTTGCTCACTAAAGCTACAGAAACTTTCGGCAATAGAAGCCTTACCAGCACGAATAGATTTGATCTCCGTACCTGTTAGTACGATACCAGCAGTGTACTGATCCATCAGTTCATACTCAAAACGCGCGCGTTTGTTTTTTATGTTTACCTGCTGCTGCATGCTGCAAAAGTATAACATAATAACGATGTTCATTTGTTTTTAATAAATGCTATTTTTTATAATGTGAATTGCGTCATCTATTGTTATTTTTGCTCGTATAATTAAAGCTATGAAAATCCAACGCGACGAACAGATTTTTGAGTTGATCGAGGCAGAGAGAGCACGCCAAATAGGCGGAGTTGAACTTATTGCTTCTGAGAACTTTACCAGTCCACAAGTTATGGAAGCCACAGGCTCCATACTCACCAATAAATATGCCGAGGGTTATCCCGGAAAACGCTACTACGGCGGCTGTGAAGTGGTTGATGAAATAGAAACCATCGCCATTGATAGAGCAAAAGCCTTATTTGGCGCTGCCTATGCCAATGTGCAACCACACTCAGGTTCTCAGGCCAATACAGCTGTTTACCACGCCTTTATCAAACCCGGTGATAAAATCATGGGCTTTGATTTATCACACGGTGGTCACCTCACGCACGGTTCTCCTGTAAACTTTTCAGGACGCTTATACAATGCTGTGTTTTATGGTGTAGACAAGGAAACAGGTCGTTTGGATTATGACGTGATCGAAGAAATTGCAGCAAAAGAAAAACCCAATATGATTATTGCGGGTGCATCTGCCTATTCTCGAGATATTGACTTCAAACGCTTTAGAGAAATTGCTGACAGCGTTGGTGCTTTTCTTTTGGCTGACATATCACACCCGTCTGGGTTGATAGCCAAGGGCATCTTAAACGATCCATTACCGCACTGTCATGTTGTAACAACCACAACACACAAAACGCTTCGTGGTCCACGTGGTGGTTTGATGATGATGGGGCAGGACTTTGAAAACCCATTTGGATTAAAATTCAAAAATGGAAACGCACGCATGATGTCTTCATTGTTAGACATGGCTGTTTTCCCTGGAAACCAAGGCGGACCGCTAGAACACGTTGTTGGAGCAAAAGCCATAGCTTTTGGTGAGGCACTTACGGATGATTTCTTGCAGTATATTTTGGGTGTTCGTGAAAATGCACAAGCCATGGCCAAAGCTTTCGTGGATAGGGGATATCACCTTATTTCTGGAGGTACGGATAACCACATGATGTTGGTTGATTTGCGCAACAAAAACATATCTGGAAAACAAGCTGAAGAAGCACTTGTTAAGGCCGAAATAACGGCCAACAAGAACATGGTTCCCTTTGACGATAAATCTCCTTTTGTTACTTCTGGAATACGTTTTGGTACTGCTGCCATAACCACGCGAGGATTAAAATCCGAAGATATGGAGCCTATCGTTTCGCTCATTGACGAAGTTATTCAACAACCTGAAAACGAAAATGTAATTGAAGGTGTTGCGGCACAAGTGCACAAGATGATGTCACACCGACCGCTATTTAACGCTTAGTCTTCTATTATCACATGCTGGTAAGCACCCAAATCAGGTGGTGACGTACGTGCATTTCCTGCCAAATCAACAGGAATACTTGCACCCACGCTCGCAGCTCCTTTAGCAAGGAAATCACTCTGTTGCGTTATGCGCATATCGTTGTCTTCAGCGAGTACAAAAGCAGGATTTCCGTTGCGGATAATTTGGTTGTAGTACGTACTATCATCCCAGTCAAAAAACGGATTGTTGACAATTGCCGTATTTGAAGATTCAAACTGTAGGGCTGTGTGGTCGATATAAAAATTCACCGCATCGCTGCCTTCTTGCTCAACAAAGAACTCAACCAATTGATTCCCCTCAATAATACAGTTTTCGAATGTTGCCTCGGTAAGTGGTTCTATAAAGTTGCTTCCATCTGCCAGTTGCGCATAATCGTTAAGCAATACCGCAGGAGTTGTTCTAAAGCCTTTGGTCCAATAATTAGCAAACGTACAGTGCTTAAAATTATATTTACCTCCAATGGTTCCCGCAAATGAGGATTGTCCCGCATTTCCAAAAACACTGTTTTCTGCATAAATATTTGCCGTTTTTCCCCAAAGATTAAATGCAGAACTGTTGTGAATTTGGGTGTTTTCTAATGTTAGGGTGGGGCTGTTAGTTTCGTCATTAAAATCCATTAATATGCCAACCGTTGCATTCTTAATTGTTGCATGATTAAATTGGTGCTGCGTACTTCCGGCCGTTAGCCAAATGGCACCCCACTGACCAGGGATATAATCATATAGCGCTTCAAGTCTATCGCCTTCAAAAATTACCTCACCTTCGCGTTTTTCTGGGTCACTGCTTGCTGTGCCATCGACAATCATGGTGGCATCATTTGCGACAATAATTCCAGAGTTTTTATGAAAATGCACACGCGCACCTGCTTCGAAAGTTACGGTCTTACCAGACGGTACACCCATATAACCGTACACCACATAGGGTTTTTCGTTTGTAAAAATAAGTTCGTTGTCGTCCAAATAAAAACCTTCTAGACCAATGCTATTTCCAACTTCGTCTATGCCGATGGGAATTGTTTCTTTTATGCCTTGACCATCTTTTTCTGGGTATAGAAAAACGGCGTCTTGTACTAAGGTCATAAGCGTAACAGCACCAACGTCTGAAAAGTGGATTTTATCTTCGTATAAAAATTGCGTATTGCTGCTTGTTAGTTGCTGAATGTCTGCTGTGGTTTCTACAAAAACATACATGCTGTCTTTTGGCAACAGTTCCACTGCATCAAAAGATTTGCCAGCCCTGCCGTCTACATTAAGCCTAAAATTAGATGTCGCCCCATTTTCTAGGTAAATAGAAGGAATGGAAATAGGGTCATCCGATTTGTTGTACACCTTTAGTGTATAGGTGGCTGAACTGATGTTGGTGAAAACGGTATCCAAATAAACCGTATCTCGGCTAAAGCGCAACTCACTGCTTTGCACGGGTCTAAAATCAAAGTCTTTTCGGCAGCTGCTGTACAAAGAGGCCAATAGCGCTATTCCAAATAATAGGACAGCGTTGCGCAACAAAGAATGGGTTTTATTTTTCAATTATTTTTACTTCAAACAGTTTGTCCCAATATTTTCCTGTAACAAAAAAAGTCTTGCGTTCTGGGTGATAAGCAATCCCATTAAATACGTCCAATTGATTGTGTTGTGTGACCTGTTTCTTAAGTCCAGAAAAATCAACAACACCCGAAACAATCCCGGTCGTGGCATCAAAAATCACAACCACGTCTTTGTTAAACTGATAGGTGTTAGCATAAATCTTTCCATTCACATATTCAAGCTCGTTGACTTTAGTGAGAAAGGTGTTGTGCGTGACGATGTCTACACTAGACAGCTCTTCAAATGTATCAGGGTCAAGCTTCCAAAGCTTTTGGCTGCCATCTGTTTTGTATAAAAAAGTGCCATCACTACACAACCCCCAGCCTTCGGGGCTTTTGGTGTATGAAAACGATTTTTCCAGCGTTAAATCATCGGGATTGTAAACAAAACCTAATTTCTTTTTATAGGTTAGTTGAACGATTTTTCCATCGGAATAGGTGATGCCTTCTGCGAAATACGCCTTGTCTATCGGCAATTTTTGAATGACTTCTCCTGTCTTATAATTTACCTTCCGCAACGATGAATTGCCATACTTCCCAGTGCTTTCAAACAAGGTGCCGTTGACAAACTCCAAGCCCTGAGTGTAAGCGTTGATGTCATGCGGGTAGCTTTTGATGAGCTCGTAGCCGTATACTTTTGGTTGGTTGGGTGCAAATACGCGAATATTTTTGGTTACTTCTTTGGTGCCATCAGCGGTTTCGACAATGGCTTTTACCGTTTGCTCTCCCGTTTTTGAAGGAATTATATAGGGTTCTTGTAGGGCTTCATCCTCAAAATAAAAGCTGTATGACTGATTTTCAACGCTTGGTTTTATTGATAAAAATATGGTATCCGCAACGGTTGGATTTTTAGTACTAGAGGTTGTGGTTATTTTGTATCGCAACGACTGTTTTGATGAACAAGCCGAAAGTGCGAGTAGGGCAAGGGTCAGATAGGTAAATACGCGAAGTTTCATTGGACAAATATATTGCTTAAAAATATGAATATTGTCTCTAATACAATACGCAAAGCCCGTATATTTGCATTGGGCAGGTTCTACACAACCAGCTCCTGCTGAATCCCCCAGGGCGGAAACGCAGCAAGGGTAAGCGGTCGTAGCGGTGTGCTGTAGGTAGCCTGCCTTTTTTTTATGGAAAATTCACGCGTTGTTCTTATTACAGGTGCTTCTTCAGGAATAGGTCTTTCCATAGGCCAACACCTATCTTCACTGCAATATCAGGTTGTCGGGACCAGTAGAAATCCCGATAAGTACCCCAACCACCCTTTTCCCTTAATAGCCATGGATGTGTTGGACAATACTGCTGTAAAAGACGGTATAGCTGCTGTAATAGCAGCGTATGCGCGCATAGATGTACTGATCAACAATGCCGGTATGGGAATGGCTGGTCCTTTGGAAGAAATGGATTTGAAAGCGGTTGATAGCCTAATGAACACCAATTTGAACGGACCTATTCGCGTTATGCAGCACGCATTAGCGGTCATGCACAAGCAACAATCAGGCACGATTATTAATGTAGCTTCTCTGGCTGGCGACAATGGTTTGCCTTTTAGAAGTATTTATGCGGCCTCCAAAGCAGCGCTGATGCGCGTTAGTGAAAGCTTGCGACTTGAGTTGCGTCATACCCCCATCCAGTGTACCGTATTGTCTCCCGGCTCCATTAAAACCGCTATTGCGGAAAACCGTTATTACGCACCGCTCGCTGAGAATTCGATTTATTACAAACAATACAAGGCGTCACTGGCAGATATGGATACCCATGTCAATAAAGGGCTTCCTCCAATTTGTGTGGCCAAAAAAGTTGAAAAACTCATAAATAACAAGAAATTAAAACCGCATTACAGCGTAGGTCCATTTTTAGAAGTACTTTCGCCAATAATTAAGTTTTTGTTGCCGCAACGGGCTTATGAAAATCTAATAGCATCCTTTTATAACTTAAATTAAACACATGAAATTTTTTATCGATACTGCCAATTTAGATCAAATCAAAGAAGCGCAATCCCTTGGAATTTTAGATGGGGTAACAACCAATCCATCTCTGATGGCCAAAGAAGGAATTACGGGTCAAGAGAATATCATAGCCCATTATAAAGCCATTTGTGAAATTGTAGAAGGGGATGTTTCTGCTGAAGTAATCGCTACTGACTTTGAAGGCATGATTTCAGAAGGGGAAGCGCTTGCTGCACTTCATCCGCAAATTGTGGTTAAGATACCCATGATTCTTGAAGGAATTAAGGCCATCAAGTATTTTGCTGACAAAGGCATTAAAACAAACTGTACGCTTGTGTTCTCAACAGGCCAAGCTTTGCTAGCAGCAAAAGCAGGTGCAACATATGTGTCGCCCTTTATCGGTCGTTTGGACGATGTGTCTACAGATGGTCTTCAGCTGATTGAGGACATTAGAAATGTATATGATAATTATGCATTCAAAACTGAAATTTTAGCTGCTTCAGTCCGTCACACCATGCACGTTATTGACTGCGCACATATCGGTGCCGATGTCATGACAGGCCCTTTGAGTGCTATTGCTGGTTTGGCAAAGCACCCGTTAACGGATATAGGTTTGGCTAAATTTTTAGCAGATTATAAGAAGGGTAACTAAAACATACACAATCATATGTAAAAAGCTCGCAGTATTTCTGCGGGCTTTTCTATTTTTGCAAAAAATTAATCTATGCTATCGGTATCGAATCTTTCAGTTCAATTTGGCAAACGCGTGCTATTTGACGAAGTGAACACTTCGTTTAATCACGGCAATTGCTACGGTATCATTGGTGCTAATGGTGCTGGTAAATCTACTTTTCTTAAAGTGATTACAGGCGAGATGGAGCCCAACTCTGGACACGTTCACCTTGAACCGGGGAAGCGTATGTCGGTATTGGAGCAAGATCACTTTGCCTGTGATGACTTTCCTGTTTTGGAAACCGTTATAAGAGGAAACAAACCGCTTTATGCCATCAAAAAGGAAATGGACGATCTCTATGCCAAACCTGATTTTTCTGATGCAGACAGCAATCGAGTAGGGGAACTTCAAATCAAATACGAAGAAATGAACGGCTGGAATGCGGAAAGCGATGCCGCCGCCATGTTGTCCAACTTGGATATTTCAGAAGCACAGCACTACACCCTTATGAAAGACCTTGACGGAAAGCAGAAGGTACGTGTACTTCTGGCTCAGGCTTTGTTTGGCAATCCTGATGTACTGATCATGGATGAGCCTACCAACGACTTGGACTACGAAACCATTCAATGGCTTGAAAGCTTTTTGGCCAATTATGATAACACGGTTATCGTGGTGTCTCACGACCGTCACTTTTTAGATGCCGTTTGTACGCATATCTCTGATGTTGATTTCGGAAAAATCAATCACTACTCTGGAAATTATACCTTTTGGTACGAGTCCAGTCAATTGGCAGCCAAGCAGCGTGCTCAACAGAACAAAAAGTCTGAGGAAAAGAAAAAAGAATTAGAAGAATTCATTGCACGTTTTAGCGCTAATGTTGCCAAATCAAAGCAGGCGACTTCCAGAAAGAAAATGATAGACAAGCTTAACATAGAAGACATACGTCCGTCTTCTAGACGTTATCCTGCTATTATATTTGAGCAAGAGCGTGAAGCTGGTGATCAAATCCTAAACGTAGAAAATCTTGCAGCTGAAGCAGATGGCAAAACGCTTTTTTCAGGAATAGATATCAATCTTGCTAAAAACGATAAAGTAGTGGTTTACAGCAAAGATGCGCGTGCTGCCACGGCCTTCTATGAAATTTTAAATGGCAATCAGCAGCCCACTGCTGGTTCCTTTAAATGGGGGGTAACCACCAACCAAAGTTATTTGCCACTAGACAACGCCATGTATTTTGATACCGAAGACTCACTTGTGGATTGGTTGCGTCAATATGCCAAAACAGATGAAGAGCGTGAAGCGGTATTCTTGCGTGGTTTTTTGGGTAAGATGCTATTTAGTGGGGACGAGGCATTGAAATCTGCAAAAGTCCTTTCTGGTGGTGAAAAAGTCCGTTGTATGTTATCACGTATGATGATGGTACGTGCTAATGTATTGATGTTAGACGAACCCACAAATCACCTTGACTTGGAATCCATTACTGCATTCAACAATTCGCTTATTAAGTTTAAAGGAACGGTACTGCTTACCACACATGACCACGCATTTGCGCAGTCGGTTGGAAATAGGGTAGTAGAGTTAACGCCAAAAGGAGTTATTGATCGTCATATGACGTTTGATGAATATATGCTTGATTCTAAAATCAAGGAATTGCGTGAGAAGATGTATGCCTAGATAAGGCTTTTTGCTTTTTTAAGATCAGACTTGGCTACCCAAAGATGTTGCATCAAGGATGCTGAACCAAAACCCGCCAAACGGGCAGACTCACCTTCGTCTTTGATGATGGGAAATATACCGTTTTCTTCTAATAGCACTTTGACCCGTTGTACTTCGACAACATTGGTTGCACATAAAAGAACAAAAGTATCGTCCATCAGCTGTTGTAGTATTTGCTATTCCAAATAGCTCTATTAAAGTTCTTGCCTGTAGCGAATGTATAATAAATTACAATTGCCGCCACAGCTTTGAACATGAAGAAATAAATCATGATAAAATCACGAGTCGTCGGGTTGGGTGTGAATAACGACATAGGCACAAAAAAGCTTAGAAAAAAGCTAAACACCAATAGTGAAATACAAGCAGTGATGATATTTTTAAATGGCCATACCATTGCCTTGCGGAATGGATGTAAATCATCGCCCCATTGATGAATCAAATAATAATAGCCATTGCCCATAGGAGCAAACAACAAAGGGTCGTCGGCATTTTCCAATTTAAAAAGCTTAGAAGGTGCCATAATTTTAAGATCTGTTAAATCGGTATTGTGGGTAGCCTCGATAGATTTGATTTGCGCTACGGCTTCCACAGGAAAATCACCTTTAAACAAAGTAGCATCCAAGAATCGCAACCTGAAATCAATACATGTCTTTTTTATTTGACTGATGTGATACACACGACTGGATTCTAGCTTATCCAAATCAAAGTTATTTACCGTTGATGTGGTCAAGGGTTCTTGGTTAACAGCTTTGACTTTATTTAATTCTTGATAAATATCTGTTTGAGCGAACATAGTATTTTCTTTTTAACAATTTTTCAAATATACGCATAACATTCATACAATCAACTGTTTAATGCTCATTAAACACTACTAGTTTCGAAGCTCAGCGCCAAGCTGTTTGTGGTACTGGTCAGCAATTTTTTGCATGGCCTTATCAATCTGCTTGTCGGTAAGGGTTTTCTCCTTGTCACGCAGGGTAAAATTAAGCGCATAGGATTTTTTTCCCTCTGGAACGCCCTTGCCTGTAAACACATCAAAAAGCCCAACGTCTTCTAGCAAATGCCGCTCTGTTTTTTGTGCAATTTGATACAGTTCTTTAAACGAAGTGCTTTTGTCTACCAAGAGGGCGAGATCACGATGAACCGATGGGAACTTAGAAAGTCCTTTTACTTTGATTTTTTGTTTTACTAATTGTGACAGTGCATCCACAGCCAACGTGCAAGCAAATACGTCTTGGTCAATAGAAATTCCGTTAAATCCTGTTAAATCTATCCAGCCGTAGGTGCCAATAGTTATTTTGCCGATGCTCAACGCAACACTTTCTTTAAAAAACGGATGGTCACTGGGGGTTTCATTTACGGTCAGTCCCAAACGATCTAGTACACCATTCACAATTCCTTTTAGGAAAAAGAAATCAGATTTTTGTTCTGAAACAGCCCAGTTATTCTCTAATTGTTTTCCAGTAACAACCATACCAAGTGTAGCTTCTTGCCTATTGCCTTCAGCCGTTTTGTGGTACTGATTTCCAAATTCAAAAAAGCGCAAGTCTTGCTGCTGTCTGTTGATGTTAAACTGCACGGATTCTAGCATACCATAAATAAGGTTAGTACGCATTACGGAAAGCTCACTACTCAAAGGATTAAGTATTTCCACCATGTTTTTGATATTGCTATCATGCTTAGGGGAAGTCAGGGAGTTGTTGTAAATCTCATAAAAACCTTGCGCAACTAGTTGTTGGGCAATGCGTGCTCCCAGCTGATTGGTGTTGTTTTTTGCCAAGTTCGGGATCGAGCTGTTTAGCTTATTTCCTGTTGGAATATTATTGTATCCGTATACCCTTAAAACCTCTTCGACAACATCGGCAGGTCTTCGTACATCTGCCCGATAGGTAGGAACTTCTAAGCCAATCGAAGTTTCTGTTACATGGGCGATTTTGATATCTAAATCTCGAATGATTTTTTTGATTTTCTCACGCGGAATTTCGTGACCTATTAATTTGTTCATGTACTCGTACTTCAACAATACCTGATGTGGTTCCTGTTTGATGGGATATTCATCAATAATTTCTGAACTAATGGCTCCACCTGCAACTTCTTGAATAAGTATGGCAGCTCTCCTAAGGCTGTATTTGACCAATTCAATATCGATACCGCGCTCATAACGAAACGAAGCGTCTGTGCTGAGTCCGTGGCGTTTAGCTGTTTTCCGAATACTAACAGGATCAAAGTAAGCGCTCTCTAAAAATACTTCGGTTGTCTGCTCTGTTACACCAGAATCAAGCCCTCCAAAAACTCCTGCCAAACACATGGGCGTGTCGCCATTGCAAATGACCAAGTCCTCGCTACTTAATTTGCGTTCAACGCCATCCAAGGTAACAAATGGGGTTCCTTCTTTTAGTTTTTGTACACGCACTACACCACTGCTGATTTTTACGCCATCAAAAGCGTGTAAGGGTTGTCCCAGCTCGTGTAATACATAGTTTGTTGCGTCAACAATATTGTTAATGGGTTTTAAGCCTATGGCCTTTAAACGATGTTGTATGTGTTCAGGCGAAGGCTTTACTTCAACTCCTGTTATGCGCAAACCACAATAGCGCGGCGCAGCATCAGCATCACGCACATCAATTTTAATGGCGCCTTTGTAGTTGTCGGTATGAAATGAACTTATGGACGGCGTGATAAGCGTAGTAGTATCTTCCCTTTGGGAGAGTGCTGCACGCAAATCTCTGGCTACTCCATAGTGGCTCATGGCATCGGATCGATTGGGGGTAAGCCCAATTTCAAATATTTCATCCGTTACGATTTCAAAAACTTCTTTGCAGGGTTTACCTGCCTTGTGGTGGTTTTCGAGAACCATAATACCGTCGTGGCTTTGGCCTAGACCCAATTCGTCTTCAGCACAAATCATACCCTGGCTCAACGCTCCTCTGATCTTACTTTTCTTAATTACAAAAGATTCCCCATTTTCGGCATAAAGCTTTGTGCCTATGGTGGCTACAGGAACCGTTTGGCCTGCAGCAACATTGGGTGCTCCACATACAATTTGGACATTTTCGGCTTGGCCTATATCAACTTGCGTTAACTTAAGCTTATCGGCATTGGGGTGTTTTTCACAAGTCAGTACCTTGCCAATAACAACACCTTCTAGTCCGCCGGGTATGGATTTATATTGATTAATACCCTCAACTTCTAATCCTAGGTCGGTGAGGATATCACTAATTTCTGAAGCATTTAAATCGGTTTTTATGAAATCGCGTAACCAGTTGAAAGAAATCTGCATGCTTATTATTTGAATAGCAAAGATACAATTAAGATGGTTTTTTGGGCATTATTTACCCAATGTACTTCCAAATACTTTTTCCTTGCTGTGTCAAAGAGAGCGCCAAACGTATGTTTTCGTTGTTTGAGTGGGATAAACTTGGGTCGTCTTGTAGCAGCGCATCTACCGCATGACGTACTGTTTTTAGAATGGCCACGTCTTTTTTAAGATTGGCAATTAGAAACGGCAGCACACCACTTTGTTGGGTTCCCATGACATCTCCAGGTCCGCGAAGCGATAAATCCACTTCTGCCAATTCAAAGCCGTCTTGCGTTCTGACCATGGTTTGTAAGCGCGTCTGGGCATCTTGGCTAAGTTTGGACCCTGTCATCAAAATACAGTAACTCTTACTAGCACCACGACCAACACGTCCTCTGAGCTGGTGGAGTTGCGATAAGCCAAAACGCTCGGCACTTTCGATAATCATAATGCTGGCATTGGGAACATCAACACCCACCTCAATGACCGTAGTAGCTACCATGATTTGGGTTTTTTTAGAAATAAAGCGTTCCATTTCATAAGCCTTGTCTTTGGCATTCATCCTGCCGTGAACAATACTCACCTGATAGTCTGGTAGTGGAAACTCTCGCACGATGCTTTCATAGCCATCCATCAAATCTTTGTAATCCAAAACCTTGGATTCTTGAATGAGCGGATAAACAACATAGACCTGTCGGCCTTTGGCAATTTCTTCTCGCATAAATTGAAACACAGCCAACCGTTTGCTGTCAAATCGATGCGTTGTGGTAATGGGTTTTCTGCCGGGTGGCAACTCGTCAATTACAGATAGGTCTAAATCACCATAAGCTGTCATGGCCAAGGTTCTTGGAATAGGTGTGGCGGTCATCACCAAAATATTTGGAGGGGTGTTGTTCTTTCGCCAAAGCTTGGCACGCTGTGCTACACCAAAACGGTGTTGTTCGTCAACAATGGCCAATCCAAGGCGATGAAAACTGACCGTTTCTTCTAGCACCGCATGGGTGCCAATAAGTATTTGCAACTGACCATTGGTTAATTTTTCAAACAGCGGCTCGCGTTCTTTTTTGGTTACAGAACCTGTTAACAAACCAATTTCAATTCCCAGCGGCGCTAGCAATTCTTTTATGCTGCTGTAGTGTTGTTGGGCTAAAATTTCGGTAGGTGCCACTAGGGTAGCTTGCATATTGTTGTCCAAGGCCATGAGCATGCAGAGTACGGCTACGATGGTTTTTCCAGATCCAACATCTCCTTGTAGCAGTCTGTTCATTTGTGCCTCACTGTTTAAGTCGGTTCTAATTTCACGCACCACACGTTTTTGTGCTTCGGTTAATGGAAAGGGTAGATGCTCGTGAAAAAAGCGGTTGAAGTAATTCCCAATTTTCGGAAAGGGGATGCCTTTAATGCGTTCTTTCCGATGGTGCTTTTTTAATCCCAATTGCAACTGCACAAAAAACAGTTCTTCAAATTTCATACGGTATTGCGCACGCGCTAAGGATTCTTGCGACTGCGGAAAGTGAATGACTTTTAGGGCTTCATTTTTCTCCATCAACTGATAGGTATTGCGCATTTCATCAGACAAGACCTCTTGTAGTTTGTTTTGCACTTCTTCAAATAGATTTTCTACAATCTGCCGCATGACACGCTGGGATATCCCGCTTTTAGTTAGCGTTTCTGTAGCGGGGTATACCGCCTGAAAATTCCCTTTGCGTTGTTCGTGATCTGCAACAAGCTCAAGCTCTGGGTGGGGAATAGAACACTTTTTTCCGTACCAATTGAGTCGTCCAAAGGCCATGTAGGGTGTGTTGAGCTGGAGTGATTTTTGAATCCATTGCTGTCCTCTAAACCAAACCAGTTCCATGTTGTGCTGACCATCTGTAAAAGTAGCCACCAAGCGACTGCCCCGTTTTTGCTTAATGGTTTCAACATGGGTGATGCTCCCCAACACTTGTACGTCTGCTGTGGTTTGTGGTAATGCTCCTGGGGTGTAGTATTTGCTTCTGTCAATATAGCGATGTGGAAAAAAGTACAGAATATCCTGTAAGCTGTGTAACCCCAATTCTTTTTTAAGCAATTGCGCCCTGTTTGGACCAACGCCTTTCAAATAATCGATAGATTTTTGCAGCAATGTAGACATAAAACGAAGATAGCAGTTTCCTGTTAATAACTATTCGTTAGGCTTCTTTATCAACCGTGAGGGTTTGGCTATTTTCACTTTAAATTAAAATGCGTTGGAAAATTACCTCAAGCTGCTTAATGAAGCCCAGCAAAAACCTACTGTCCACAAAGATGGACCGCTTATGGTTATTGCGGGTGCGGGTTCTGGTAAAACACGTGTGCTTACCTACCGTATTGCCTATTTGATGCAGCAAGGAGTGGACTCCTTTTCCATTTTGGCATTGACATTTACCAACAAGGCGGCACGAGAAATGAAGGCGCGTATTGCGCAAATAGTAGGGGAGAGCGAATCCAAAAATTTATGGATGGGTACTTTTCACTCCGTGTTTGCGCGCATCCTTCGTGCTGAAGCCGACCGTTTGGGCTATCCTTCAAGCTTTACGATTTACGATACCCAAGACTCTGAGCGTTTGTTAGGCTCCATTATCAAAGAGCTACAACTTGATAAAGACCTGTATAAGGTTAAGCAGATTCGTCCCCGCATATCTTCATTTAAAAATAGCCTGATTACCGTTAGGGCTTACTACAACAACCCAGAGCTTGTTGAGGCAGACCGAGAGTCCAAGCGTCCAGAAATGGGCAGTATATACAAAGAGTATGTAGATCGCTGCTTTAAGGCGGGTGCTATGGATTTTGACGATTTACTCCTCAAAACCAATGAGTTGTTGAATAGATTTCCAGATGTGCTTGCCAAATACCAGGAGCGTTTTCGCTATATTCTGGTAGATGAGTATCAAGACACCAACCACTCCCAGTACCTGATTGTGCGCGCTTTGGCAGATCGTTATCAAAACGTTTGTGTGGTAGGTGATGATGCACAAAGTATCTATGCCTTCCGAGGTGCAAACATTCAGAACATTCTCAATTTCCAACGTGACTACGAAGACGTAGCGGTATATCGGCTAGAGCAAAACTACCGTTCCTCAAAAACCATAGTGCAAGCGGCCAATGCCGTAATTGCGCACAATCAAAACAGACTAGAAAAGAACGTTTGGACAGCTAATCCTGAGGGGCATAAAATCATTTTGCATCGCAGCCCAACAGATGGTGAAGAAGGACGTTATGTTGCAGGTGATATTTTTGAACGCGCCATGCAAACCCAACAAGGCTATGAGAACTACGCCATATTGTATCGTACCAATGCACAGTCTCGTGCGATGGAAGATGCCTTGCGTAAGCGTAATATTCCCTATCGTGTGTATGGAGGGGTTTCTTTCTATCAACGCAAAGAAATCAAAGATGTATTGGCGTATTTGCGCCTGCTTATCAATCCCAACGATGAAGAAAGCTTAAAGCGTATTATTAATTATCCCATGCGGGGTATCGGTCAAACGACCATCAATAAGCTCATTGTAGCTGCAAAAACGCATGATTGCACACTATATCAAGTGTTGGAAAAGGTGCAAGAACTTCCGCTAAACATCAATGCGGGAACACGAACCAAACTGCAAGACTTCTACACGCTGATGGAGTCGATTAAAACCCAACTTACAAGCTTAGATGCGTTTGAACTTGCAGATATGGTGACCAAAAAAGTTGGTTTGGTTTCAGTGCTTAAAAAGGAGGGAACGCCAGAAGCCGTGACGCGTATTGAGAATATTGAAGAGTTGCTCAATGGTATTAAAGACTTTGTGGAAGGACAACGTGAACTCGTTGATGCTACCGGCTCTTTGGTAGAGTTTTTAGAAGATGTAGCCTTGGCTACTGACTTTGACAATGAAGTCAAAGACCAGCAAGCGGTTTCGCTTATGACCATTCACCTCGCCAAAGGCTTGGAGTTTCCCAACGTGTATATCGTTGGCTTAGAAGAAGATTTATTCCCTTCTGCCATGAGTGTTAACACCAGAGCAGAACTCGAAGAAGAGCGTAGGTTGTTTTATGTGGCACTTACACGTGCTGAAAAGCGGGTAACGCTGACCTATACACTGTCTAGATATCGTTGGGGGAAAATTATTGATGCAGAGCCGAGTAGGTTTTTAGCAGAAATCGACGAAGAATTCGTTGACAATCAAGTGGTCACTGACGATTATTCCCTCAAACCATTTATGGATACTTCTGTATTTGATGCGCCAGACCCAAACAAGGTTCGCTTTAAGCCACCTGTAAAAAAGAAACCCGCAGCTGCAGTACCGCCCAAAGCACGTATGAAATCTGTGTCTAAAGCTGCACCTAGCAGTGGACCTACATTGGACTTATCCGAAATCCAGCAGGGTATTCGTGTTTCTCACAGTCGTTTTGGATTTGGAACGGTATTGAGCACCGATGGGGTAGGCAATGATGCAAAGGCCCTTATTCGTTTTGATCAATCAGGAGAAAAGAACGTGCTGTTGCGTTTTGCAAAACTCAAAGTAGTTTCATAAAAAAAGCCACCCTAAGGTGGCTTTAAATACCATTGCTGTTAATCCTTATTTGGATGCAGCTTCCATACCTTTTTCAAGTAAATCAAAGAACTGATCTAGTTTTGGTAACACAACGATACGTGTTCTGCGGTTTTTAGCACGGCCGCTAAGCGTCTCATTGTCTTCAAGGGGTACATAAGAACTGCGTCCTGCGGCAGTCATGCGCGCTGGATCAACCAAGAAATCGTTTTGTAGTATGCGAACAACAGCCGTTGCACGCTTCACACTCAAATCCCAGTTGTCTACAAGAACATCGCTGTCTTTTTTAACAGGAACGTTGTCTGTGTGTCCTTCAACCATAAACTCCAAGTCTGTTTTGTCATTGATTACACGCGCAACCTTACCAAGTACTTCTTTGGCACGTGCGGTAACGGTATAGCTACCACTTCTAAACAACAGTTTATCTGAGATGGAAATAAACACAACACCTTTTTCAACATTTACCTCAATGTCAGAATCGTTGATATCAACAAGCGCACCCTTAAGACTGGTTACCAATGCTAGGGTAACAGAATCTCTACGTGTCACGGCATCTTGCATGCGTGTGATGCGCATGTCTTTTTCTTTTAAAGACTCAAGCGAACGCTCAAGGTTTTCAGCACCTTTTTGAGAGAGTGTAGTTAGGTTACCCATATTATTTATGAGTTCCTGATTGTTGGCCTTTAAGAAAGTAATTTGGTCACGAAGTGCAGAAACGCTTGCGTCGCTTTTTGCCTTCTCATCAATACATGTGTTTAGTCGTACAGTGGCTGAGTTTAAAAGATCTTTGGTCTCTTTATTATCAGCTTCTAGAGCGGTGTATTTTTTTTGTGACACACAAGATGCCAGCAGTGCAGGGATTGCGATTAATAAGATGAGTGTTCTTTTCATTTTGTAATACATATTATGCGTATAAAATTACTATAAAAACGACGATTGCGCCACTTTCTTGTGTTAAACTAATAAAAAAGATTTTAAGCGATTAGCGAAACCTTATGTTTTGCATAGAGATGATCGCCTCTTTATGTAACAACTAAAACTCTCTTTTACCAAACTCACTTTCAATAAACCGAGACCTGTTTTTTCCATTTTGGAACGTATAGGACAGGTTTAGCGTTATCATATCAACTTCGTATATGTAGTTTGTAGTGGTATAAAATTCGTTTTCACGCCAAGTTGTTATGCGCTGCTCGTTTGTGTCCAGCAAACCCATATCGATATTGAGCCACTGCAATGTAGCCTTCAGTTTGTCGTTTAAAAATGATTTTTGGATGCTGAGGTTGGGGGTGTAGTATCTTGAATCTTCTCCTTGCGCCGTTACCCTGTCCGAAATATAATTAATGGAAAACTGTAGCGATGTATTATCCCAAAAACGAAAATTGGTATTCGCATTAAAACTGTAAATAGTTGTATTGGTATTAACAGGATTGTTGTCAAACGAACCTTTAAGGTCATAATGATAGACATTTCCGCCAATAAACGCATCTGATTTAGCTGTAAGCTTTAGTTGCGTTCCAAACGTAACACCGAAAGTTTTGGCATTGCCAACATTTGAATAAATACGGTTTAGTATGTTGTCGCTATACACCGTGTTCACTCGGTTTACCACATTTTTGGTATTGCGGTAATAGGCGGTTGCAAAAATGCTGTTATCATCCGATAGTTTCTTGTCTATACCCAGCTCAATTAAATCAATAAACTCAGGCCTCAGATCAGGATCTCCTTGCTCCAGGGTTTCGGCATGTTCGCGTTCTGGAAAAGGGTTCATTTTAAAAGTTGTCGTACGCGCCACACGTTTGCTGTATGCTAATTTGGCACTGGTGTTATCGTTTAGCTCATAATTGATTGAAGCCGATGGGTATGCCTTGGTAAACGCATAATTACGTGTATCATCAATTGTATTTGCTCTGTCTTTGAGCATCAAATCTCGGTTCATCTGTTCAATTCGTAAGCCCGCATTGTAAGTAAATTTCCCCTTGGACGCTGATAGCTGCCCATAAACCGCATGTATTTCACGGACTAAATTCACTTCACTTGAAAATGCGGGTACCATCACAAACGGATCGTTAAGGTTTGTTCGGCGTTCGTAGAGAAAATTGCCTTTATGGTCTAGATTTCTAAACTGATAGCCCATTGCAATTTCTCCGCCTTTAAAGGGCGAAAAAACATAATCCAATTGTGCTCTTAATCCATATAATGGGTTGTCGTTTGTGTTGTATTCATCTTGGTATAATACGCTATTATCAGGATGCCCTAGGTTTTGATTTACGGTAGGCCCACCCAATAGCGTATACTCATACAGTATGGAAAGTGAAAGTTCAGATTTGTTTTGAAAAATATGGGCATAATCCATATTGCCCAAGACAAAATCACTTTTTCGCTCTCTTAAATTGTGATTAAAATAGGGAGGGAGCTTAGTAATAGTATTACTGCCGTTTGGCGTAATTTTTTGGTTGTCATAATAAACGATATCTGCCAATCGCTTTTTTGATCTTTTTCCAGCATAAAAACCAACCGAAAGTTCGTTTGATGGGTTGGGGGTAAATTCTAAAGTGAAACGACCGTTGTAGTTGGTTTCATCAAAACTGCGCTCCCCAGTCGATGGAAGCCCCGTAAACACATCATCAATTATGGTGTATACATTTCCTTCGCGTCTGCCGCCCAAATCGTTTCGTTGGTAATTTGCCCCGATGGAAACATGCAACTTTTCTGCGTTTATATTATAGGTTCCGTCAATTCCAAAGCGTTGGTGTGCTAATTCGTTCCCGTAGGTTTCTATTGAGGGAAAGCCGCCTTTGATGTTTAACTGACTAAAGACGCCTTCAGTAGCCCCCTTACGGGTTATGATATTGATGATTCCAGCCTTACCTTCAGGATCATATTTTGCAGATGGGGCAGTGATGAGCTCTATACTGCTAATAGCGTTTGCGGGGAGTTGCGCCATGATAGCAGTAGGATTGCTCTGTGTTGGCTTGCCATTGAGCAATACCACAAAGCCTCTGGTGCCGCTAACCATTAGTTCACCATTACCATTAAAACTTACGGCAGGCAGGTTTTTTAAAACATCCAGCCCTGTTCCCCCTTGTGCGTTCTTAAATGCTTGTGCATTGTAAACTTGCTTGTCAATTTTATTGATGATGGTTTTTCGTTTGGTTGCAATAACAACATCGTCCAACTGATTGCCTAAGGTTAGTTTTATTGTCCCAAGGTTTAGGACCTCATCAAATAAAATATTTGAAATTTTGGAGACTTCATAGCCAATAAAGGAAACCTCTAGGTTGTATTTTCCACTTTTGAGATTACCAAATTCGATTATGCCACGCGCTTCTGAAACAACACCCGACACCAATGTGCCGTTGCTGTTGTATACGGCTGCGGTGGCGTATTCTAACGGATTGCCCAGCTCATCTGTAATAGTCGCTTTTAATTGCGAAAATCCCAACTGGAAACAAAATAGGACTAAAGCAAGGAGGTGCGTAGAAATACTTGAAATAAATGGGCGTTTTTTCACAGTTTTTATTAAATGTCAAAATTAAAATAAAAGTATTAGTTTTAAGAATATTAAATTTTATATAAACACAAAACATGAAAAATACGATTATTACTGTCTTGTTTGTTGCTACATTGATTTCTTGTACCAACCCAAAACAAGCGGCCACTGAAAACGCGGAAGCGATTGAATTCATCTACCAGCCCACATACCAATCTTCTTTTGAGATGGGTAGTGACGAAAAGGTGCTCCTTATTCAAGAAATGCACCAACACCTTATCAACCAAGATTATGAAAAGGCCGTAAGCTATCTTACTGATGATGTTGTCTTTGACTTAGATAACGGATCTTCTCTTGAAGGAAAAGAAAGTGTGCTTCAATTCATGAAAGAAGCCTATGCTGCCGTTTCCATTAACGATTATTCTGTAGCAGTAAACTTTACCGTAGTTGGCGAAAATGAGGTCGAGTGGGTACTGTTGTGGGACAATGCAGCTGTTGAAACTGCTGATGGCACATCGACTAGCTATTCGTGGATGGAAGCATTTGCTTTTACTGGTGATAAAGTCAGCTATTTAAATCAATACTCAAAACCGATTTTGGCAACAGAATAAAATGCTTGTATAAATAATTGTCATACATTCGCATTTCCTAAATGAATTGGTCAAATTGAACAGCTATGGTTGGCTCTCTTTTTGGCCTTTTCGCTTTTTATGCTCCGAATGGTATCTTAAATCAAATAAGATCAATTTACACACGTGTACTTTGACAACCGATTTGCACCTATTTTTTCTAAGACGCCATTATCAACAGCCCATTTTAAATCGCTACTAACTGTTGGTTCGCTTATGTCTTTATAGGCTTGCAAGTATGTCTTACGAGTAAAAGACGCTGTCCCTACTTTATCTTTAAACAATACAACCCTGTCGGCTACGCTAAGGCTTCTATTCTGCGATTTTAAGAGACGTTCTAAGGATTGAAGGATTAACAAGCATAAACTGGATAAATGGCGTTGAGACTCCTATGGGCAGTAACAGGTTCTTTATTTTTTAGATTTAACAATTAGTGGGTAAAGCAAAAAACCTATTGATACTATTAAGATAAATATCGAACCTCTCATTTTTCAAATATAGTTAATAAGTGCTTATATTTACTGCATTGCTTTTTGAAATTGTAGTTCATCCATTTAAATTTTTAATATGTATCGTTTTAACACAAATGATTTTCTGATTCGAACTCCTTTATTTGTCATTTTTTTTGGTTTGGACTTTTAAAAGTGATAGAACTTTCTCCTGCGCAAGGGTTAATTATCGACACAGTTTATTGGATGCCATTTCTAAGTCCTGAGAACTGGGTCATCGTTATTGGTTATTGGGAGATGCTAATTGGTTTATTTTTTCTGGCAAAAAAAACCACTTTCTACGCTATGCTATTATTGTTTTTGCAAATGAGTGGAACATTTATGCCACTAGTACTACTTCCATCGGTCACTTTTCAGGATTCTAATTACCTTTTACCAACTCTTGAGGGACAATACATCATCAAAAATATAATCATCATTACTTCTGCAATTGTAATTGGTCGATACTATTTGAAACAGCCCTTTTTTGATCAGATTCTTAACCGATTTGAGCGGATTAGAAGTCGCTGAGCTAAAAGAAGAAGATATACCTATGGCTTAGCTTTCTTTGTCTCTTTTTTTTCTAAACTTTATATTTAATACTATTTTGAAATAAAATAAGATATATATCAAAAAAATGATACACCCAATAACAAACATTAATTTATTGTTCATATTCTAATCTTTTCTTCTTTGTCTAATTGCTATTGCAAAACCCAAAATTGTTATTGGCCAAAGGCCAACATATATTCCTTCCAGCTCATTTCCTGTAAACCAAAGATATATCGAGTACAAAAAACTGATGAAAGCTAAAAGAATTGGATAGTATTTTTCTAAAAAATTCATAATGTGATTTATTGTTAAATGTATGATTAATTTGAACATCTAAAAAAACTCCCTTTACTTATTTAGGAGAATTAAAAGTGGTAGAACTAAAAGAAGAAGGATAATGAAAGAAAAGTTACATTACTTTCCAATACAGAAGTTTGCAAAAATATTTCCCAGTATATCATCTGTGGTAACCTCGCCCGTGATGGTGCCCAACTCGTGTAGCGTTTGACGGATGTCAATAGCCAGCAAGTCGCTACTGCGGTTTTCTTCTATTCCCTGAATAACCTCCAAGATGCCTGCCATGGCCGCTTGCAATGCCGCCCAATGCCGTTGATTACTCACTAGGGTGCTTCCCGTGTTCCATTGAAGCAATCCCGCAAAGCGCTGTTTTAATGCGCTAATGTCACTTTCGTCTTTGGTACTGATGACTACATTATCATAAACACTGGCAGTTATATCCAAACGGTCTAGTTCGTTAAGGAACGCATCTAATTCAGCCGTTTCGAGTAAATCCTTCTTGTTAATGACCAGCAGTAGGGTGGTGTCATCACGATTAATTTCGTCTAGGGCCGTCATAACCGCTTGAGGCGTTTGTGTTTTGGGATCAACGACATACATCAATATGCTGGCTTTGTCCATTTTTTCTTGGGTGCGTTCTACGCCCATAGCTTCTACGATATCCGTTGTTTTGCGAAGTCCGGCGGTATCTATAAAGCGATACCGTATACCCCCAATGGTGAGCATGTCTTCAATGCTATCACGAGTTGTCCCAGCAATATCTGAAACAAGGGCTTTGTCTTCTTCAAGCAAGGCATTTAAGAGCGAAGATTTACCTGCATTAGGCATGCCAATAAGTGCTACGGGAATACCGTGTTTGACAGCATTTCCCGTTTCAAAAGAATCCAATAGATTTTTGAGTGTTGTGCGGATGTCATCGACAAGTTCACGCAATTGTGTTCTGTCTGCAAAGGCAACATCTTCTTCGCTAAAATCAAGTTCCAATTCAATAAGTGAAGCAAACGACAAAAGTCCTTCTCGTAAGCTGCCAAGGCTTTTGCTGATGCCCCCACGGAGGTGCTGCACCGCAATATGATGCGCCGCCTCATTTTCAGATGCTATCAAATCTGCAACAGCCTCTGCTTGTGCCAAATCCATTTTTTTATTTAAAAAGGCACGTAGTGTAAATTCGCCCGGTTGGGCCAAGCGTGCCCCACTATCTTGTAATATTTTTAGAATTTTTTGCTGCACATAAACCGAACCGTGGCAAGAAATCTCTACCACATCTTCCCCTGTATAGGAATTGGGATGCTTAAAAACTGTTAGCAGTACTTCGTCAATAAGCGTATTCTTGAAATGAAAATCGCCCAACAGAACCCGATGGGTGCCTTGTTTGGACAATTGTTTTCCAAAACGTGATTTAAAGATTTCTTCAGCTATGGGAATTGCGTTGTCACCGCTCAGCCGCAGCACTGCGATGGCCGCAGCACCTGGGGCAGTTGATAATGCAACTATGGTGTCGTTGATGTTCAAATTGAAATGTCTTTACGGTAAGTTCTGCGTCGTTTGTGCAGCTCGTGTTTGTAATTCTTCCACAAGGCTTGAATCGGTTTATTTTCTTCCAGCTCTGGGTTGGTTTCTACTTTTGTAATGCCACGTTTGTTAAATAATTCCTGAATTTCTTGAAATATAATGGCCGTAACGCCTTTGTTTTGATAACTTTCTTTGATACCAATCAAATAGAATGAAGCGCGATTGTTTTTACGTAACGCACGCCACAAATGATAAAAGCCGAAGGGAAACATTTTTCCATTGATGCGTTTGAGTGCTTTTGTGAAAGAGGGCATGGTAATCGTAAAACCAATCATTTCATCGTTTTCGTCAACGACACATTTGATAAAATCGGGATGCACGTAGGGTAGATACTTCTTTTTATATACTTCAATTTGATGTTGTTGAATGGGCACAAAAGACTGTAACTTATTATAAGTTTGATTGAGCAACTCAAACATCTTATCCACGTGAGGCTCAACGTCTTTTGTAGTTTTAAATTCTAAGGTTTTGAGCTTAAATCTTTCCTTAATCACACCTGCAAACTTTTTGACCTTTTCGGGGGCGTCTTTGGCATCGTAAATGTCGATTTGAAATTCAATCCACTCACTTTGTTTTTTAAGCCCCAATTTTTCCAGATGCACTTTTTGATAGGGGTAGTGATACCAAGTAATCATGGTATTCATATGTTCATAACCATGTATGAGTAGTCCCGCCTTGTCCATGTTTGAAAAGCCCATGGGCCCCTCAATATAGGTCATGCCTTCGGCGATGGCAACGGCCTCAACAGCCTCAATAAGCTTTTGGCTTACTTCCAAGTCGTCAATGGTGTCATACCAGCCAAAACGCACTTTGGTTTTTTTGAGCTCTTCAATTTCAACCCAATTGATCATGGCTGCAATTCGGCCAACAACCTTTCCTTTTTTCTTTGCTAGAAAAAGCCGTGCCATGGCGTGTTCAAAAACAGCATTCTTTTGAGGATCAAAAATGTCCATTTCCTCTTTTGCTATGGGCGGTACCCATTGGGCACAATTGCGGTAGAGTTCAAATGGGAATTGAAAAAAAGCACGGTATTGTTGTCTTGAAGTTACTTCTACAATTTCAATCATTTCATACGTCTTATTTTACGCTCAATTTTCTTTTGCTTTCGGTCTAATTTTTTCAAACCTCTGCCTGTTCGTTTCGCAGCCTTTCTAATTTTCTTGCTTTCTGATTTGTCTTTTTTGCGTGCGGCTCTTTTCTGCTTTTTTACCTCAATATTTTGCGGTTCTTCTTTCCAGATATTGTGACGATCTACCCGGTACGAAATGCCAATGCCCGCAGTCATTAAACTGGGCGTAGTCTTTAGGCTTTGTTGTACTGCGACATCGAGCTGGAAATTACTGTTAAATAAATAAGCCACACCTGCGCCAAGTGTTAAATCGCTGTAGTGTGGGCTATCGTCGAGGGTATATTCACCAAAAAAGGACCATTTTGATTGGGTACTGTAGGTAACCGTTCCCAGTAATTTCTTTTGCTGCACATCGGCAGTTATATAATGCATGCCAACATTATGCACCACCACCAGCCCTGGGCGTAGGTGTTGTTGTAAAATAAGCATGGCGGTACCAGAAACAAAAGGCTCTGTTAGGGGACGGTAATTGTAATCAAATAAGGGTAAAAAGTTCTCTTGGTAGGGATAAACACCGCCAGTGCTAAACTGCGCGCCTGTATATACCGAAACAGCTGGAATCAAATCACGCCAGCGTATTCTATTATTGGCGTGCCAACTGTAAAGATTTGGTTTGTATTTGTCAACCTTTCGAAAGGGGTCATATACCAAATATTTGGCACCAACTCCTAAGTCACGCAAGCTGTTTCTTGTTAAGTTGTATGTGCCAACAGCGTTTGAGTAGCGCAAGGCGTCAATTTGATAATCTGCAGTGCCGACCACCTCCAATTGTTCTTTAAATACGCCAATGCGAATTTGAGTCCTTGCACCCATACCAGTATATGAAGCATCTTGAAATGCGCTAAAACTACCTGTTCGAAACGACAAGCCTTGTTCCAATTGGTAGACACGCTTGCCAACGCCAAATGCCCCCATGGATTGACTTGGGCGATTGCTGTTTATGACCTCGGTATATTGTGCCGTTGCGATACAGGGCATGATCAGTACCGCTGAAAAACACAATATATATAGTGATGATAAGCGCATATTCAAAGATACATGAATTAAAAATTCCGTCATTATACATAGAGTTGTATTTTTGAAACATGATGAAACATCCAGTATTGCGTTTTTTACTGCCGCATGCGTTAGTAACTGTTTTATTTGCCCTTATTTCATTGGCATATTTTTATCCTTTGTTATCCAATAAGTATCTCGAGCAATCCGATATTGTTCAGTATAAAGGAATGCAACGTCAAATTCTAGAACACCGTGCTGAATTTGACGAAGAACCCTATTGGATTGACAACGCCTTTGTCGGCATGCCTACCTATCAAATTACGGGACGATACCCTTACGATGTGTTGCGTTATGTTGACACGGCCTTGCGTTTTCTGCCGCGACCTGCCGACATGCTGTTTTTGTACCTGTTCTTTTTTTATGTGTTTGCACAGAGCAGGCATTTTTCCAAGCCTGTTTCCGTATTGGGTGCACTTGCCTACGGGTTTTCATCTTATTACATCATTATTCTTATGGTTGGGCATAACACAAAGGCCATGACCTTGGCCTATGCGCCACTTGTGTTTTTAGGATTGTTTCAAGTATTGATTGATCGAAAGAAATGGGGTGTGCTATGGCTCACACTTGGCCTGGCATTACAACTCCATGCCAATCACCTGCAGATGACCTACTACACTTTGGTGATGGTGTTTATCACAACCCTAATGTGGGGCATTCACAAGTGGTTTAAGCATGGTATTTCAAATACATTAAAACCCGTAGCAACACTACTTATTTCAGGTGCATTGGCACTCGTTTTAAACGCACAAGGCGTACTCGCCACCTTAGATTATACCAAATTCAGCACGCGAGGAACAAGTGAATTGACCATTAATCCAGATGGAACGGACAAAGTAGCTTCGGACGGGCTTTCATTTGATTACATCACTTCATACAGCTATGGCATCTTGGAATCCATGACTTTTATATCTCCCAATATTATGGGCGGTAGTTCAAGTGAAGGCTTTGCTGATGACAGCCCTTTTATGCAGTTTATTAAGACCAAAATGGGCGAGGGAAGTATCAACTACGATACGGCAATTGGTCTGCTGCGCCAATTCAGACCGTATTGGGGCGATCAACCTTTTGTGGCTGCGCCTGTTTATATGGGTGTGGTGGTCTTGTTTTTTGCGGTTTTGGGATTGGTGGTAGCCAATAGGAAAATGCGTTTTGTGTTGCTCTCGATAATTGCCGTTTCACTACTCTTTTCGTGGGGTAAGAATGCACCCGAGGCCACTCAATTTTTCATCGATTATTTGCCCTTGTACAATAAATTCAGGGCTGTTAGTTCGGCTCAAATCATGATCATGCTTTGCGTACCATATGCCGCTATGTTGGGCATGCAACACCTGACTCAAGAAAAGGGACTGAGTAGAAAAAAGGGGGTAGCGGTATACAGTGTTGTAGCTATATTTATTGCTTTAATTTTATTTTTAATAGGCGGGGCTAAAGGCTTCTTTTCGTTTACCAGAACTTCCGAAGGCTTGTCGAATTTACCCAATGTGCTACTAGAACCATTACAGGCATCAAGAAAGCTGTTTGTTTGGGAAGATATTTGGCGTATTCTCACCTATATGGCTTTAATTGTATTGGCTGTACTTGCCCTTTGGCGCAGGTTGATTTCGGGTGTTGTATTTGCTGTTGCTATTGCAATAATAAGTCTCGCCGATCTGTGGCAGTACAACAGACTTTTCTTTAACGTAGATCAGTTTAAAGGGAAATACCAGTCCGAATATCCCTTTGACATAACGCCGCAAGACAAAACTATTCAAGCAGACAAATCAACCTATCGTGTTTTTGAACCCAGGCTTGGTTTTTCATCATCGAGAGCTGCCTATTTTCATAATAGCTTAGGGGGCTACCACGGAGCCAAACCTGCATTGCTGCAAGACGTTTATGATTTCCACCTATACAAACAAGACAGTGCGGTGCTTGATATGCTAAATGTAAAATACGTCATTGATGACCAATATGCTGATGGGGTAGGGAAACGCCCATCTGCACTCGGGCCTGTATGGCTTGTAGATGAGGTGTTACAGCTTGCAAATGCCGATGAAGCCATAGTACAACTCAACAAGATAGATTTGAAAACCCAGGCAATTTCGCAAACGCTAAAGTCAACATCATATACCTCCGCAGCAACTGACACCATTTATTTAGTTGAAAAGCGCAATAATTTATTGCGATACACTGTTTCCACAGCACATCAGCGTTTGGCGGTGTTTTCAGAAATGTATTATCCTAATGGCTGGTCGGTGCATATTGACGGGGAGTTGCAACGCTATCACAAGGTTAATTATATGCTCCGAGGGCTTGTTGTTCCTCCAGGAAAACATGAGATTGTATTTGCGTTTAAACCAACTGTAATACGAAACGGGACCTTGCTAATGGCATCAGGCTGGGTGTTGTTCTTGCTTATGATAGGAATGCTTATACGTCAACAAAAAGAAACTAAGCTTGGCTGATATCAAACGCGTTGCGATAACGGTTTATTACTGGCCGCCATCTGGTGGTTCAGGCGTACAGCGTTGGTTGTTTTTAGTACACTATTTTGCCGCCCAAGGGATGGATGTCACTGTTTTTGTTCCTAAGAATCCCCGTGTTGCCCAACAAGACGATGCATTAAGGCAAAAAGTTCACCAATCGATTACAGAAGTAAAGGTTGATGGTTGGGAGCCGTTGCAACATTCCAGCAATCCCATAGGGGAGAACTTGGGCGGAAAGCGGGGTATTGTGAAGCGTTTTATGTTATGGGTGCGCGCCAATTTCTTTATTCCCGATGCGCGGGTGTATTGGGCCAAAGCGGCAACGCAGGCTTTTTTGAAGCAGCACAAGCAAAACCCGTTTGATGTAATTATTACATCTGGACCACCACATTCGCTGCATCTAATAGGCTTGCAAGCCAAGCAACAATCAGGCATTTTATGGATTGCAGATTTTAGAGATCCATGGACTGGATTTTTTCAAAACCGCAGCCTTCCCTTGAGCAAAAAGGCGAAGCAAAAGCACCAGCAACTTGAGCAAAAGGTCTTGCAACAGGCAGATCACATTGTCGTAACCGCCCCTTCTTTAAAAGCAGATTTTAAAGCACATCATCGCAACATTACTGTACTTACCAATGGGTATGAACAACGTCTGCCCACGGCAACAGCAGCTACTACCGGGATGGTGTATGCTGGTAGCTTAAAAGCACAGCAGAACCCAACAGTCTTGTGGCAGACTGTCGCATCACTGATTAAATCAAATGCTGCTTTCAGCGAAGCCTTTTCATTGGATGTGTATGGCAAAGTAGCCACTTCCATAAAAGCGGAAGTAAAATCACTTGGCATTGAAACACACGTGCGTTTTTTGGGGTACCAACCCAAAGAGGTTGTTGATGTGCAACTTACAAATGCAAAAGCCTTATTATTGTTGGGTATAAATATGCCCATGACAGCAAATGTAATTCACGGTAAATTATTTGAATATATGGCTGCTCAGCGTCCTGTGTTGGGTATTGGCTCAAAGCCAAGCGATATGCAAGTCCTTTTTGATGCACATCAATTGGGGGTCTATGCTTCATTTTCAGCGCAGTCTAAAATTAAAGAAACCTTGCTTAGATGGTTTGTAAAAAACGACATGCCTCAAGTAGGTAAGGACATTGCGCGCTATGAACGCAATGCGATCGCTCAAGAATACCTGGCGTTAATACGTTCGCTATCATGAATATGATCACCACACAATCGTCAAAAAACCTGCTGAGCATCATGTTTGCTTTCTGTATAGGCGCGGTGAATACCCTTGTTTTATATCCGCATTTTTTTGGTGCCGCTAATCAGGGATTGGTCGTGTTCTTGCTGTCATCATCCAATTTATTAATGCCGCTCATTGGTTTTGGTGTAGCTCAAACCGTTATCAAGTTTCACAGTGGTTATGCCAAACCAGAACAGCAAAACTTTCTTTCTTTTATTGTAATCGTTCCACTGCTCGTGGTACTTCCCTTTGGCTTTTTGGCCATATACTTTCACAATACAATTGCGACATTGTTATCGGTTGAAAACCCCATTATTGCTACCTATACTTGGGTAATTTTTGCTGTGGCTTTTGCAACTGCCTATTTTGAAATTTTTTATTCCTGGGCACGGGTGCACTTTAAGTCCGTAACCGGAAACATATTTAAAGAGATTTATCCGCGGCTAACAATATTTGTTTTATTGCTTGCCTATGAACTAGAATTAATCGATTTAGACCGATTTTTCATCTTGTTGGTTGCCTTGTATTACCTGCGTATGCTTGTGATGATGTTCATTGCTTTTCGAATTCAACCACCGACCTTTTCTTTTAAGCCACCCAAGAATGTTTCCGAAATCTTGCGCTATTCATTTTATTTGGTTTTGGCTGGTTCTGCTGGAAGCTTGATCATCGACATTGATAAGTTTATGCTGCCTCAGTATAAAGCAATCGCACAAACAGCCTTTTATTCCGTAGGTATTTTTACCGCAACCCTTATTGAAGTTCCTGGTCGTGCCTTGTTTCAAATCCTAAACCCTTTGGTTTCAAAGGCGATCAACAACCAAAACAATGCCCATCTAGGCAAGCTATACACAGACAGCTCAATTAATTTGTTGCTATTGGGAGGTTGGTTCTTTTTGTTGGTTAATGGCAGCATCGCAGCCTTATTTGATTTAATCCAAGTGGATGGCTATGAAACGGCAGCACTGGTCGTGTTGATGATTTCTTTTGCCAAGCTTATTGTGATGAGTTCGGGCGCCTCAAATACCATACTTATCAATTCAAAGCAGTACCGTATATCTCTTGCGCTAACCATTTTTATGGCCGTCTTTGTCTACATTGGAAACCGCATAAGTATCCCACTGTATGGCATCAACGGTGCAGCCCTTTCAACGCTGGTGGTGGTGGCGGTCTTCACTTATGTGCGTATGGCTTTTGTTTATCGTTATTTTGGCGTGTATCCTTACAACAAAAACACCCTAAAGGCATTTGTTGTTATTGGACTGTTGTTTGCAGCGAGCAGCAGTTTGCAAATGAATATCCATCCCTTGGCATCAATGCTGATTAAATCCATTTTGATTACCCTTATATACGGCGCACTGATTGCACTATTAAGACTTTCTGATACGGTTAATGGTTGGGTAGCAAAACGAACTAATCGTTAAGCAATAGCTTATACAAGCTTGATTTTTTATTGGCAGTGATTTCTTCTGGTGTACCAGTTGCCAACAAACGACCTCCGTTAATACCTCCTTCAGGTCCTAAATCAATAATGTGATCTGCTTGTTCAATAAGACTGACATTGTGCTCAATTACGATTAAAGAATGACCACGCTCAATCAGTGCACGAAACGAGCCTACAAGCTTTTTGATGTCGTGCAGATGAAGTCCAGTCGTGGGTTCGTCAAAGAGGAAAAGGGTTTTTGTTTTTTGCGCTCCCTTTAATAAGAAAGTAGCAAGCTTAATGCGTTGTGCTTCACCACCCGAAAGGGTTGAGGACGATTGGCCCAAAGAAACATAACCCATGCCCACGTCTTGAAGGGGCTGAAGACGGTCGCTGATTTTGTTTTGCTGGTACTGCTTAAAAAAAGCAATGGCTTCGTCTATGCTCATGGTCAGTACATCGTGAATGTTCTTACCTTCAAAATTCACTTCAAGCAATTCCTTTTGAAAACGTTTTCCAGCGCAGTCGTCACAAACCAAGTCAACATCAGCCATAAACTGCATTTCAATCTTTACCGTTCCTTCTCCTTTGCAGTTGGGACAACGTCCACCATCAACGTTAAACGAATAGTGTTTGGTTTGATAACCCCGCTGTTTCGAGAGCGCCTGACTCGCAAAAAGCTTTCTGATTTCGTCGTAAGCCTTGATATAAGTTACCGGGTTGGAGCGTGAAGATAATCCGATCGGTTTCTGGCTTATGTATTGAATTTCTTGAAATGCATCTAGGTCTCCGTCTATGCTGCCAAACTCCCCCAGCTTATCACCATAAATATTTTTGGCTTTTCTAACAGCAGGCAGCAATATGTCTTTTACTAAGGTGCTTTTTCCACTTCCCGAAACTCCTGTGACCACAGTTAACATTTGCAAGGGAAAAGACACATCTATATTCTTTAAGTTGTGTTCTCGAGCCCCATGTATATGAACGAATTTCTTGGGTTTAATTCGCTTCTCTGGAATTTCAATTTGCGCGCGGTTGGAAAGGTATTTTCCTGTCCAGGTTTCTGCCTTTAGGATTTCCTGAAAAGTACCTTGGGCTACCACCTCACCGCCAAAAACACCTGCATCAGGGCCCAAATCAATGATTTCATCAGCTGCACGCATGATATCGTCGTCATGCTCTACAACAATTACGGTATTCCCCAAATCGCGAAGTCCGTACAACACTTCAATAAGCCTTTTGGTATCTTTTGGGTGTAAGCCAATGCTTGGCTCATCGAGAATGTAAAGGGAGCCAACCAAACTGCTGCCCAATGAAGTGGCTAGGTTAATGCGTTGCGATTCGCCTCCCGAAAGCGTACTGGCACGGCGGTTGAGCGTTAGGTATCCTAGCCCTACTTGCTGAAGAAACTGAAGTCGGTCTTTGATTTCTACCAATAATCTTCTTGCAATATGCCGTTGATGTTTGGTCAATTTTAGGGATGCGATCTCTTTTGCAAGATTGACGATGGGCATGTCGACCAAATCACTCATGCTGTAGTTGTCAACACGAACGTATGAAGCTTTCTCGTTCAATCTTTTTCCCTCACAGCTGCCGCATTTTGTTTTGCCCCGATACCTAGAGAGCATCACCCGATTTTGAATTTTATAGTTTTTGGCTTCAAGCTTGGCAAAAAATTGATTGATCCCACGGATGCCTTTTGCGCCTTCCCACAAAAGCTTCTTTTGATCGCTGTTAAGCTCAAAATAAGGTTTGTGAACAGGGAAATCATGCTGATAGGCAGCATCGATAAAGTCATTTTTTAAGCGTTGTAAACGCTCGCCTTTCCAAGGGGCAACAGCGCCTTCAAATACGGAAAGGCTGGTGTTGGGTATGACCAATTGCTCATCAATACCAATTAAATCACCATAACCATCACAAGCTGCACACGCACCAAGCGGATTGTTGAAGCTAAACATATGCTCGTTTGGAAGTGTAAACGTTATGCCGTCAAGGGCAAAGCGGTTTGAAAAAGTTTGATTTTTGTTTTCTGATAAGCTGTGAACAACAACAGTACCATCGCCTTCGTGGAAGGCCGTTTCAATGGATTCTGCAATTCTGTTAAAAGCATCTTCGTCATGCTTAACAATGACGCGATCAACCACCAACGCAATCGTATCGGACTTTTTTGGTTTAAAGTTGTCTACACGCACCACGGCATCGTTGACAAACAGCCGGGCATAGCCCTGTTGTTTGTATAGTTCTAAAATACCCTCAAGCGTACGATTTTTGGTTACTACCAATGGCGCAAGAACCAACAACTTAGATCCTTCTTCAAATTTTTTAACGTGCTCCAGTACGTCTTTCACATCGTTTTTCTTGACGACCTTACCAGAAATAGGGGAGTAGGTTACGCCAATACGGGCAAACAACAACTTGAGGTAATCGTAAATTTCTGTGACGGTACCTACCGTAGAACGCGGGTTGTTGCTGATTACTTTTTGCTCAATGGCAATAGCAGGCGCAATCCCTTTTATTTGTTCGACTTTTGGCTTGTTTAAGCGTCCTAAAAACTGTCGCGCGTAAGAAGATAAACTCTCTACATAACGGCGCTGACCTTCAGCGTAGAGGGTGTCAAATGCAAGGCTTGATTTTCCCGAACCCGACAAACCTGTGATGACCACAAATTTATGTCTCGGTATCTGCACATCCACATTTTTGAGGTTGTGCATTTGTGCCCCGATAATTTCTATAGTTGCTTCTTTTTTCAATGCTTTTTAAACAAGCTATAAATATATCAATTCGCAACCGATTTAAAAACGAAGCGGTGTTTTTTACACTGTTAAATATAATTTTTTATCTTTACGCCATAACTATTGCATATAAGACAGACATATACTCAACTAAATTTTAAGTTTTTTCAAACAGAGTTATATATGTCTATGCTTCCCGACAACATACTTATTCAACAGTTTCTGGATGGCGATAACGAATCTTTCGAAATCCTCTTATCCAAATACAAACAGCGTATCTACGGCTTTATCTATTCCAAATTAAGAGATAGAGAAATTGCAGATGATGTTTTTCAAGATACTTTTATCAAAGTAATCCAAACCCTAAAAAAAGGCACCTACAACGAAAAGGGGCGTTTTGTTTCTTGGGTGATGCGAATTGCACACAACCTTATCATTGATCATTTTAGACGTCAACAGCGCATGCCGATGTATGACACCTATGATAGCGAACACGATGTTTTTTATCGCTTATCAGAGCCTTCTAAAAACATTGAAGACATGATTATCGATAGTCAAATTAAAACGGATATCAATGCGCTTATGCTTGAGTTGCCGCAAAACCAATACGAAGTGTTGAAAATGCGGTTGTATCAAGACATGAGCTTTAAGGAGATTGCTGAAAGAACCAATGTGAGCATCAATACTTCCTTAGGTAGAATGCGATATGGTCTTATTAATTTGAGAAAATTAATAGACGAACGAAATTTGACCATGACACAATAAAAGCATTAGTGTAACGTTATCCCACTAAATAATTTATGGATAAATTTTACACGCTACCTTCTCAACACAAAACACCTAAACCAAGTAAGAAGTCAGTTGCGCTTATTCTTCAATATGCAGCAGCTTACCGTCCCGTTAAATTGGCTAAAGGATATGTAAATACAATTGCTAATTAGCAATCGAATTTCTTTAGTACACTTTTTCTGCCAATGGTTTTTGTGATAATATCTTTAGATAAATCCCACCCACGTGCAGGACAATACTCACGTCCATACCAGATGATTTGAAGGTGTAGGTCGTTCCATTTTTCTTTTGGGAATAAACGCTTGGCATCTCTTTCTGTTTGCACCACACTTTTTCCATTCGAAAAACCCCAGCGATACATCAGTCGGTGAATGTGGGTATCAACTGGAAATGCAGGAACGCCAAAAGCCTGTGCCATGACAACACTAGCCGTTTTGTGCCCAACTGCCGGCAACGCCTCAAGCGCTTCAAAACTTTGGGGTACTTTCCCATCGTGCTTATCCAAAAGTATGTGCGACAAGCCGTGAATCCCTTTTGATTTCATCGGGGATAAGCCCACAGGTTTTATGATTTCTCTAATTTGTTCAACGCTCATTTTAATCATATCAGCAGGGTTATCGGCCCTGGCAAAAAGCTTGGGTGTAATCTGATTTACACGTACATCAGTGCTTTGCGCCGATAGCAATACAGCAATAAGCAGCGTATAGGGATCTTTGTGATCCAACGGAATGGGAATGGTAGGATATAGCTCCGCTAATGTATTTATCGTAAAATGTACCTTATCGGCTTTATTCATTTTTGTATTTTTAACATCTAAAAATAAACAAAATGCTACAAGAAGGAGATCAATTACCTGCTTTTTCAGGTTTAAATCATTTGGGAGAACCCGTTTCACATCAAGACTACACAGGAAAAAAGCTAATCGTGTTCTTTTATCCACGTGCCAATACACCCGGTTGTACGGCCGAAGCCTGTAATTTAAGTGATAATTATGCTACACTTCAAGCCGAAGGTTATGAACTGCTGGGCGTAAGTGCCGACAGCGTGAAGAAACAAGCAAGTTTCGCCACCAAGTTTTCATTTCCTTATCCTTTATTGGCCGACGAAGATCACAGTGCGATTAAAGCCTTTGGCGTTTGGGGGCCCAAAAAGTTTCAAGGCAGAGAATATGAAGGCATCATCAGAACTACTTTTGTGATTGATGAAGCGGGGACTATTGTACGCGTTATCAATAAGGTTAAAACCAAGGATCACGCTGCTCAAATTCTGGAAGGGTAGACCTACTTGCTTTTAAAGCCAAATAGTTTTTTATTTATAATAAGCTTGGAAACGCCCTCTGGAAGTTTGTTTTCCCAGCCTTTTTCACCTTTCTTGATTTGTTCTAGAACATCTCTTGAAAATATCTTCATATCCTCGGTATTGTAATCTAGGATATCAACTACTTTGTCGTTGTATTTAAAGAAGTTGTAAAGCTCTTTTAGTCTTGGATTAACTCTGAGGGTATTGCTGTCGGTTATCTTACCTGTTTCTGGATCAATAATGGGATAGAGGTATACTTTTAAGTTTTTGAAAAACAGTTTGCCAAAAGCCTCTAGAATACCACCACTTAAGTTGCGGTAATACTTTTCGTTAAAGATTTCGATAAGGTTGTTAACCCCCATGGTTAGGCGAATTTTCTTCTTGGTATATTCTGAGAAATACTCAGCTAACCTGTAGTATTCTTTGAAATTGGATATCATTACGGTTTGCCCCAGCGAACACAACAGCTTTGCGCGGTCCATAAAGTCTTCTTCGTCAATGGCGCCCGTGGTCATCAAGTTAGAAAGTGTAATTTCAAAAATAACAAGTGAATTATCTGGATCAGAACCGGGTTCTTTCTCAAATATGCTAAGTGATTTGCGATACATATCCACGTTCACTTTTGTGACAGGTCGGAAACTACCCCTGATGGCAATGATGTTTTTCTTATAAAGCTCTCTTGCGGGAAGCAGGTTATTCCCGTCAGGCCCAAACATAACGGCATCTGTCATGCCAAGTCGGACAAGCTCCAAACTCATTACCCTATTGTCAATGTCTTCAAAAAGTGGTCCTGTAAAGTTGATGGTGTCAATCTCTATGGCATCGCGATCTATGTGGTCATAGAGGTATTGAAGCATTTTTTTTGGTCTGTCGTTTTGATAAAAGGCCCCGTAAATTAAATTGACCCCAATCACACCCAGCGTAAGTTGCTGTGTTTTGGTATCATTTTCACGAAATCGCACGTGAGTCGTAATCATGGAATAGGGTTGATCGGGTGCGGTTTGAAAACGTATACCCATCCAGCCATGTCCTTTAAACTTCTTGGCAAAGTCAATAGTAGTAACCGTATTGGCAAATGCAAAAAACAGCTTGTCCTTATTTTTGGACCTGTCAATGCGCTTTTCGAGAAGGCTTATTTCCCAATCCAACATTTTATTTAGTCGGGATTCTGACACATACCTGCCATCGTTTTCTCGACCATAAATGGCATCACTGAAGTCTTTGTCGTAGGCACTCATGGTTTTGGCAATGGTACCTGAGGCGCCACCACACCTAAAAAAATGACGCGCGACTTCTTGGCCAGCACCTATTTCAGCAAAGGTGCCGTAGATGTTGTCATTCAGATTAATGCGAAGCGCTTTTGCTTCTAACGAAGGGGTATTTTCAAATGGATGATCTCCTGCCAGTTGGATAGCCATGCATATAGGTTTTTCCAAAATTATGAAACTTATCCACAAGGATGCACATCTTTAGTGTAATTTTGTGCTGTGGCTCTAAAAGTTTATTTTCTCGGTACCGGTACTTCACAAGGCATACCTATCATTGGTAGCACACATCCCGTTTGTTTGAGCGAAAATCCAAAAGACAAACGACTGCGATCTTCCATATGGGTGCAGTGGGACGACATGGACATAGTGGTGGATTGTGGCCCTGACTTTAGGCAACAAATCCTCACAAGCAATTGCCCCAAGGTTGATGCGCTCTTATTTACACACGAACACGCCGACCACACCGCTGGTCTAGATGACATACGCCCCTTTGCTTTTAAAGTTGGTGCGCTTCCTGTTTTTGGTCTTACACGTGTTATGGAAAATTTATCAAGAAGGTTTGATTATATTTTTAATGATAAAAACAAATATCCAGGCGCTCCGTCTGTAACCACTACCGCTATTGACCCAAGCAAGCCTTTTGTGGCGGCTTCTAAGACCATAACACCCATAGTGGTGACACATTATGGCTTGGAGGTATTGGGCTTCCGATTTGGCCCCTTTGCCTATATCACAGATATGTTTTCAATGTCAGACAGCGAAGCAGAAAAATTGGATGGGGTAGAAGTACTTGTTGTCAATGCATTGCGTATTGAGCCACACCCATCACATTTACACCTAGATGCAGCCATTGCCTTTGCCCAAAAGATAGGCGCAAAGCAAACGTATTTTACCCATATAAGCCACCGTCTTGGTTTCCACGATGAAGTGCAAGCCTCATTGCCACCAAACATAAACCTGGCCTATGATAATCTAACAATTTCCCTGTAGTATGAAGCAAAAAATTATTTTTTACCTGTTGATATTCTCTCTTCTCATTAATGTGTTCTTGGTAACGGATTATGGAAAACGCCTTAACTATTCGCAATCAAAAATTGAGTCGCAGTATGAGAAGATTAAAAAACTGCAAGATTCTATTGAACTTATGCAAACCCATGCCGGTCGTTCCTGAAGCTACTGCATAGATAAAAGAAAGCCAGAGAAAACCTACTTTTCTCTGGCTTATAAGCGAAGCATTAATGGTGAATGTTGCCCCAAAGTCTTCTTTCTACCAACTTCGCTATGCTGTATGTTTTTTTTGAACCACACCAGTATTTATTAACAAACCTTAGGGGTTACAATACCTGTGTGAATGAATGGTTTGGAAGGGATGCAATAACATATAGGTTTATAAGACTTGGCTGTACTAATATACAAAAATTTGATTACGATTGTGCTTCAAGCCATTGCACAAGGCTATTCAAATTTTCTTGATCAACGCCGTGCCCCTGCGGATACGAAAGGAAGGTGGGGGAATATCCATTTTCTTTTAGTAGTGCAACAGACTGTACTGCCCAAGCATAGGGAACAACCATATCCTGTTCGCCATGAGATACATATATTCTCTTTTTCAAGTTGTCAAAACGGACCAAACGCGGATCAAGATAGCCGCTTAAGGTGGCAATTGCCGATACGTTGGGATGCCCCAGACCAACACTATAGCTGAGCATTGCCCCTTGACTAAAACCCAAGAGGGTGATGGTAGTGGCGTTTACGTCATTTTTTTCAGTGTAATATGCCAGAAAGGACGTTACATAATCAATGGCTTGTTGGGCTTCTTCTGGCGAAGTCCAGCGTTCCATATTTTCTTCAAAATGGATAGGGAACCAAGCATAACCAACACCCAAAGACAAGGGCGCTTGTAGAGAAACCACGTGGTAATCACTTGGAATCAGCGAAGCAAACGAAAATAAATCCGCTTCATTACTGCCATACCCATGAAGCATGACCAACAAAGGTGCGTTTGTAATCTTTGATGCTTTGGATAAATATACAAAGGAAGACATGGCTATTCCGCTAGGCGTACTTTGTTTTGGGCAATAACCCCAAATACCTTTCCTGGAAGTGCTTGATCCATAAACAAGCTGTTCTTTGATGTGGATTTAATAGCTGCTTTCGTTACGGTTTTTTTGCCATCTGGCGTAAAGAGCGATACATCTGCCGTTGCCCCTTCTTGTATGGGACTAGCAGTTATGCCAAAACGCGCTTTTCCACGCGTCAATATATCAACAACAATTGCGACATCGAACATGGAAAGTAAACAACCAAAACTGTGTTCTAATCCAATAGAACCGAAGTGTGCTAAATCCAATTCAACGTATTTCAATTCGCTGTTCAAGGGGTGGTGGTCAGAAGTAACCATATCTATGGTCCCGTCTTTTAATGCTTTCTGCAGCGCCTTGCTATCGGTCTGCTCACGCAGGGGAGGTAGCAGTTTGGCATTGGCGTTAAAACCTTCTAGGGCCTTGTCCGTAAAAAATAAGTTGTGTATGGAAACGCTAGTGCTTACATCAAGTCCTGCTTTTTTTGCTTGTTTGATTAAGGGGATCGCGTCTTTAGTTGACAGGGTCGGGATGTGTAGCTTTCCGTTGGTATAGCTTAAGATATCTAAATCACGCTTGATTTGCATTTCCTCAACCACACTAGGAATACCTGTTAGGCCCAAGGAGGTACTCACAGCGCCCTCGTGCATCACGCCGCCGTTCCCCATGTCTTGATTAAAGGCAAAGGACTCCACAAGCCCGTCAAAATCGTGCGTGTATTGCAATGCAAGTTTTAGTATGTTGGCATTCGCAAGTGCAGATTTGTGATTGCTAAAACACACGGCTCCTGTTACTTGTAATTCTCGTAGCGGTGCTAATTTACTTTCGCTTTCCGAAGTGGTAATCCGCGCTTTGGGGTAAAGACGCACCGGGCTACCGTTGGCCTGCTCGAGCAAAAAAGCAATGTCTGCTCTGCTATCAGGCTTTGGATCGGTATTGGTATTGAGCGCAATATGAGTGAAGCCACTGCTGGATGCAACATCAAGTCCATGCGCTATGGTTTCACGCTCTTCATAGCCTGGCTCTCCAAAAGAAACACTGCTATCAAACCAGCCTTGTGAGATGTGTAAGTTCTTAAATGATATTTGTTTTGCATCAGGAAAAGAAAGGTTTTCCCCCATTTTTTGAATGACCCCATCAGCAATATAAATATCTTGAATTGTGTTGTGATGCGGGCTAGATGCATCGAGGATTTTAGCAGCTTTAATTAAGACATTCATTCGCGTCTCCTCAAATTATATTTCTGCAAAGATAGAAAATAGATAACGAACTACTAAAAACCTTCAAAAACACCCAATCCAAACAGCGCATAATCGTATTTCACAGGGTCGTTAGGGTCCATTTTTCGAAGGCTGTTGTCCAACTCCATCACTGCGGTCAGATCATTCTGTTTTCTTTGCAATAGACCTAAAGAACGTGCTACGTTTCCAGTATGAACGTCCAAAGGGCACGACAAAACACGAGGGGGAATGCTTTTCCATGTCCCCAAATCAACGCCTGCGGCATCAGATCTTACCATCCACCTCAAAAACATATGCAACCGCTTGGCTGCAGATTTCTTAGCCGGATTGGCAACGTGCTTGGTGGTGCGCTTGGGGTGTGGTACTGCAAAAAACAAGTTGTGAAAGTTAGACAATACTGCATGCATATTATCTTCCTCCGTTTTGGGGGTGAAGAGCACTTCCAATCCACCGTATTCTCTATATAATTGCTGTAAGCGTGTTACAAAAAAAGTAACGTCTTCTCGTTGAAAGGTGCGGTGCACAAAGCCATCAAAAACACCTAAATCCTTTTCGGTATGGTTTAAGATAAAATCGTGTGGGGCATTGTCCATACGTTTCATTAGGGAACGTGCGTTAGTCATGATGCTCTTGCGGTTTCCCCAAGCAATGGTTGCTGTAAAGAAGGCAGCTATTTCAATAGCTTCTTTTTTTGAAAAGCTATGGGGTATGGCAATAGGATCGTCGTTGATAAAAGCAAGGGTGTTGTATTGCTGTACCTTTTCGTCAAGAAAGGATTTAAGTTCCGTTGCGTTTAGCTCCATTGGCCGTCAACAAGGGTTAACATGCGGTCGGCGCGGGCTGCCAATGCTTTGTTGTGCGTAACTAAAATGATACTGGCAGCAAATGTTTTTCGCAAATCAAAAAACATATCGTGGAGTTGGGCTGCTGCTACCGCATCCAAATTACCACTGGGTTCGTCTGCAAGCACTAGGCAGGGATTATTGATGAGTGCCCTGGCAACTGCAACACGTTGTTGCTCACCACCCGAAAGCATGGTAGGCTTGTGTTTTGCTCTATCGGCCAATCCAAAATAGTCAAGAAGTTCAAGGGCACGTTTATTGGCATCTTTTTGATTCACTCCCTTTATTAAAGCCGGCATGCAGATGTTTTCAACAGCCGAAAATTCAGGTAACAATTGGTGGGATTGAAAAACAAACCCCAGCGTACTGTTTCGGAATGTAGACAAGGCCCTGTCTGAAAGTGATAACATGTCTGTTTGGTCAATGGTAAAGCGTGTTTTAGGGTTTTTATCTGGTTTGTCGAGTGTTCCAAGTATCTGTAGTAAAGTCGTTTTGCCGGCTCCCGAAGGTCCGACGATTGAAACAATTTCTGCAGCTTTGAGCGAAAAAGAAATGTCTTTTAGTATCCTTGTGTCGTCATAGGTCTTAAAAATGTGATGCGCCTCAATCATATCTTGCAAAGTAACTATTTTTTGATTTTTATGGCCTTGCCAAATAAATAATTATTTGGCTATGTCTTGAGTTAATTTTTCTCTAAATTCGAAAAAATATAAATTTATGGCGAAAGCCACACTTGCTGGCGGATGTTTTTGGTGCACAGAGACCTTGTTTGCACGCCTTGATGGTGTTCTAGAGGTTGTTTCTGGGTATACCGATGGGCATATTAAAAACCCAGCATATCGCGAGGTGTGCACGGGTAGAACGGGTCATGCCGAATGCATTCAACTCGAGTATGACCCAGAAAAAATTTCGTTTGTATCCCTTCTTGAGGTTTTTTTTGACACCCACGACCCAACTACGCTAAACCGTCAGGGTGCGGATGTAGGGACGCAATATCGTTCTGGAATTTACTACCACGACGAAACGCAAAAAACAGCGGCAGAAGCACTAATTGATGCCCTGACAAAAGAGAAGAAGTTTAGCGATCCAATAGTAACCGAAATAAAAGCTTTTGATGTGTTTTACCCAGCTGAAGTAGCGCACAAAGATTATTATAACTTAAACAGCAATCAACCCTATTGCGCCGCCGTAATTTCTCCTAAAGTGCAGAAGTTATTACGCAAACACGCATCTAAACTCAAATAATATGAAGTATCAATCCAAGGATGTTTACAATACAGAAATGACAGCTGCTGTTAAGAAGCATTACTACGAGGTATTGTCAAACCTTGGCGAAAACCCCGAAAGGGAAGGGCTAAAGGATACGCCAGAGCGCGCAGCCAAAGCCATGCAGTTTTTGACAAAGGGTTATGATATGGATCCCGTTACCATACTTGAAAAAGCAAAGTTTGCAGAATCCTATAACGAGATGGTATTGGTAAAGGATATCGAAGTTTATTCGCTGTGTGAACACCACATACTGCCCTTTTTTGGTAAGGCGCACATTGCCTACATACCCAACGGAAATATTGTTGGTTTGAGCAAAATACCTAGAGTAGTTGATGTTTTTGCCCGTCGTCTGCAGGTGCAGGAGCGTTTGACAGAACAAATCATGAATTGCATCAACGACACCCTGCAGCCAAAAGGCGTTGCTATTGTTATTGAAGCTGCGCATATGTGCATGATGATGCGAGGCGTTCAAAAACAAAATTCACTGACAACTACATCCGGGTTTATAGGTGCTTTTGAGACCTTGGAAACGCGTACAGAGTTTTTAAAACTTATCGACAGTAAACTGTCATAGCTGCACATAACAATTAAAACCTAATTTAAGCATTTCAATATTTTATTTTGATTTGCAAGCTTATGTTTCTTCCAATTTCATCTGAATAAAAGCGTAGTCTGTTAAGGTAGTTTCTGTATGAATTGTCAAGTACATTATCTAAAATTAAAGATATACTAAGCTTACTTGAACGAAGGGCGTATGGCCCCCAATGAAGTTCAAGGCCCAAATCATTATATCCAGCGGGAGGCGTACTTATATCTACCGTTTTAGTTACAATTTGTCCGTTTTCTATAACATCGTCTTGAAAATTGTTATCGGGATATCTATTTTGCCTGAAAACGGTTTTACTGTTTAACAACACAAAAAAGGACTTCCAATTGGGGAGTGAAAACTGCAATTGGTTGTTGATTGTCAATGGGGGAATATTAACAAGAGGCACGTTTGTTTTGGTATTTTTACCTTCAACCCAAGAGGCAGAATTTCTAAACTGTGTATTTTCATTAAAGGCGTATGAAAAATCAAGGTCA
>PKDU01000016.1 GCA_002862705.1 Flavobacteriaceae bacterium
CCAGATGAAGAGGTGGAAACCTTAAGCAATGCGATAACGTTATGGGCAAATGAAAACAAGATAAAGCTGGGTATGGTCATGGCGCCCTTACGAATTGCGCTTGTAGGGAGCCTTCGCGGCCCTGATGTATTCGATATTTGCAGCGCTATTGGCATAAATAATTGTGTAGAAAGAATTAATGCTTTGTTAAAACACGTTTCCTGATAAATCGCTATATTTAAATTCTTTTTAAATTATTTGTCATGGAACTTATATTCAATTTAATTGTTGGTTTTATCAGCTTTGTTCTGTTGGCCTCTGCCATATTTATTGTCAAACAACAAACAGCTGCCATTATTGAACGTTTTGGTCGATTTCAGAGTATTCGGCAGTCAGGGCTTCAACTCCGAATTCCTGTCGTGGATCGGATTGCTGGCCGTTTAAGCCTTAAAATACAACAGCTTGATGTAATCGTGGAAACCAAAACTAAAGATGATGTTTTTGTAAAGCTTAAGGTATCTGTGCAATACATGGTCATCAAGGACAAGGTGTATGATGCCTTCTACAAGCTTGACTACCCGCACGATCAAATTACGTCTTATGTGTTTGATGTTGTGCGCGCAGAAGTGCCTAAAATGCGTCTGGACGATGTGTTTGAACGCAAGGATGACATTGCAATAGCTGTAAAGTCAGAGCTTAACGACGCTATGGTTAACTATGGGTATGATATTATCAAAACCTTAGTTACAGACATAGACCCCGACCTACAAGTAAAAGAAGCGATGAACCGTATTAATGCTTCAGAGCGTGAGAAAATTGCAGCGCAATATGAAGGAGATGCCGCCCGTATTTTAATTGTTGAAAAGGCAAAGGCAGAAGCCGAGTCAAAACGTCTACAAGGGCAAGGAATTGCAGACCAACGTCGTGAAATTGCGCGTGGTTTAGAGGAGTCTGTTGAGGTGTTAAACAAAGTCGGAATTAACTCCCAAGAAGCCTCTGCGCTTATCGTAGTTACCCAACACTACGACACACTTCAATCTATCGGAGAAGAAACCAATACTAATCTAATTTTGTTGCCTAACTCACCACAAGCAGGATCAGAAATGTTAAATAATATGGTCGCGTCGTTTACTGCAAGTAACCAAATTGGCGAGGCAATGAAAGCAAGTCAAAAGAAAAAAGATGCAGGTGAGGCGTAAGCCTTAACGGGTTAAACATAAAAAAACCCGGCCTTGTGTTGGGGTTTTTTGTTACAGGCTGATGTTGTGAGCAAGAGAAACCAAAAACACCCATTTTTTCATGGTGGGGAACTGCCAGTGCATAATCCCCGTATTGAGGCGTAATCCCTGGGAAAGTTTGTTTGATGCTTGGGCGGTAAATCTGTTTTGATTAAACCCAGATCCCGAGTTCTGAAGGAAGACTTCTTCGCTTAGACTTACTGCTAATTTTTCTGTAAGCGGTAGGCTTGCTGTGAGGCCAAAACGGAAGCGAAGCTGCAGGTCTTTGTTGATCCAGCGTTCTTCTACAAAAACCGCGTTGGTAAGGCGCACTTTATTGAGTTGAGTCGAAAAGGCTAGTTTTTGATATGCGCCATCTTCATTGATTGCGGCAATTTTTCGATAGCCTGCCGAGAAGGTAACGTTGGGTGCAAGCGCACTGCTAAAGCCGGCGGTAAACAGCGCTTGATCTTTTGCCAAATCTAAGTCAAAACTGCGGTGTTGGTATTGCAAGTCGATGCTGGTGTTGCTGTTTATTTTGAGTTTGTTCTTGTAAATCAACCAAGAGCCAACATCTGTTTGGGCGTGAGTGCTTAGGGCGAAAAGGGAACAAAAAATAAAAAGATTATATTTTAACATCTTCGGCGTATTTAATCAGTAATGGATTTTTGTCTGTACGTGCTTTTATAATAAAATCAATCGCCGCAGCGTCTAGTACTGCAGCTGTTTTTTGATGTGCTGCAAGTACTATGGCAACGGCTATGCGGGTGCCTGTTTTCTTTGCAGCTGTATTATAGAGTGGAGCTAATGCTGCCGCAGGTATTTCTTTAGCCAATGCCGCAATTTGGTCGGCGGCGGCTTCCTGCTTTTCTGCATTAAAAGAGGTAAACTTTTTGCCTAGTTTACGAAGTGTGTCTAATGGAGAGGCAACGTGTGTTTGTTGTGGTTGCTGTTGTGGTTTTACCTGTTGTTTAGACCAAGTGTCACGCAACCCAACTGTTTTATTGAAAACCTTTAGTGCATCTGTGCTGTCTTGGTCACAGACAAAATACCCCAAGCGTTGAAATTGGAAGTGGTCTCCGGCTTTTGCCTCAGCCAACATCGGTTCTGCAAAAGCTGTTTGAACAGACAGGGAGTCTGGATTTAGCTGTGTCATAAAATCAACCTCCTTGTCTCCATCTGGGCTTGGGGTTTTAAACAAACGGTCGTATTGGCGTACGGATATTTCTTTAGCATCCCCTGCAGAAACCCAATGAATGGTTGCTTTTACTTTGCGTTGGCTTTCTGGACTGCCGCTGCCGCTCAGACTTTTAGGGTCATACGTGCAATGCACCGTCTGAATGTTTCCTGCTGCGTCTTTTTCTAAAGATTCGGCCTTGATAATATAAGCACTTTTTAGGCGTACTTCTCCGCCTATTTTTAGTCTAAAAAAGGTGTCGCTAGCTTCCTCACGAAAATCTTCTTTTTCAATATACAGCGTGTTGGAAAACGGCATTGTTCTCGTGCCAGCATTTGAATCTTCGGGGTTGTTGTCTGTGGTAAGGTTTTCTTTTTGTCCTTCAGAATAATTGCTAATCACCACTTTTATGGGGTTTAGAACCGCCATGACCCGGGTAGCTGTCCTGTTTAAATCCTCACGTACGCAAAACTCCGACAAAGAAGCATCAATAACATTTTCACGTTTTGCAATACCAACGGTTTCGGCAAACTTCCGTAAAGAAGCGGGGGTATAACCTCGTCGGCGCAACCCGCTTATGGTGGGCATGCGTGGATCGTCCCATCCGTTTACTTTTCCGTCCACCACCAGGCGCTGCAACTTTCGCTTGCTCGTGATGGTGTAATTCAAATTGAGTCGAGCGAACTCCCGTTGTTTGGGCCGCAATCCACTATTGGCTAAATGATTTAAAAAAACATCGTATAAGTCACGGTGCGGCTTAAACTCTAGAGTACACAAGGAGTGTGAAATTTGTTCGATGTAATCTGACTGTCCGTGGGCCCAGTCGTACATAGGATAAATACACCAAGCGTCTTTTGTTCTGTGGTGAGCTTTGTGCATGATACGATACAAAATGGGGTCGCGCAACAGCATATTAGGCGAAGCCATATCGCCTTTAAAACGCAGAACATAAGCGCCCTCTTGATGTTGTCCTGCTTTCATTTCCTCAAAAAGCCGAAGTGCTTCTTTTGGGTCTTGATTGCGATAAGGGCTGGCGCTTCCAGCAGTGGTAGGTGTCCCTTTTTGTGCGGCAATTTGGTCTGGTGTTTGCGCGTCTACATAGGCGTGACCTTCATTGATAAGCTGTACTGCCCATGCATAAAGTTGATCAAAATAATCCGAGGCATAGCACTCCTTGTGCCACGCATAACCAAGCCAAGCAATGTCATCTTTAATGGCATCAACAAAGTGTTGCTCCTCTTTTTCGGGGTTGGTGTCGTCAAAACGCAGGTTAACGGGCGCATCGTATGCCTTTCCAAGCTCGAAATTTAGGCAAATAGCCTTGACATGGCCAATGTGTAAATAACCGTTGGGTTCGGGCGGAAAACGAAAGCGCAATAAGGAGGGGTCTAGTCCTGAAGCTAGGTCTTCATCAATAATGTGTTCAATAAAGTGTTTAGCCTTTTTTTCCTGCATCGAAAAATGTTTGCAGCAAAGGTACTTATTTAGACCAACTCCGTTGTTTAAGTTTTTATATTTGACGCATCATGGGAAAAGTATATGTAGAAAACATTCGGGTCTATGCTTATCACGGATGTTTGCCTGAGGAAACGCTCATTGGCAGCGACTATCGTGTAGACGTCTGGGTGGCAGGCGACTTGTCTGTTTCTTCCGTTTCGGACCAACTGTCAGACACCATTGATTATGTAAGCATTTGTGCTTGTGTGCGCGAGGAAATGGCAACGCCCTCGAAGCTATTGGAGCATGTGGCGCAACGCATTTTAGATCGCATTTTCAAAGCGAGCGAGAGAGTAGAGGTGGTTAATGTAAAGGTTTCTAAAATTAATCCCCCTATTGAGGGCCATGTAGGAGCTGTGGCTGTTGAGTTGTATGAGGAAAAGAAATAAAGGGTGGTGTATAGCATAAAAACGCTATTTTTGCATCCCTTAAGGCACCGTGGCCGAGTGGCTAGGCAGAGCTCTGCAAAAGCTTGTACAGCGGTTCGAATCCGCTCGGTGCCTCTATTTTATTTGCGCCTCTATTATGGTTTGTAACTTTTCCTTTTGTTCCGGGAAACTTCCTTGAAAAACAAAAAACAAACCAAATCCAAAAATGATTATATGCACAAACTGTTTTATTTTATAGATCACACGCGGAGTTAGTATTGTTTTAAGTTGCTTTGCGAGGTATATTTTAACGATATCCAAAAGAAGGTAAATTACCAACACATAGATGAAGAGCCAATATTCCGCGCCAAGTACAACCATACTTACCCAAAAAAGAAAGACACCTATGTTAATTATGTTGAGCAGAAAGCCTTTCCCTATGTAGAATAGGTAATTTCCCTTTGGGAGTGACTCAACCTCGAAAGCTGTTCGCGTTTTATTTTTAAACGTTGATAACAAAGAAAATAGGCCTATGGAGCAAAGTACTACACCGCCTATGATAAACCAGCGCGGGTTTTCTGCCAGGCTGTTTCGCAAGGGTTGTGCGCTAAATGTTGCTACTAAGATAAAGACAACGTCGGCGATTACCGCGCCGATATCAACACAAAAAGCGCGCTTTACTCCCTTGGTGATGCTTGTTTCAACAATTACAAAGAAGACAGGGCCGGTAGAAAAAACAAGTAACAACGATAGGGGAATTGCTGCTAAGAATTCACTCATTTTCTGGGGTTTCGCTTGGGGTGTTCTTTTGTACAATGTTACCGCCAACTGCGACAGATTTGATTAGTTTTTTTGGTTGCCCGTAAACGCTGACTGATCCGCCTAAAGAGACCTTTATCTCTGCGAGCTCGCTTGCGTTAACAGCTGCCCTTCCGCCTGCTTTTACCTTAACTTCTACCTGCTCAGAGTCGAGCATAGCGGCCTCTACTACTCCACCCGTTACCACGCTGTGATACTGCACAACAGCCGAGCCTTTTAGATTGACAATGCCGCCTGAGGCGGTCTTTGTTTTTACTTTTTGAACGTCCAAAAGAGCATCAATTTCTGCGCCTTCTTGTGCTTTTAACATAATGCTCGGTTGAAATAAAACATCTTGGCAAGACACAAATGCGCCTTCGTTGGCATCAATTTCTTCTAGCGGGCTGGAGCTAAATAAGGCTACTGTAGTATTAAATCCACCAAGGCGCTTTTTGATGTCCATACGCAAATACAACCTCCCGTTTTTGTTTTTGTATGATAGAAAGTCTTTGTTTTTTCCTTCAACCATTAAAGAGTCGGCGTCAGAAGGGATGATGGTTAAGCGAATTCCATCAAAAACTTTTACCTTGTTGAATTGACCAAGCCGTATCGTTTGAGCGTGTGATAGTGTGGAAACGATTAGAAAGAGAAAGAGTAAGCGCATAAAAATCCTTTACCCAAAGATACATATTATTCTACGTGACCCAATATGTTAAAGTCTAAATGCCTTTTTATTGGATCTGCTGCAGTTACTTTTATGGTGACACGGTCGCCGAGCTGTATGGCTTTCTTGGTTTTCTCTCCCACAAAAGCATAATTGCGCTCATCAAAGACATAGAAGTCGCCTGGAATGTCCTGTGGGCGAGCCATTCCTTCGCATTTATTTCCTTCAAGCTCAACATAAAGACCACGCTCAACAACCCCGGAGACAATGCCTGTGAAGGTTTCGCCTATATGCGCTTGCATGTATTTTACTTGCATGAATTTAATAGAGTCGCGCTCTGCTTTCGTAGCCAAAACCTCCATTGCTGAGCAGTGTTTCATTACAGCTTCGTAGTGCTCTGCCTTGGGCGACGTTTTGCCATCTAAATAATGTTGTAAAAAGCGATGTGCCACAACGTCGGGATACCTTCTTATGGGTGATGTGAAGTGCGAATAATAATCAAAAGCTAAGCCGTAATGTCCAATGTTTTGTGTGGTGTATTTCGCTTTACTCATGCTTCTTATTGTTAGGGTGTCAATAAGGTTTTGCTCTGGCTTGTTTGTAATCTCTTTGAGTAGTTTGTTTATCGAATGTGCTGTTGTTTCTGCAGAAGCTAAGTTTAAAGAATAACCAAAACCAGTAATTACGCTTTTTAATTGATCTAATTTTTCTTCGTCTGGTTCATCGTGCACCCTAAAAACAAAGGTTTTTTTGTTGTCGTCTTTTGCAATAAACTCAGATACTTTTTTATTAGCCAAAAGCATATACTCTTCAATTAACTTGTTGGCCTCTTTGCTTATTTTAACAAGGACTTCTTTTGGATTTTTGTCTTCGTCTAATGAAAAGCGAACCTCTTCTTTATCAAAAGATATCGCGCCACGTTGCATGCGTTTTTTTCGGAGATGCTTTGCGGTTGTGTTAAGCTGCAAAATCGCTTCTTTTACTTTTTCATCAACCGTATACGTTTTGGCTGTGAGAGACAAGGCTGCGGGTATAGTTGCTTCTCCTGTATCAATAATATGCTGGGCTTCGTGATATGCAAAACGGTAATTAGAATTGATAACGGTTCTACCAAATTTTTGGTCTTTTACATTTCCTTGTGTGTCTAGTGTGAAAATAGCCGCAAAGGTCAACTTTTCTTCATTGGGTCTCAGTGAACAGACTTTATTAGAAAGTTGTTCTGGAAGCATTGGAACAACACGGTCAACGAGATAAACAGATGTGGCGCGTGAATATGCTTCATCGTCCAGCGCTGTGCCTGGTTTGACGTAGTGCGAAACATCTGCAATGTGAATTCCTACTTCAAAATCCCCGTTTTCTTTTTCTTGAAAGGAGAGTGCATCGTCATAATCTTTTGCGTCTGTGGGATCGATTGTGAATGTTAAAACATCACGATAATCCATTCTTTTTTTAATTTCTTCTTTCCTTATTTTTTCATCAATCTTGTTTGCTTCTTGCTCAATTTGTGGGTTAAATGCATAGGGTAATCCGTATTCCGCCAGTATGGTATGTATTTCTGTTTCTGGGTCGCCCGGGGTGCCGAGGGCTTCCAAAATTTTTGCTTGTGGTGATTTTGTTTTTTCCCAGTTTGTAAACGCTATCAATACCCTGTCACCATCTGCTGTTCGCATTTCTGGCTCTGATGCTATATAAAAATCGACCGTTGCTGTTCTTGGGCTTACACGAACAAACATGGTTCCGTTTCTTTTTTGGAGGGTACCAACAAAACGTGTTCTTTTTCGTGCTACGATTTCAATTATTTTTGCTTCCCTTTTTCTTTTTCCTCTAGTCGGATACGCATAAAAAAGAACCTCGTCTCCGCCAAAAGCTTTGTGCTGGTCTGTTGATGATACTTTTACATCTTCCTCGAAGTCTTCTGATATAATATAACCGGTCCCGTTATTAGAGATATCGAGGAATCCTCGATGGTAATGCTCTCTTTTCTTTGCTTGAAATGTTCCTTTTGTTGGGTTATTAATAAGCTTTTGCGCGGCTAACTTCTTTAAATTCTTTATAATATGGTTTCGCCCGCTTGGATCTTTAATTCCTAGCCTACTAGCTATTTGCTTGTAGTTAAAGGTTTGGTTCGGGGTTTGATCCAAAACTTGAAGAATGCTTTTTTGGACTGATAAAACTTTCTTTTTCTTACCCATGTTTCACAAAGGTATGTCTAATAATTTGTCTTTGAAGTTTATCAACAAATAAATATCAAATTACTTTTTTTATCTTTTTAATTTTAAATCTATGATGTTTATTATAGTGTGTTGATAACTACAATAACGCTATTTAATTTTTCTCAAAACCCTTGTAATTAGACACATAACCAAAGTAAAAGCCACTAAAATTCTGTTAGTAACATCAAAAAAGATGTTAATATACTACCCGTAACTAATTACAAAACAATTTTTATAATTCTATTTTTTAACGTGTGACAACACCCTTCTCCTTTAGTAAGACTTATCAAAAGAAACTAACACAACTTTTTAATAACCTTACTAACCGTACAGGTAAATGAAATGGGGTATTAACAACAATAAAATTGTAATTTTATGGAAAATAAGAACCATGCATATCTCGATAGGAAACGACCACGCAGGGCCGGATTTAAAAAAAACCCTTTTTTCACTTTTAACCTCCTTAGGACACACATATACCAACCATGGAACAGACACCAACGACAGTGTTGATTACCCAGATTTTATTCATCCTGTAGCAGTAGATGTACGAGATGGTAAATCAGTGCTTGGCATAATAATATGCGGAAGTGGAAACGGTGCTAACATGACAGCAAATAAATATCCCGAAATAAGATCTGCTTTATGCTGGACAGCAGAATTAAGCGCCCTAGCGCGTCAACACAACAATGCAAACATATTAAGCATACCTGCGCGTTTTGTTACAACCAAAGTGGCAAAAGAAATGGTCAAAACATTTTTAGAAACAGACTTCGAAGGCGGGCGCCATCAGAACCGCGTAAATAAAATTTCACAATGTCGATAATATGGCACACATACAACTGGGAAGGGTTAAGTAAAAAAATGCTTTATGAAGCGCTAACGCTTCGTTCTTTGGTTTTTGTAGTTGAACAAAATTGTGTGTATCAAGATCTTGACTCAAAAGATGAAAATAGCATACACGTACTTGGCTACAAACAAAACCTATTAGTTGCCTATGCCCGCGTGTTTCCAAATGCCAAACCCGCTTCCATCGGCCGTGTTGTAATCCACCCGTTGTTTAGAGGACTAGGATATGGCAAGCATGTTATGCAAAAATGCATCAAACAAATACCGGAAAATACAACGGTCCACATTTCTGCTCAAGAACACTTAAAGGGGTTTTATGAGTCGCTCGGGTTTTCACAAACAGCAGCGGGCTACTTAGAAGACGGCATACCTCACATCCCGATGGTTACGGTTGCAAATCAGCCCAACGTTTAATCAAAGGAAGCATTGCTTTTTCAATCGTATCCAGCGAGGGCAATTTCCGAGAATTATAGACAAAAAACCCATTTCCTTCAATAGGCGTATACAAAGGGTCGGAACAAACAATACGGTATTGTTCTCGCATCAACCTTTTAATCTTATTACGGTCAACAGCCCTAGGAAACAAACGCTTGGAAACCCCGAACCCCAAAGCAAGCCCCTTTCCCTTTTGAGCATCACACACTAGCTTTATGGGCCTTTTCCCAAGGTGGGTTCCCTCCGAAAAAAGGCGTTCGATTGTTTGTTTGCTTTTAAGGCGTTTTATTTCAGTTCGCTGTGTCGAAAACATTGTTACTTAAATCTATATCAGCCATAAACCCAGACGGGTCTATGCGCAGTTGTTCAATCTCACTTAATGGAGCGTCTATGGTTAGGGTATAAGTTGGTCTGGCCCACGCCCAGTCTTTTTCCTTTACACAACCTACACCACAACCCGGCCTATCCCCAAACATCATTTGCAAAGGTATGTAGTGTACCTCTTGCTTACCGTCTTTATACAACACACCAAAATCAATTGGCATTCCCATTGTGCCAAGGCGTTTTAATTCAACAACTGTTTTTCCGTCCTTTTGGTCAACGGAACCTATAGCATAATCAATGGTCTTTGTCGTGCGCGTCCAATCATTCAAATACCACTCTAACTGAATTCCAGAAACTTTTTCAGCCACGCGCTTAAAGTCGTTGGGCGTTGGATGTGTAAAAGCAAATCCCCGGTAAAAACGTTGTAAGGATTTCAATAAAGCATCGGGTCCAATAATATACCCTAGCTGTGACAGAAATATCGACCCCTTGTCATAACTCCCTGTTCCATAAGCAATGTTTGTATCAAAACGATCGGCATGGGTGGTTAGCGGCTCTTCCAAACCGTAACCTACGAGCCGTCTGTAATCTTCATATGATCGGTCAAAAGCATTCACATCCTCATTCAACACCTGTTCGCCAAGGGCATCTAAAAAAGAAGTAAACCCCTCGTCCATCCAAGCGTACTTGGACTCATTAAAAGCTAAAACGTGTTGAAACCAAGAATGCGCCAGCTCATGTGAAGTAACCCCATAAAGACTAGTATAGCTGCGATTGCCCGTGATAAGTGTACACATTGCATATTCCATACCGCCGTCTCCACCCTGAAGTATGCTGTATTGTTTATAAGGGTAAGGGCCAATAGCACTATTAAAGAAAGCCAAAAGCGCTGCTGTATCTTCTTGAAGCCGCTTCCAGTTAGCGATTATTTTTTTGTCGTCTTGATAGAAAAAATGAAGCGTAACCCCCTCGTCTGTTTCCAAAACGTCGTGTATGTAATCGGGATCTGCAGCCCAAGCAAAGTCGTGAACCATAGGCGCCACAAAATGCCACGTCAGGTTTTTGCCCTTCGTCTTTGTTGTTTTTTCAGCATAGCCATGCCCGACCTCCTCAGGATTTTGTAAATAGCCGGTACCCCCGACAACATAATCTTTATTAAGTGTTAGTTTGACGTCAAAATTCCCCCAAACACCGTGAAATTCTCTGCCAATATACGGGTTGGTGTGCCAGCCCTCGTGGTCATACTCAGCCAGCTTTGGATACCATTGCGTCATCGAAAGCGAAATCCCCTCCTTGCTGTCTCGTCCACTTCGTCGAATTTGTTTCGGCACTTGCCCCTCGAAAACCATCGATAAGGTAGTGCTGGCATTTGGCGGTAAAGGCTCCGCCAACGGCACAACAAGAATCGTCTCCTCTTCTTGAAAAAACAGTGTTTTTCCATCTTGTGTAATTGAAGTTGCGTGCAAATACCCAACTTCTTTTTTGTTCAATTTACCAATTCGCGAACCCACCCTAGCATCTGGGTCTCTAAGCGAAAGAGAGCGGATATCCATCTCACTACCCGGCTGAAAGGCATTAAAATATAAATGATAAAACACACGCTTTAGCGTATCTGGTGATTTGTTGGTATAAACGAGCTCTTGGGTTCCAGAATAGCGAAAGGTTTTTACATCCATGTCCACCTCCATGCTGTAATCAACCTGTTGTTGCCAATATCCGGGCTGTGGCTGTGCTAAGACAGCAGCAGTGACGAGTAAAAAAAAGAGTGTTCTCATGGGTTATAGCGTATTTAAGGTTTCAGCGGCAAGTGTCTCATGCAAACGCACACCCTTATCAGTCTGCTGTACGGTAATCAAAGGGTTGCTTGCGTCGTGCTGCATAAATAATACAAAATTTTCATCTGCCGCACGATTCAAAAAAAGTTTTTTCTCTTGAAGTGTTTCCAAAGGACGGACATCATAACCCATAATATACGGCAAAGGCAAATGCCCCGCCGTGGGCAATAAATCTGCCATAAAAACGAGGGTTTTCCCTCTGTAAGTAAGGTGAGGAATCATTTGTTTTTCGGTGTGCCCGTCCACGAACAAAGCCCCAAAACCAAGACCGCAATCCGAAACAAAGTTGGACGCAGGCGTTTCAATAAAATGCAGCTGCCCACTTTCTTGAATGGGCATCAGGTTTTCGAACAAAAAAGAAGCTTTTTCCCTACCGTTTGGATTGATCGCCCACGCCCAATGCTGTTCGTTGCTCCAATAGCGCGCATTAGGAAAAGACAATTCATAAGCCGTTTTGCTTTTGTTCCACCGCACTGCCCCACCACAGTGATCGAAGTGCAAATGGGTTAAAAACACGTCCGTAATATCGTTCCTAGAAAAGCCCGCCTTCTCAACGGAGTGGTCTAAGGACGCTTCTCCGTACAGACCAAAGTGTCGGAAGAAACGATCTTCTTGCTTGTTGCCCATACCGGTGTCTATCAATATAAGCCGATTACCATCTTCAATAAGCAGCGAACGTGCCGCAAGGTCAATGCGGTTTTGGCCATCTGCAGGGTTGGTTCTGTTCCATAAGGATTTGGGCACCACACCAAACATGGCGCCGCCGTCAAGCTTAAAATTCCCCGTTTCTATTATATGGAGCTTCATAGGTAACGAAAGTACAAAAGATTTATCCGTCTATTTTTTCCTTAAGCGCAAGCCCAAACTCTATCATGGCAGCCGCTTCCGCGGGTGTTGCCGGGCGCAAAAACTGTCGCACCAATAGCTCTTTACCGTTACTCATGATATGGTAGAACCCATAGGCAGCGAAAAAGGACACCATTTTATCATCAAAAAACGCCCGAATCTTTTTAGGATCCTTTCCTTGCACGTAAAAATCACGTGAGAACTCAGGGTACTTAGGAAAGTCTATATCGTGTATTCCTGTCAAGTGGGAGAGTTTTTCCAGTAACAATTCTCGGTCAAAAGAAAACACAGGAACTTCTTTGTCTAGCCGAACACGCAACAACGTTGTCTGAATGTTTTCTTTGGCAATAAAAGCACCTTCGCTGTAGTGTATGTCGCATAAAGACAAACGTTTCTCAGGCCCCTCAATTAGGTTGTATACACGCTCCACAGAAGTAGTTTGATAAACAGGATGATCGCGCAACATGCGCTTTTGTGACTTGGTCGCCTCGCTGTAGGACCACCCTTTTTCATGTGCCAAGGCCTCCAGCTGCAACTGCCTTTTGGTGCGCCCACCACCAAACACACGTAGTTTCTTCATGGGGCGTAGCGTGCGCACCGCGAACGGGTGGCTTGAATCAGTTTCGTGAATGTCTAACCCAATTATTTCTAAAGCCCCTCCTTTTCGCTCAAACAGCTCTTCATAGCTCTGTAGGCTTTCTTGAACGGTGTGGTCCACAAAAGAGCATAACGAAAAATCGACAACAGCACGCTCGACTTGAGGGATCTTATCAAGTTTTGACTTAAGCATATAAAAATTAAGAAACGTACAAAAATGAATAACACCCACGTAGTAGTTTTGGGTTTCACTTTCTTTGTACATCAAAACGTTTGGTTTAAGCAGGTTTCTAGAAAACAACCAAAACGCCTTGTTAAGCAAAACGTGCACCAAGAAAGTGGTTAACAAACCAATCAAAATACCCGTTATTAAATCGGTTAGCAAGGTAGAAATGAGCGTTGTTAAGAACACAAGCAGCTGTTCTTTTCCAATTTGATACATACGCACAAAAATGACTGGGGCGGCCAATTTAAAGCCGGTGTAAACCAATATTGCGGCCAAAGCCGTAAATGGAATTTTCCCAAGCTGATGTTGAAAAACGACAACAAACAATAAGAGAAAAACGGCATGGAAAAAATTTGATGAACGATTTGTGGCCTGGTTGTTTACGTTAACAGAACTTCTAGATATCACCGTACCCACATTCATTCCTCCTAGAAACCCACTAACAATAGTGGCAATGCCCAAGGCCCTCATGTCTTTGTTAATGTTAGATCTTCGTTTTTCTGGATCTAGCTTATCCACCGCTTTTATGCTTAATAACGACTCAATACTGGAAACCAGCGTTACAGACAAAACAATTCCCCAAAAAACAGGTTCTTTCCATTTGGAAAAATCTGGGGTAGGAATTGTAGTCAACATATCGTTTGGCAATGAAATAAGGAGTTTTTTACTAATAGGATTCCCCGCGCCCAAAAGGGTAAAATAGGCATCAAAACCCAATGACAAAAGAATAACCCACATGGGAGCCGGAATAAGCCTAAAAACCCTGTTGGTTATCTTGCTGTAGAAAAACATAATGCACAAGCTTACCAGACCAATGCTTACGGCATAGAGCTGACCTGTCGGTGCCGCCCCTAAAGATTTAAATAATTCAGGAAGATTTAAAAACAACTCAAGAACAGTGCCTTTGGTTTTCATATCACCAAGCATCACGTAAAATTGTTTTAATAACAGCGTTACACCAATTGCCGACAACATCCCCTGAATAGCACTTGCAGGAAAAAAATCGCTCAGGGCACCGAAACGCAAAAACCCAAAAAGTAGGAGTAAACCACCAGAGAGAATAACGGCAGATAAAGCATATAAATAACCCGCTTGCATATCGCCATCGCCTAATACTGCAACAGCACTAAGCAACACGACTACCAGCCCATAGCCAGGCCCAGTGATGGTAACATATGAGCCACCAAAAACAGAAACAAGCACGCCGCCCACAACAGCTGTAATAATGCCCGCAACCATTGGAAACCCCGAAGCTACCGCCAAACCAAGCGCTAAAGGCAAGGCGATAAGTGACACGACAAACCCAGCAAAGATATTGTTGCGAAGACCAGAAAAGATAGAAGCCTTAGTCATTAGCGTATAATTAAAACATCGGTGGGTAAATCAGACAAAATGTATTCTAGATCATGAGGGAACAAACGATCCAAAAGCGTGAGCTTGCTCGGGGCGTTCATTACCAATAAATCGGCGCGGGTAACTCGAGCATAATGGCCAATGGAGTATCCACGTCGCCCAAAAATAGGCTGTACAACAACCTCAAGAGTTTCTTTAATATTTTTTGGAATATGGCTGAGCAAACCTAGAACCCGAGAGTTTTCGCGCAATTCGATGCGTTCTTTTGCAATAGTAGACTTTCGCAGGCTGCGGTCGTCATCCACCTTAATAGCGACACTGTCTTCAGGAATTTCTTCTACGATGGTTAGTTTCTGCGCCCCAAGAGTTGAAAGCACATAAAAAGCACGGTCAATAGCTTCTTTTGTTTTGGGATGCGCCAAACCATTTACAACTCCAGAGGAACAAGCAACACGATCAACAGAAGGCTTGATTAGCAACAAGACATCACACGGGGCTTTTCTGGTCAGTTTCCTTGCGACAGAACCCAAATAATATTTGAGCAAGCCCTCTCTTTTAACCGCACCTAAAATTAATAAATCTGCATTTTCACCTATACAGGCGCCAAGTAAAACCTCTGCTGGCTTACCCGCTTTCCAAAGCACACGATAATTAGGAACAGCACCATTAAAGCCAGAGATGACCTTACCTAAGGAAGCCTCTTTTTCATTCGTTTTTTCACCAACATGCACCATAACAAGGGTAGCATCAAAGAGGACGCTCATCCGTAGCGCCTCAAAAACGTTGGCTTTTAAATTGGGCGAAAAAGCCACACCAACCACAACAGTGTTGTACTCGTTTTTGTGCATACGCTAAAATATAGGAAAAAGTTGGTTTTATACAAACACAACCTTATTCGTTAAGCTTAAGTACAGCCATAAAAGCCTGCTGTGGAATTTCAACATTGCCAATTTGACGCATTTTTTTCTTTCCCTTCTTCTGGCGCTCAAGGAGTTTGCGCTTTCGGGTAATATCGCCACCATAGCACTTGGCCGTAACGTCTTTTCGCACCGCCTTAACGGTTTCTCTCGAGATAATTTTTGCGCCAATAGCAGCTTGAATAGGAATATCAAATTGTTGGCGGGGGATCATTTTTTGAAGTTTTTCACATATTTTTTTTCCTAACCCATAAGCGTTATCCGTGTGAACCAAGGCAGACAAGGCATCCACCACATTGCCGTTAAGCAGCACATCTACACGAACCAGCTTGGAGACGCGCATCCCTATCGGGCTATAATCAAAAGAAGCGTAACCTTTAGAGACAGACTTTAGGCGATCGTAAAAATCAAAAACAATTTCTGCTAGCGGTAAGTCAAAGCTCAATTCAACGCGCTCTGTTGTTAGGTAGGTTTGGTTGGTGATTATTCCGCGCTTTTCAATACATAGGCTCATCACATTGCCAACAAAATCAGCTTTGGTGATAATGGTTGCTTTAATAAAAGGCTCTTCCACGCGATCTACAACAGAAGGGTCTGGCAAATCTGAGGGGTTGTTGACAATAAGAATATCGTTTGGGTCTTTCCTGGTGTAAGCGTGATAGGACACGTTGGGAACGGTTGTAATTACCGTCATGTTAAACTCGCGCTCCAAACGTTCTTGAATAATTTCTAAGTGAAGCATTCCCAAAAACCCACAGCGGAAACCAAAGCCAAGTGCTGCCGAACTCTCTGGAGCAAACACCAACGACGCATCGTTCAATTGCAACTTTTCCATAGAAGCACGAAGCTCTTCGTATTCTTCAGTATCCACGGGATAGATTCCAGCAAAAACCATAGGCTTAACTTCTTCAAACCCTTCAATTGCAACAGCGGTCGGTCGATTGACAGACGTAATGGTATCACCAACCTTAACTTCTTTAGCTTCTTTCACGCCCGTTATAACATAGCCCACATCACCCGCAAGCATTTGCTTTCTAGGCTCCTGTTTTAGCTTAAGGACCCCAATTTCATCAGCGCTATAGGTATTGCCTGTGGCCATGAATTTTACTTGTTCTCCTTTGTTGATTTTGCCGTTCAAAATTCTAAAATAGGTTTCAACGCCCCGAAACGGATTGTAGACAGAATCAAAAATTAGCGCTTGGAGTGGCGCATCAACATCGCCTTTGGGCGAAGGAACCCGATCAACAATCGCTTGTAGTATGTTTTCAATTCCCAACCCTGTTTTGGCAGAGGCACGAATAATTTCTTCGTGCGCACACCCCAAAAGATCAACGATGTCATCTGTAACTTCGTCTGGGTTGGCAGAGGGCAGGTCTACCTTGTTAAGCACAGGAATGATCTCCAAATCGTTTTCAAGCGCGAGGTATAAATTTGAAATGGTTTGTGCTTGAATGCTTTGCGCCGCATCCACAACCAACAAGGCCCCTTCGCAAGCTGCAATAGACCGCGAAACCTCGTAAGAGAAATCAACGTGGCCCGGGGTATCAATTAAATTAAAGACATACTCTTCTCCACCAATTGAAACATCCATTTGGATGGCATGTGATTTGATGGTAATACCACGCTCGCGCTCCAAGTCCATATTGTCTAGAAGCTGGTCTTGTTTCTGCCGATCCGTTACGGCACCTGTCGCATCCAAGAGCCTGTCGGCAAGTGTACTTTTGCCGTGGTCTATGTGCGCAATGATGCAGAAATTCCGAATGTGTTTCATAGCTAAAATAAACGCGTTAGCTCACAAAGATACACCAAGCGATCATAGGGGCGTGCTACTACCAACAAAAAAACTAATTTTGTAAAAAATGAACAGATGGCCTACCTACGCATTACACTCCAGCTATTTTTAGCAGCAACCTTTTTGTTTTCGGCCTATACGAAAGCTGTTGCCCCCGGTTTTTTTGAAGTTCTACTAGAACAACAGGGTCTTGTGCCAAACCGATTGTACGGCGCATGGGCAACACGGTTTATTATAGCCCTAGAAACATGGTTAGGCCTGTGCTTGCTGTTGTCTTTTTACACGCGATTCATACTTCGTTTTAGCTTTCTCTTGCTTGTTGCTTTTTCCGCTCATTTGGGCTATCTGATAGCCATAGGAGAAACGGGCAACTGCGGTTGTTTTGGGGAAATGATAAGCATGTCTCCTTTGGCCTCCTTGGGAAAGAACGTGGTATTGCTAGCCGTAAACGGTTTTTTGCTCCGCTATGCATATCGGGGCAATAAAAAGCCGCGAATCACTTGGCTATTCCTACTCATATTGTTTGCAGCAGCAACGCTTATTTGGCCGGTACAAACCCAGCCCGACGAGGTAGTAGAAAAACTCCCCACATTCGAAACAGAAACGGGAATAGACTTTGCCAACGGCTCCTACTTGGTTGCCATACTCAACCTGGGTTGTGAGCACTGCCAAGAGGCGGCTCAGCAAATAGCCGCATGGCAAAACAACGGTGCTGACCTGCCACAAGTTGCGGCTCTGTTTTTCGCGGAAGGCGACACTACCGTTGCGGACTTTAATACCATAACGGGATCCAACTTCCCCTACCAGATGATAGACGTAAACACCTTCTTTGATTTGATTGGTAGCGCACCGCCCCGAATTTATTGGATTGTGGACGGACAAGTAAAACAGTACTGGGACGAAACGCTTGGAGAAGACTTTCTAACTACCTTTGCACCTTGATGGTTAAAATTGGCGACATAGAATTAAGCGATTTTCCGCTATTGCTTGCCCCCATGGAGGACGTAAGCGACCCACCTTTTCGCGCCCTTTGCAAAGCGCAAGGCGCAGATGTGGTATATACCGAGTTTATTTCTAGCGAAGGCCTAATTCGCGATGCAGCAAAAAGCGTCATGAAGCTCGACATTTATGAGGCCGAACGCCCTGTGGGCATTCAGATTTTTGGCGCTAACCTCGACTCCATGCTGCAGTCGGTAGACATTGTTGAAAAGACCAACCCCGATATCATCGACATAAATTTTGGTTGCCCTGTAAAAAAGGTCGTGTCCAAAGGCGCAGGCGCAGGGATTTTAAAAGATATTCCCCTGATGGTTTCGCTTACCGCAGAAATGGTCAAGCGCACCCATTTGCCAGTGACCGTAAAAACACGTCTAGGCTGGGACCACGACAGCATTCAGATTGTGGAGGTTGCCGAACGGCTTCAAGACGTGGGTGCCAAAGCCATTTCCATACACGGCAGAACACGAGCTCAAATGTATAAGGGCGACGCTGACTGGACACAAATTGCAGCGGTAAAAAACAATTCGCGTATGCATATCCCCGTATTTGGAAACGGCGATGTAAACTCACCAGAGCGCGCCAAAGAAATGCGCGACAAATACGGTCTTGACGGCGCCATGATTGGCCGGGCTAGTATTGGCAATCCCTGGTTTTTTAACGAGGTAAAACACTTTTTTACCCACGGAACACACGCCACGCCTCCTCGTTTGGCTGAACGCGCAGCTATGGCGCGCCGCCACCTTGAAATGGCCATCGATTGGAAAGGAGAAAAACTAGGGGTATTTGAAACCCGCCGTCACTATACCAACTATTTTAAAGGCATCCCCGACTTTAAACCTCATCGCCAACGCTTGGTAACCGAAGATCATTCGGCAGACGTTTTTGCCGTTTTGGATGAAATAGAGGAGATGTTTGGGGCTACTGCTTTATAACCCCTTTAACCACAGCAGAGGCCAACCACGATACCACAGTGGTTAAACCGCCTACCACCAGCATTACAGTCCAAAAGGAAGACCACTCAAGCGCCACCGGGTAGGGCAAGCCAGACCCAGGAATATTAAAAAAAGCAAAGGATTTTTGTAGCCAAACGACAAGAATGGCCAACAGCAGGCCAATACCACTTCCCAAGCCACTCAATAACAGACCTTGCATGAAAAACACACGCCGCAGTGATGGTGCTGTTGCCCCTAGCTGGTGTAGTGTTTTGATGTTGCTTTTCTTTTCCAAAAGCGTCATGATGATGGCACCCACCACATTAAAGAGTGCAATAAGCACGACCAATGTTAGTATTGCGACTACGGCAACACGCTCTGTTTCCAGCATTTTATAAAGCGCAGGATTTAATTCGGCTTTGGTTTTTATGCTGTAATCTTTACCTACGATTTTTTGCAAATCCTGCTGCACGGCAATTTCGTCAGCAGCATCAGTGAGTTTAAGATATAATGCATTGGCTTGGTTTTCGGGCGTACGCAAGATTTGTTGTACCATGTCAATAGGCGCATAAGCAGTGTTATCGTCTATGGAAGCACCAATTTGAAAAACACCTCTTACGATAGCCGACTGCGCACTAAAAGCCTGTTGGTTAAGCACGCCTACACCACGCTTGTTGGGCACTAGAAGCGTTATGCCCTCTGGGTGGTCATAGGCAACGCCGTCGAGTTGTGACAATACGCCAATCCCCAACACCAACTCATAAGCACCTGGCTGCACCCAGTCACCGACCATGGTTTCCCCCGCCACAACAGCATAAAACAAGCTGTCAACACCAATAATATTAGCAGAGGCGGTTCGATCTTCGAAACGCAACATCATTTCTTGAGAAAGCGTAGCAGAGGTTAGGGCGACTTCGGGGTGGTTTTGAACGGCCACAAACACAGCTTCCTCCATGTTAAACTGTCCGCGTATTGCGGAGGAAATACGGATATCGGGGTCAAATGCGTGTGTAAATTGAAGGCCAAACTCACGAAGCCCGCCAAAAACGGACAAGACCACGAAAAAAGCAAAAACAGCAACGCCGATTACAAAGGCAGCAAACCTACTGATGAGCGTAACGGCAATCTTCTTTCGTAGACCAAAGGTGTAGCGCAAAGCAAGTAGGCGAGTGAAACGCATGGAGTTATTTCAACGGGTTGTTTTTACGCTTTAGCGAATCTTCTATGGCATCAATATAATCCAGCGAATCGTCAAGATTAAAAGCCAGGTCAGGGACTTTGCGCAAATCGTTGCGAAGGCGTTTGGCCAAGTCGTGCTTTAACACAGCTTTGTTTTCTTTTATTCCCCCCAAGGTCTCTTTCGCTTTGTTGGCAGGAAATACAGACAGGTAAACCTTTGCGAGGCTTAAGTCAACCGTAACGGCAACTTTTGAAACAGACAGCACCAAGTTCTTAACCCCTTGTGTGCGAATGGCACCTTGCAATAAAAAGGTAATTTCTTGTTGCAGCAGCGCATTAATTTTCTTCTGTCGTTGTGTTTCCATAAGCCAAAAGTACTAATAACGTAGCCAAACCTGTATTTTTACGTATGGATTTTCCCATTCGAAAAATCGTACACATCGACATGGACGCTTTTTTTGCGTCTGTAGAACAATTGGATAATCCAGCACTGAGGGGAAAACCCATTGCTGTTGGCGGTGGATCGGAACGTGGGGTAGTAGCAGCAGCAAGCTACGAAGCCCGTAAGTATGGGGTGCGCAGCGCCATGTCTGGTCGACAGGCGAAGAAACTTTGCCCGGAATTAATTTTTGTCTCTTCTAACGGTTCTCGATATCGAGAGGTTTCGGAACAAATACGGGAGGTCTTTCACGAGTACACCGACTTGGTAGAGCCTTTATCATTAGACGAGGCTTATTTGGACGTGACCCAAAACAAAAAGGGGATGATTTCTGCCACACAAATTGCTGAGGAAATCCGCCAAAAAATTGAGCACAAAACAAAACTCACTGCTTCTGCAGGGATATCAATCAATAAATTTTTAGCCAAGGTGGCGAGCGATTACAACAAGCCAAACGGCCAAAAAACCATTCCTCCAGAAGAGGTTTTGGACTTTATGGAGGCGTTAGATGTCAGAAAGTTTCATGGCATCGGAAAGGTGACAGCCGATAAAATGTACCGTCAAGGAATTTATACAGGGGCCGATCTAAAGGCCCGAACCCTAGAAGACCTCACTTCACGGTTTGGCAAGTCTGGGCAGTATTATCACAATGTTGTCCGAGGGATACACACCAGTGAAGTAAAGCCTGTTCGCATAGCCAAGTCCGTTGGTGCAGAACGCACCTTTACCAAGAATTTATCGAGTGAAATTTATATGGAGGAGCGATTGGAGGACATTGTAAAAGCCCTTCAAAAGCGGATGGGCAAAAAAAAGGTTGCAGGAAAAACAGTTACCCTTAAAATCAAATACTCCGACTTTGTTATTCAGACAAGAAGCAAAACACTTCCATTTTACATATCGGACGCTAGCTTGATTTTGGAGGAAGCCAAAAAGCTACTGTATCAAGAAAAACTTCAAGATTCCGTACGACTGTTGGGGATTTCCCTCTCTAACTTTAAGGTAGCAAAAAAACAAGAACCAATAGAAGAGCAGTTAAAGCTTCGCTTTTAGGCTCTTGAAACACGAAGGGTGTTTACCTTACCGCGATCGGCAAGGGGCATGGCCACCAAGTTGATGATCAAATCACCTTCTTTGACATAGCCCCTTTCCTTTGCAATCTCATTGACCTCTTTAACCGTTTCGTCTGTTGAGCCACGACCTTCATAAAGCCGCCCTTTCACTCCCCAAAGTAAATTGAGTTGCGCAAGAATACGCGGGTTTGAAGTAAAGACCAAAACGGACGCACTTGGTCGCCAAGCCGAGATCTGATATGCTGTATATCCGCTATTGGTTAGCGTACAAATGGCTTTCGCCTCTATTTCATCGGCCATGGTTGCGGCATGATAACAAACGGACTTGGTAACAAATCGCGCGTTTTTCTTCTTAGGCGCTTTGTGTGGTACTTGGATTAGCGGAGAGTTTTCTACACTTACCACGATACGCCGCATCGTTTGAATAACTTCAACAGGGTATTTCCCGACAGAAGTTTCCCCAGACAGCATCACCGCATCTGCTCCGTCCATAACAGAGTTTGCGACGTCATTCACCTCGGCACGCGTTGGCGTTAGGCCGTCAATCATAGACTCCATCATTTGTGTGGCTACGATTACGGGAATACGCGCCAGCTTGGCGTGCTGCACCAATTCTTTTTGAACGATAGGCACTTCTTCGGCAGCCACTTCAACCCCTAAGTCACCGCGAGCCACCATCAAAGCATTGCTTGCTTTCACAATTTCTTTTATGTTGGCAAGCGCCTCGGGCTTTTCAATTTTAGAAATAATAGGGATGTCGTATTTGCCGTGCTCTTGAATCAGCTTACGCAGGTCTTCTACATCTTGTTTGTGTCGCACAAAAGAGAGTGCTATCCAATCCACGTCTTGCTTGATGGCAAAGATGGCATCTTCCACATCTTTTTCTGTGAGCGCTGGCAAAGAAATATTGGTGTTGGGGAGGTTTACCCCCTTTTTTGATTTTAGTTCACCCCCTTGAATTACACGCGCTTTAACGCGCGCCTTTTTGTCTGTTTCAACAATTTCAAAAATCAGCTTGCCATCGTCTAAAAGTATCCGCTCTCCAGGCGTTACATCTTGTGGAAATCGTTTATAGTTCATATAGATGGCATTTGCCGTACCTAGCTCCACCTTATCGGTTGTGAATTGTACTTCCTGCCCATCTTTAACAACCGTTCCTTCGGTCATTTTACCAACGCGCAGTTTAGGCCCCTGTAGATCGGCAAGGATGGCTACGTGATAGCCAAGGGAAACATTGAGTTCGCGAATGATTTCGATTCGCTCCAAAACATCTTTATGGTCTGCATGGGAAAAGTTTATCCGAAAGACATTTACACCACTTTCCATCATGGCTTTTATGGTTTTCCTAGAAGAGGAAGCCGGGCCGAGGGTGGCTACAATTTTGGTTTTTTTAATTTTTCGCATGCTTAAAAGGTCAGTTTTTCTTTGATTTTGTTACGGTTCTTTGGCAGCAGTGAACAAGACATAACACGATTTATGGATTGTATTCTTTTCACAAGGCTATTTGTCATGCCATTGACACAGACCAAAAGATCAGTTTGAGATAAACCAGGAAACAAAAAGCGTCGTTGTTCTGTTTGGTCAAACATGCCCACTTGGGCGCTCGGTGCTGTTGAAATAACGTGATTTTCCACAACACGCCAAGACTGCTGCATGACGTCACAATCGTATTCATAAACAGCAAAGCTGTCTACGGCATTTTCAACCCTAAGGTCTTCGTTGCTTCTAACAAGCGACAGCCCCAAAAGCCGGTTTAAGTGAAAAACAAAGAGGTAGGATGGCAATACGGTTGTCACACAAAGAACGTCTTGGTCGAGTGTTGAGGATTCCAAGTTTAGCGTATGTGTTACCATGTATTAAGCGAATATAAGAACAAAAAAAAACAACACCTATCGAAATTCAACGCTAATGTGTTTTAATGTTTGTCTTGGATTGATTTAATGTTGTCTTGAAATTTAAAATAGGTGCGTTTTGCTACTTTTTCCACGGCTCTTTTTTTGTTTTTGGCCCTGGCTTTCGCCACTACTTTCCCATCAATCAAAAGTTTTGCCTTGTAGTGATTTGTGTGCTCTGCACCATTGTCCAAAGCAACGTCGAAAGCATACTTCATGCGTTTCTTTTGAAACCAATCTACCAACAGGCTTTTATAGCTAAGAACCATAAATTCAAGTTTTTCCAAATCCACAAAGGGATGTATCATTTTGTCAAACACAAACTGTGAGCAACGCTCAAACCCGAGGTCTATGTAAAGAGCGCCGACCAAGGCTTCAAACAGGTTTCCATGTACATTTTGACTGTAGTTTTTTATTGGTACGTTTGAAGACAACTGATCAATAAGCGATAACTGCTTCCCCACCTTGTTCAAGAAATCACGGCGTACAATTTTTGAGCGCATAAGCGTAAGCGAGCCCTCGTTGTTTTGCGGCAATGATTCAAAAAGATGTGCCGCAACAATGGTGTTGAGCACGGCATCGCCCAAAAACTCAAGTCGTTCGTAGTTTATTTTTTGCCCTTTTGCATTTGTCTTTTCCATAGAGGTGTGCGTAAAGACACGCCTGTATAGCGACAAATCGACAGGAGAAAAACCGGTAATGCTTTTTACAAGTTGAAATAAAGGGTCTTGCTTATTGGAGGCATTTTTTCGCAAAAACCGCTTCAAGCCCATATCAGTTCATTTTTTTGAACATAACACAAGCGTTGTGTCCGCCAAAACCAAAGGTATTGCTCATGGCAACCGACACCTCTCGTTTTTGCGCAGTATTGAAGGTGAAATTAACTTTTGGGTCTATGTTTTCATCAGCCGTTTGGTGATTGATGGTTGGGGGAACAATACCGTGCTTGATACTCAAAATAGAGGATATGGCTTCAACGACACCGGCCGCACCTAACAGGTGACCCGTCATGGATTTTGTTGAATTGATATTCATGGCATATAAATGCTCGCCAAAGACTTTTTTAAGGGCTTTGGTTTCTGCAATATCTCCAAGTGGCGTGGATGTTCCGTGCATATTAACGGCGTCTACATCAGCGATTTCAACACCAGCGTCAGCAATACAGTTTTCCATAACACTTGTAGCACCAAGCCCTTCGGGGTGTGGGGCTGTTATGTGGTGTGCGTCTGCTGAGAGACCACCGCCAACAACTTCGGCATATACGGTAGCGCCTCTGGCTTGAGCGTGCTCCAAACTTTCTAAAATTAAGGCGCCGGCGCCTTCACCCATCACAAAACCATCACGGTCTTTGTCAAAAGGTCTAGAAGCGGTTTTTGGATCGTCGTTTCGAACAGACAGGGCATGCATAGCGTTAAACCCGCCAATACTGGCCTTGGCAACACCTGCTTCAGAGCCACCCGTGACCATAACGTCAGCGTAGCCTAAGCGGATATAGTTTAAAGCATCAATAATGGCATTGGCAGAAGAAGCACAGGCCGATACGGTAGCAAAGTTGGGCCCGCGAAAACCATACTTAATGGATATCATACCGGGCGCAATGTCAGCAATCATCTTGGGGATAAAGAAGGGATTAAAACGCGGCGTGCCTTCTCCACTAGCGAAGTTTAGCACCTCGTTCTGAAAGGTTTCCAAGCCACCAACTCCCGAGCCCCAAATGACGCCAACTTTCGCTTTATCTATTTTTTCAAGGTCTAGGCCTGCGTCATGTACAGCTTCATCAGAAGCCACCATGGCATATTGCGTAAAGCGATCCATTTTACGGGCCTCCTTACGGTCAAAATGCTCCTGGGCATCAAAGTTTTTTATCTCACATGCGAATTGTGTTTTAAACTTTGAAGCATCAAAATGGGTAATAGGAGCCGCTCCGCTGGTTCCTGATACTAAGCCGTTCCAGAACGCATCTTTTGTATTACCAATAGGGGTTAATGCCCCGATACCAGTTACGACAACTCGCCGCCTATGCATGAAAAATGATTATTTACTTCCTTCTATATACTGAATAGCCTGACCAACAGTAGCAATGTTTTCTGCTTGGTCATCTGGAATTTGGATGTCAAATTCTTTTTCGAACTCCATAATGAGTTCTACTGTATCTAAAGAGTCTGCGCCTAAATCATTAGTAAAGCTAGCTTCGGTAACTACTTCATTTTCGTCAACGCCTAGTTTATCTACTATGATGGCATTTACACGTGATGCAATATCAGACATAATTTTGGTTTTATTATTTCGGACAAAAATAGAAAAACTTTCACGCACACAAATGTTTTTTCTAATTAATACACATTTTAAGCTGTTGCAACGAAGCGATTTTTATTGCGTAAGTTTGCAAAAAGGCATTTCATATTTTGAAAACAATAGTTGTTTTTGCCTCTGGCTCTGGCACTAATGCAGCAAAAATAATCACATATTTCGACGCCATTGAAACCGTTGCCGTAAAAGGTGTTTATTGCAACAACCCAAATGCTGGTGTAATTGATCGCGCGGCGCGCCTTGGGGTGTCCACGAGGGTCTTTAGCCGTTCCGAATACCAAAAAGAAGTCCTCGAAGAGCTTATAGCTGTTAAGCCCGACCTCATTGTGCTCGCAGGGTTCTTGTGGAAGCTTCCCAAGAGCTATATAGACGCATTTCCCAACCAAATTATCAACATTCACCCCGCTTTGCTGCCCAAATACGGCGGAAAGGGCATGTATGGACAGCACGTTTTTGACGCAATTGTTTCCAACAACGAACCTGAAACAGGCATTACCATTCACTATGTAAACGAACATTATGACGAAGGAGCCGTTATTTTTCAAGCCAAAACAACTGTAGCAGACACCGATACAGCAACAGACGTAGCCGCAAAAACACATCAATTGGAGCACGCGCATTTTGCACCTCAACTACACCAATTGCTTGACCAACGATGAAAGAAGTTCACCTATATACAGATGGCGCCGCTCGCGGAAACCCAGGACCCGGGGGATATGGGCTTGTTTTAGAGCTTCCAGGTTCAACTTATAAAAAAGAACACGCAGAAGGCTTTCTGCACACCACCAACAACCGCATGGAACTCTTGGCCGTTATTGTTGGGTTGGAACTGTTAAAAGAGGCGCCAGTTAAGGTTACGGTTTTTACGGACTCCAAATACGTTTGTGACGCTGTTGAAAAAAAATGGATTTTTCGTTGGGAAAGAACGGGATTTAAAAAGCAAAAAAACCAAGATTTGTGGAAGCGTTTTCTAATCGTGTTTAGAAAACACAACGTACAGATTAAATGGATCAAAGGGCACAACCAACACCCGCAAAACGAAAGGTGTGATGCCCTTGCAGTAGCAGCGTCAAAACAGCAAAATCAAAAAGAAGACACGGGATATAAACCGCAAACCACATGAAAAACAACAAGCTTCTTATCGTAGGCACAATGGCATTTGATGAAATCATCACCCCTACACAAGCTTCAGGAAAAATTTTAGGCGGCGCTGGAACCTATATTGGTTTGGCTGCGTCATATGCAGCAGCAGACATCGGAATTGTTTCTGTAATTGGCGACGATTTCACAAGCGAATACACCTCCCTACTCACCGATCGGGGTATAGACCTCTCGGGTGTAACTAAGGTTACGGGTCAAAATTCTTTTTACTGGAAAGGCAAGTATCACGACAACATGAATAAGCGAGATACACTTGACACCCAACTTAATGTGCTGGCCGATTTTGATCCGATTGTGCCCGCTCATTACAAAGACGCTTCTGTGGTAATGCTTGGCAATTTAGCTCCAAGCGTGCAACAAAGCGTGTTGGATCAACTTGAACCAAACCCAAACCGAGTGGTATTGCTAGACACCATGAATTTTTGGATGGATGTGGCATTGGATGAACTGTTAAAGGTTATCAAACAGGTTGATGTCATTACCATAAACGATGAGGAAGCCATGCAGTTGAGCGGACAACACAATATGGTTTCAGCCGCCAAGGACATACACAAATTAGGCCCCGCCTATGTGATTATTAAAAAAGGAGAACACGGGGCCTTGCTTTTTTACAAAGACCAACCCTTTTACGCACCAGCGCTCCCTTTACACCAAGTTATTGACCCAACGGGAGCAGGCGACAGCTTTGCAGGTGGCCTATCGGGATACTTGGCAGGGCAAGAAGAGCTTACAGCGGCAGCAATCAAACAAGGAATTTTAAACGGTACGGCCGCGGCATCTATTTGCGTAGGCGCCATGGGAACCGAGGGATTGATATCTGCTCAAAAGGAACAATTTTTAGCGCAGTTACAAGAACTGGAGCGCTTGCGGACAGTATCGTAATTTAAAAGCGACCTATGATAATTTTAGTTAATTTTACCCAATGAGTGATGCCATCAAGCACGAGTGTGGAATAGCCCTGGTTCGGCTACTTAAACCCTTAGAGTTCTACAAAGAAAAATACGGCAGTTCATTTTACGGCCTTCAAAAAATGTATTTGATGCTGGAAAAACAGCACAACCGCGGTCAGGACGGCGCTGGTTTTGCAAGCATTAAGCTAGACATGGCGCCTGGGGAGCGCTTTATGAGTCGTGTTCGGTCTTCAGACCCTCAACCCATCAAAGACATTTTCAATACCATCAACACACGCATCAATGCGGTTGAGGAAAGCTTACCCACTAAAGATCTGTCTTCTGAAGCATTGAAATCCGCATTCCCATATGTAGGAGAAGTTATGCTGGGCCATTTACGCTACGGGACTTTTGGCAAAAACACCATCGAAAGCGTACACCCCTTCTTGCGACAAAACAATTGGATGCACCGAAATCTTATTGTAGCGGGTAATTTTAACTTAACTAATGTAAACGAACTTTTTGAAAATCTGGTTGCTTTGGGGCAGCACCCTAAGGAAAAGGCAGACACCGTTACAGTGATGGAAAAAATAGGGCATTTTTTGGACGACTCTGTTGCTAAGCTCTACAAAAAACTCAAAAGCGAAGGCTTTGACAAACAAGGCGCATCGTCGGAGATAGCCAAACGCTTAAATATTGCCAAGATTTTACGCAAAGCATCTAAAAACTGGGACGGAGGTTATGTCATTGGCGGGCTGCTTGGACATGGAGACTCTTTTGTGCTCCGAGACCCTGCCGGGATTCGCCCAGCTTTTTTCTACAAAGATGATGAGGTGGTGGTGGTCGCATCAGAACGCCCAGCCATTCAGACGGTATTTAATGTACCCAAGGAAGCGATTCACGAAATAACCCCAGGGCATGCGCTTATTATTAAGAAGTCAGGCGAATTGTCGCACACCGAAATAAATGAGCCAACGTCACGCCTGGCGTGCTCGTTTGAGCGCATCTACTTTTCCAGAGGGAACGATGCGGAGATTTATAACGAGCGAAAGGCACTTGGACGCCTGCTGTTTCCAAAAATACATGAGTCAGTCAATGGCGAATTGAAAAATACGGTTTTTTCATATATCCCAAACACGGCAGAAACGTCTTTTTATGGACTTGTTCAGCGGGTACAGGATTTTATGCTTGAACAGTCCGAAGCAGCGCTATTAAACGCAAACAACCTATCTCCCGACCAATTGAAGGCGTTGTTATCGCCACGGCCACGAATCGAGAAGGTTATTCTTAAAGACGTTAAGTTGCGCACCTTTATCACAGAGGACAGCAGCAGAGACGATTTGGTGGCGCATGTTTACGACATCACCTACGGGTCTGTAAACAAAGACGACAACCTTGTAATTATTGACGACAGTATTGTAAGGGGTACGACTTTGCAAAAGAGTATATTAAAAATATTAGACCGGCTAGGCCCAAAAAAGATCGTTGTGGTTTCCAGCGCCCCACAGATTCGATATCCAGACTGCTACGGCATCGACATGGCGCGTTTAGAAGATCTAATTGCATTTAGAGCCATGCTGGCATTACTCGAAAAGCAAAACAAGACGGCACAGCTAAAAACGGTTTATGAAAAGGCCAAAGCGACAATAAACCATAAGGCAGCAAACATTCAAAATCATGTCAAGCCGCTTTACGATCAGTTTACAGACGAGGAGATTTCAAAACAAATATCAGCTATGTTGCGCACCAAAGACATCAATGCGGAGGTAGACGTCATTTTTCAGTCTGTTGCCAATTTGCACAAGGCTTGCCCCGAAAACAAAGGCGATTGGTACTTTACAGGCAACTATCCAACCGATGGCGGAAACAAGGTTGTCAACCAGGCTTATATCAACTTTTACGAGGGTAATAAGGGTCGCGCTTATTGAAATTTAAAAAAAACTTAAATTTTGCTTTGATTTGTAAATTCTGTTTGTATATTAGCAAAGCCATAACATAAGTAGGTTAAGTTCATGGTAAGATTTGGGGCAAAAAAGGTGGATTCTTTCCACCTTTTTTATTTAACACAAAAAAAGAGGGCTAATTTAGCCCTCTTTTTTGTTTTGTAACACACTGATTTTTAGCCTGCTGCGTAGCGTTTGCTGACTTCAGACCAATTCACAACCTTAAAGAACGCTTCGATATAATCGGGACGTCTATTTTGGTAATTTAGGTAATATGCGTGTTCCCAAACATCCAATCCAAGTATGGGAGTTCCCCCACAGCTGACGTCTTTCATCAGCGGATTGTCTTGGTTTGGCGTTGAGCACACCTCTAATTTGCCATCGTTGTGTACACATAACCATGCCCATCCAGAGCCAAACTGTGTTGCTGCTGCTTTTGAAAAAGCATCTTTAAAAGCGTCGAAAGAACCAAATGCACTCTCAATCGCAGCGCTTAGTTCGGAAGACATCTCTCCTGCGTCAGGGCCCATGATTTCCCAAAATAAGCAGTGGTTGTAATAACCTCCGCCATTGTTACGAACGGCAGCGTTACTCATGTCAAGATCACCTAAAATTTCTTCAATTGATTTACCTTCAAGCGCCGTGCCTTCAATGGCAGCATTAAGCTTGGTGGTATACCCGTTGTGGTGTTTTCCGTGGTGAATTTCCATTGTCTTTGCATCAATGTGTGGTTCCAGCGCATCTGCGGCGTATGGAAGTGAAGGAAGTTTAAAAGCCATATTCTATATTTTATTTAGCACAAAGTTACGCATATATTCCTATATTTAGTTCTGATAAACACCAATTGCCGTGTCAAGCACAGCCACACCTCCTTTTGTTATTTTTAATGCTTCGGCGGGCTCTGGAAAGACCCACACCCTTGTGCGCGCTTTTCTCTTTCGTCTGCTTGACAGCAGCCAACCGGAACAGCTAAGGCGCTTGCTTGCCATAACCTTTACCAACAAGGCGGCACAAGAAATGAAATCCCGTATTTTAGTTCACTTAGCTTCATTTGCTTCAAGCCCCGAAAAGGCCAAAGAAGACAGCATGTTTTTGGAAATCGCCGACATGTGCGGCCTAACCAACGACCAGCTGCACCAACGATCAAAAAGGGCATACCGCTATATGTTACATCACTTTGGACAGCTGCAAGTAGCCACCATAGACAAGCTAACGCACAAAATCATTCGGACGTTTGCTAGAGACCTAGGGATCAACGCCCGATTTGAAGTGGCCTTAGACGGCAAGTCATTTATGGCCGAAGTGGTGGAGCAAGTACTCAGCAGGGCAGGAGAAGACAAAGCACTGACCCAAGTCTTGGTCAGTTATGTATCGCAAAAGTCAGATGATTTCAAATCTTGGGACGTTACCAAGGAGTTAAATACCATTGCTCAAATGTATTTAAACGAAAATCACATGCAATCGCTGGCCGACTTGGAAGGCGTGCCCATCAAGGCCTTTGTTGACCTAAACCAAAAGTTAAAAACCCAAACAGAAATCATATTGGCCCCCATACAAGCGGAGTCAAAAGCGATACTCCAGGCATTTGAAGACTTACAAATCCCGACATCGTTTTTTCCACACGAATCCTTACCCAAGCTGTTGACACTTTTGGCACAGGGCGAATGGCCCAAAGAAATGCTCAACCTGACCTTGTCCAAAAGCCTCGAAACGGGGATGTTTTTAAAAAAGAGCGCCACAGACCAAGCGCAAGGGGTATTTGACAGCATTAAAGACCAGGTCACTGCACTCTTAGAAATGTATACACAATATTGGCGACAGCTTGTTTTGTTGAACTTGCTCCGCAGGAATGTGGTGCCACTGTCGCTTATGCAGCACATTGGTCAGGGAGTTTCGGCCTTACAAGAAGAACGAAATAACCAGTTGTTGGGCTTTTTTAACAAACTGATTTCAGACGCTATTAAAGACACGAACACCCACTTTATGTTTGAACGGCTTGGCGTACGCTTCCAACACTTTTTTGTTGATGAATTTCAAGACACGTCGGTTTTACAGTGGGCAAACCTCCACCCCTTGTTTTCACACGCGTTAGAAGACAGCGAACGCCAGGGTTCTTTGGTTTTGGTGGGCGACGCAAAGCAATCCATATACAGATGGCGAGGCGGATATCCAGAGCAGTTTATGGCCTTGGTGAATAAAGAAGTTCCGTTTAGCATAAGCCCCGAAGTCGAAAACCTGCCAAAAAACTTTAGAAGTCTTCCCAACATAGTTTCTTTTAACAACGATTTTTTTACCAAGGCCTCTCAATTCTTGCCCCTAGCCTCTCAGCAGGCACTTTATGCAAAATCGTGTAAACAAGAACCGAACAGTAAGGCAGGCGGCTATGTTACGGTTGCGGCTGTAACAGGTAAAAACAACGATGAACGCATGTCGGCATACCAGGCTCACGTTTTAGGGCGTGTCAAAGACTGTTTGGAACAAGGGTATGGCCCCGAAGACATTTGCGTTTTAGTAAGAAAAAATAAGCAAGGCGTACAGATTGCTAAAGCACTTACAGAAGCAGGAATTCAGATTACCTCCTCAGAGTCGTTACTCGTATCGCAAAGTCCAGAAGTTCTGTTTTTAATGAGTCTTGTAAAACTACGCGTAGCGCCGAAAAGCAAGATAAATCGTTATGCTGTTCTAGAACAGTTTGCCCTCTTACAGTCCAAGCCTTTTGAGTGGACAACACAACAAATACAGCGCCCATTACGACACGTTCTTTTATCATTGTCAAGCCAAAAGTTTGACTTAAGCACGTTTAACCAATTACCCATCTATGCTGCTTTAGAATATGCGGTATGGGCGCTTTCGCTGGCAACAGACCTAACCGCTTACATACAAGCGTTTTTAGACGAAGTCTTAAAATGGCAGGGCAATAGAGAGGGCACCCCCATAGCGCTTATTTCGCATTGGGAGTTAAACAAAGAGCACTGGACCGTTCGGCCTCCTGAAAACAGAAACGCGGTTAAAATTATGACCACACACAAGGCAAAAGGCTTGGCGTTTCCAGTGGTTATTTTACCGTTTTCAGACAGCAAATGGATTGAGGGCAACAACAACCTTGCTTGGTTTCCGCTTCCAGAGGGCGCCTATACCCCGTTCAAAGAAATGTTGCTGCCCATTTCTCAAAACCTTTCCAATCTTGGCGAAGGGGCAAGGCATACGTATGACACCTATTACGCCCAATCTTTTATGGACACCTTGAACACGCTTTACGTAGGGATGACACGGCCTATTGAAGAACTTCACATCATTACGCAAAAAGGAAATAGAGAAGCGTTGCCCAAAGGCCTCCCAGATATTTTTGTACAAGTCATTCCCGAGCTAGAAGCGCAAGAAGTCACTTTTGGTGTGCGGATGAAGCGAACACCCAAAACAACAGCGTTAAATGAGACGACAACTCCGTTTACCTTTAATTTAACCCAAGCCACTAGAGTTGTTGCAGACAGGTCTGTCCAATCAACGGAAGCGCTTTTTGGCACCGTGCTTCACGAGGTTATGGCGCATGTAGATGTGCCACAAGACTTGGAGCGCGCCCTTAGCCAGGCTAATGCTAAAGAACGGCTGGGAGCAACACCATACGAACGATTATTTAAAAGTGCACAAGAGATGCTGGTTCACGAGCAGTTGGCTGTTTTTTTTGACCCTGCCAACACACCTTATAAAGAGCGTGCACTTATTACTGCAAACGGGGAGGTATTGCGCCCCGACAGATTTGTTATTACAAAAGAGAAAAACGTCTTTTTGCTGGATTACAAGACAGGCCAACACCACAAAAGGCATGCGAATCAGCTTGAAGAATATGCTACATGTTTAAGACTTCAAGCGCTTAACGTTAAACAAAAACTGCTGGTTTACTGCGGAAACAGTCTTATTTTCAAAGAAGTTTAGTATTTTTGCATAAATTATCAATCTACAATCATGAAAAATTATATATCCACAATGTTTATGGTAGCTGTGTTTTCTTCAGCTGTGTATGCACAGAACGATAGCAATCCCTGGGGCATAACAGTTGGTACTAACGCTGTTGACCTGTACCAAACGGGAAGTTTTGCTGAAGAAGACTTAAGCATTTCTCCAAACTTTTCTTACCTCGAAATTTCAAGGTACATCGGATCTGGATTTTCCGTTAATCTAGCAGGAACAATCAATAATATTGATCGCATATCAGGAGAAGATGATTTGTACTATGTCATAGACCTAGGTACCTCTTTGTCTTCTAGAGAAGTGATTGATTTAGGCAATTTTGAGCCAACACTACGTGCCGGCTTAGGCTACGCGGGCGGTTTATCGGGCATATCACCAGATACCAAAGACTTCTTCGCTGTTTACGCAGGAGCAGGAATTAACTATTGGTTTAACGATGCCCTTGCGCTTTCTGTTAAGACGTCGTATAAAATGTATACCAAAGAGCTTGACGGTTTAATCAGCAACGATGCCGGCGGACGTCACCACTTTCAACACCTTGCAGGCTTAACGTTTGCTTTTGGCGATGGCGACAGAGACAGAGACGGCGTTAAAGATAGCGTTGATGAATGTCCAGAAGTTCCCGGTTTAGAAAGCCTTAACGGTTGTCCAGACGACGACGGCGATGGCATCAAAAACAGCGACGACGATTGCCCAATGACAGCTGGTTTAGCGACCCTTAACGGTTGCCCAGATGCAGACGGCGATGGCATCAAAGATGCAGACGACGCTTGTCCTAACGTAGCTGGTGTTGCAGCCTTGAATGGTTGTCCAGATGCAGACGGCGATGGCATTAAAGATGCAGACGACGCTTGTCCTAACGCAGCAGGAAGCAAAGCCATGAATGGCTGCCCAGACGCAGACGGCGATGGTGTTGCAGACAAAGATGATAAGTGTCCCGCAGTAGCAGGCCCGGCTTCTAACAACGGTTGCCCAGAGTTTCCACTTTCTATGTTAGGGGATTATGACATTAACTTTGATTTAGAAAAGTACAATATTGACGCTACGGACGTTCAACGTCTTTCTACAGTGATCAAAGTACTGTTGGCCAACAGCGATGCAAACATTAGTATTGAGGGTCACGCAGACAATACAGGCGAAGAGTCTTTCAACAACCCATTGTCTAACAACAGAGCAAGCTCTATTAAAGATTACTTGGTTAATGTTGGTATTGACGCAGGTCGTTTAAGCACAAAAGCATTTGGCGAATCTATGCCAAAAGCAAGCAATGACACGGAAGAAGGTCGTGCGATTAACCGTCGTGTAGAGTTCAAAGTAGTGAACTAAATACCACAACAGTAATAACATAAACAAAACGCGGTGATTTCACCGCGTTTTTTTATTTTAGGGCATGGCGAATTCTTTTTTAGGAACCGTAGTGCAATCGTTAAAAGCGCAACAACCCGACTGGGAAAACATGTGCTTCGTTTTGCCAAATCGAAGGGCTCAACTCTTTCTTCAAAAAGAACTCACAGTGGCCCTAGAGGGCCCTCTTATTCTTCCTCAGTCTTACAGCATCGACGACTTTGTTGTGGCCATAAGCACGCTTAAACCTGCGACAGACTTAGAGCAGCAACAGGCGCTTTATCAGAGCTATTGCGCATCAATAGATAAAAAGGACAAGCCCAACAGCTTTGAAACTTTTTTGGGATGGTCTACCCCCTTGCTAAAGGACCTAAACACCATAGATCAATACTTGGTAGACCGAAAGGACTTCTTCTCCTATATGTCGTCCTTACACGAAATTAGGGCATGGGGACAAGCGCAAGACAAAATTATTCAAGATTACACAGCGTTTTGGAAACGCCTTCCAGACATGTATCACGAGTTTATGCATCGCCTTGAAGAAAGCGGACAAACAACGCCCGGCATGTGTTATCGCATGTCAACCGAACTGTTGGAGACCTTTTTACAGCACAACTCAAAAACCCAATTTGTTTTTTGTGGCTTAAACGCCTTGAGCCCTAGTGAAATTTTTATTGTTCGCGAGCTACTCACACAAGACCGCGCACAGGTTTTTTGGGATATCGATAAGCAGATGTTAGACGATGAGCTACACCAAGCGGGGCGTTTTATTCGCAGCTATATTTCAACTTGGCCCGAGTATAAACAGCAGCCCTTTAATCAGGCGCATGCTCATTTTCACGACCCCAAAAGTATAAAGGTAACACAGGTGCAGCAACAGCTGGGACAGGCCAAAGAAATAGGAGATTTATTGGCCAAGATGGACAATCAGCAGGATTGGTCTAAAACGGCGGTTGTGCTTGCAGACGAGTCTTTGCTTATGCCGTTGCTTTATGCACTCCCACCTTCAATTGACAAGTTGAATATCACGATGGGCTTTCCGCTCGATCAACACCCCACAGCTATTTTTATAAATGCGCTCTTAAAAATGGCCGTTCGTCAAACGGAAAAAGGCTTTTATTTTGCAGATGTAGAAAGCGTGCTTTCCATTACTGAAACCAAGGCGTTGTTTTTAACCACAGCACCCAATTTAGACGAAGTATTGGAACAGGCAAAAAAAGAACATAGAAGCTACTTAGACACGGCTTATATAAAAGCGATTGTTCCCAAAGCAGCACATGCAAGCGTTGATACATTATTTAGGCTGAACGGAACACCCAACCAGTGGGTTGCCGATATGCTAGAGGTCTTGCCGCTGTTTTATGACGTGCAACAAAGCCAAGCAGTAAGACAAGCATATAGCCTTGCCGTTGAGAAGTTGATGGTGCTGTTGAGCCAAATTAAAGATGTAGCAGCAGGGCTACATCAAGACTTTTCATTTTCCTTGCTGCGCAATCTTTACAGCCAACTGAGCGCAGGGCAAAAACTAAATTTTGTAGGCGCTCCATTGGAAGGCTTACAAATCCTAGGTGTCTTGGAAACGAGAGCCATTGATTTTGATAATGTATTGGTAGCAGGTGTTAATGAGGGCGTTTTACCGGGGCAAAGCGAGCAGCCGTCTTGGATTCCTTATGAAGTTAAAAAGGCGTTTGGACTGCCGACGCAAGATGAGCAAGACGCCATTTTTACCTATCATTTTTATCGCCTTATGTATCGCGCCGCTAAGGTTAAGCTGTTTTATAACGGTACTACAGATGGAATCCAAGTGGGTGAGCCCAGCAGATTCATAAGACAATGGGCGTTTGATTGCCCAGAAACGCACAGTTGGCAAGAGCACACCCAAAATGTGCCATTTGTGCCACCGCCAAGCAGCCACAAAAGCATTCCAAAAACACCTGCTGTGATGGAAAAGCTACTGGAGTTGGCTAAGGCCGGCTTTTCTCCTTCAGGATTAAACGCGTTTGTAAAAGACGGATATGCTTTTTACAAACGATACTTGTTAGGATTGAGAGAAGAAGACGAGCTTGAAACGTATTTCTCGCACAAAACCTATGGAACATTAACCCATAACTGTTTGGAAGCGCTTTATATGCCCTTTGTGGGCAAGCAGTTATCACAATCCGATTGTAAGGACATGATAGACCGCGTGGATACCGTTGCTGACGAAATGGTTAAACGCGAACACCCTCAAAACATTTCAGGGAAAAACGTGCTTGCCTTGGCAGCGATAAAGCGGAACATTCAAAATATCATTGCTCATGAACAGGGTGAAATCGTAGCGGGGAATGTAATTGAAATTGTAGCATTGGAGCAAAAGTTATCCATGACTCAAACAGTACCGGGCATTGAAGGACCTGTCACGTTTAAAGGCACGGTTGATCGGGTGGACAAATACAATGGGACCATCCGTGTTTTGGACTATAAAACGGGGCAGTTGCAAGATTTAGGAATCATGGACTGGACGGACTTGGCTAACGATCCAGACAGGGGTCAGGCACGGCAGTTGCTTATGTATGCAATGCTATGGAACACACACAACCCAAATAATCCAGCAGGGCAGGCGGGTATTATAGCCCTTAAGCAATATAAAAAAGGGGTGCTTTATGTAGGAGAAAAGGCATCACCTCGCGGAAAGGTTTCACCAATACTAGCGGCCGAACAGATGCAAAAAGCAGCCCTTGTTTTTGAAGAACTTACACAAACACTTTTTGACCCGAATTGTCCTTTTTCAGAACCAGCGGCATAAGGTTTCCACGCCTTTTAGGCTTATGTCGGACGACAGAAAAATGTTTTACAACAGATGAAGAACTGATAAATTATTGTGTATTTTTGCCATTCAGGTCCTATAGCTCAGTTGGTTAGAGTAGCTGACTCATAATCAGTTGGTCCCTGGTTCGAGCCCAGGTGGGACCACCCTTAAAACCCCTCTTCTTGAGGGGTTTTTTGTAAAAAAACAAAAAAGGCGTTTTATCCTTTTCTTTTGAATAAGGCAAAGAGCACAATGCCATAAATAATTACAGCCATGCCTACCAGAACCTCTTTAGGGATGTCAAATTCCATCTTCAAATATAAATAAACCAAGATTGCTGTAGGGCTGATTTTGCAGCGCAATGTTCAGCAAATTAAAAAGGTGTATTTTAGAGTAATAATTTAAAAGGAATAACAATGAAACACATTTTTTTTACGCTGTTACTGACAGCATCGATTGTGTCTTGTACACAAACAAACCCAGCGAATGGATTTAGTCCAAGAGAAACAGCAATTACCATGGGCAGCCAAACATCTGTTGACGTTGTAATAGCCATGGACAAGCTTTGGTTAGATGGAAACTTTGAAGGCATGCGCGAACTTATCGCAGACTCAGCCCAATTTGTTTGGTATGATGGAAAAGTTCAAAACACAGAAGAATTCATAGCAGAATTAAAGTCAGATACGCTTAGCTATGAATGGAGTTTTGACTGGGCATTTTCAGTAAAAGACGACAACCCAGAAGCTACAAGCGAATGGGTAAATGCTGGTTTCAATGGTTCTGTTAGCGATAGCGAAGGAACTGTACTAGAAAAGGCGCTTTTCAATGAGTGGTATTTAATTAACGAACAAGGTAAAATTGCCTATTGGTTTAATCTTAAGGCGGCTAGATAATACAACGGCGGACTTTTAAAAACAAAACCCTGCTTGTGGCGGGGTTTTTTGTTGTGGCCTTAAGAAAGGACTTGCTGTTAAAGTCCAATGAGCGTTTAAGTAACAGCAATTATTTAACGGCCGTTATAACCAAGGTTCCGGCCCAATTCTCTTTTGCGTCAACACGCCAAGATTGTACATTACGAAACCCAGCTTCTTTAAAAAAGCCAACCCACGTTGCCTCAGGAAGCAGTTGCATAATGGAAACTCCACAGTCTTCAGGCCAAGAGTGGGAAACCGTATTTTCTTTATAGAAGTCAAGCCCTACAATAAGCCGGCCATCTTCTTTTAGCCAGTTTTTATATACGTTGGCGATAAACGCTTTTGGGTTAGAAAGGTAATATACCACCTCCATCGAATGCACAACATGCACTTTTTTAGTTGGCGCCCAATTGCTTAAATCAGCATGGAAATATGCGCCTGTAGGGTCAATTGACCGTGCTTTTTCAATCATCATCTGCGCGCCATCAACGCCAGCCGCCGCCGCACAGCCCGTGTGTGCTTTTACCAGGCGCACAACCCAGCCGTTTCCACACCCAGCGTCAATAAAGTTGTAGTGGTCTAAGCCTTTAAGGGCGTAGTCAAGCATACTCTTCACGGCAACCTCGTGGCCTTTGGCCATGCGTTCGTCTCGACCAATGGCTGCCCACTCACTAAACACGGTTGTCGGAATCCGTTTCATTTATCTAATTAAGCTAAAATGTCCCGTAAACGTTCGGCCATCTTCTAACCCTACCCTGAACCAGTAATCATCAGCAGGCATGGGCGTGCCGTTATAGGTGCCGTCCCAACCAGGACCATCGGGTGCAATTTGTGCCAACAGCCTTCCATGACGATCAAAAATATAAATCAAAGATTGCGACTGGAATACTCCGTTGACTCCCAAAACCTGCCAATTATCGTCTTGGCCATTGCCATTTGGTGTAAAATAAAGCGGATAACCAATTACTGAAGCAGCGACGCTTTTTGTACCGCATCCGTTTTTATCTCTAACGGAAACTTGATGTATGCCCGGCGGTACGTCTTCAAAAATGGGGCTGTCTTGATAAGGCCCTCCATCTAAGGCGAATTCATAGTCGCCAATCCCAAGCGCTCCGATGCCTGTCAGGATTTCAATTCGGTTGCTGCCATCTCCAGTCAAGTCAAAAACGGTTAAATCGTTAAGATCAAATAGCGGAAACTCGGATTCATTTACCACAATGGTTTTGGTTGTCTCACAACCCGTTAAAGTATTTGTTGCCGTAACTTCATAGGTTCCGCCGGCAGCAATGCTTATGTCTGCTGTGGTCTGGGTAAAAGGTGCGCCGTTAAGCGTCCAAGCATAAGTATAGGAACCCCCTTGGTTGGTAATACGAATAAGGTCCGTACCCAAATTGGTACAGAACACCTGTGTTGATGGCAGATCAAATGTTGGAAAAGGCGTCAAAATCAAATCAGCGACTTTAATGCGCCCTAAACATTCAATTTTTACGCCGACATCTTGAACGCCCGCCCATATTTCCTGTGTTTTTAAGGGAGGATTAACAAGCAGTGGCTGCGTAACATCAATGACATTTCTTTGAAAAATAGCATCTAATTCACTTTTGTAAAAATTAATTTCTACGGTTGGCATGTTGTAGTCTGGATCTGCGGCCAATAAATCTGCTCTAATATCGTTGAAAATGGATGCCTCAAAAGTTCCCGTTACTGGAGTACCACTACTTTCATCAACACAATCGTAAAAAGTTAGTGGCGTAAACGCCGCAGGCGTATCGTTAGTTCCAATAGTAAAAGAAATCTTTATGGGCTCTCTAGGGCCTAAAGCAGTAAACACATCATCAAAACGCGCACAAAGAGAATTGTTATCGATGATTTTTATATATACGTTTTGTGAGGAAGTACCGACCGGTATAATAAAAGTCTCGGGGTCAACCACGGGGTTTGTCAAGGCAGCATCTAAGTAAAACTCAAAGGTTTCATTAGCAGCATTTGCAGAATAGCGATCAACAAGCGTGTTGAGGTTGTACTTAATTTGACCATCACTTTCACATTGCTCGATTTCTATTGTTGAAATGAGCGGCGTAGGGAGTTTGTCTACGATTACCTTAAAAGAATTGTCATACCTAACACAGCCCGTAAGGTTGTCTTTTATGCGAACAAAAATTTCTTTCTCGCCGCTATCTGCAGGCAGTGTTGTATAAGAAGTAATAGCCCCAGTATCGCCTTTGGCATCAAGTAATGATTTGTGATAGCTTATGGCGAAGGCTTTACTTACCCCCCCTAAAGCTGTCAAAATTTCATTGGTTTTAGTTGTTAAGTCAAAAGTGTGCTCACCGTCTTTATCATTCCCTACGGAATCGTCATCACAATCGTGTAAGTCAGCAATGGTTATTTCTGGCGGAAGGTCATCGACAATCAAATCAAAGCTCCCAAAGTTTTCAGATAAACAGCCGGTATTGGTGTTTACAACCCTAAAATACATTGTTTGGGGGTTTGTTGTATTGGTGTAGGGTACAGCCGTTGAGATGCTGTCAGCAACAGTTGCCGTATTGGTTTCATAATAAAAGACGTTTCGGTCAACAATGCTTAGCAGCATATCTTTTCTTTGTTGTATTAGATCAAAGTCAGCCTCATTGGTGTCACTGCTGTCGCCATCTAGGTTGTTATCACAAGCCATGATATCATTGGCGGGGATTAACGCTGGTAAGTCATTAACGGTGATGGTAATACTGTCCTCACAAAGCACACCATTTACCCTGACTTCATAAAAATAGGTTGTGGTAACCGAAGGTGTTTCTACAATGCTGTTACTTGTCATCCCTGTAATCTGAGTTTTTGTGCCGCCCGCCTCTTGCTTGTACCAATTCACTCCAGACAGTCCAGAAAACTCAATTACAGCTCTGGAGTTACCATTGTTTTCGCCAATATCGTTGAAAAATTTTCCCATTTGGGGATTGTAATTAAACTGCCCGTAATCTTCATCACCATTTTCTGAGCAACCCTGATAACACTGCGGCGGAGAGTCATTAGGCTCTTCTTGGTAAGAAGTAGAAGGATTATCATACCACAAATCCCAAGCTGGATCAAGGTCTCGGCCATCTAACCATCGCCAACCTTTATCAATCTCTTCAGGATTGCCTTTTAGACCAGGGTATTGTTTTAGCCCAAGCCAAAACCGTCCAGATGTATTATAATTATTTGCCACCAAAGCATCCCATACAGCGTCGTGTTCGGCAATCGTATTAATTTGATACATTGTTGCTCCAGGACCTAAACTCGATATAAACTCATCAGCATCATTCCAATTTTGGACAGTAGGATCATAAAAATAAGCTGACCCCGAATATTCCAAAAACCTTGTGAGTGTAGGGTTATCAGCCTCAAATTCACTTACCGTTTGAGGCACCCCATTTACTTTTAATACAATACTTTCACCCATACAAACAGCGTTATTATCTGCAACTATTACTGGCGAAGAGATAAGCACATTTGTTTTTGAGCGTAACAGACTTTCGCCTCCTAAGCTATTGAAGGCGCTAACATAATAATCCGCTCCATTACTCAGCAAAACATTATTGTTTAAGGGACTTCCTCCAGTCTCATTTTCATAAATATTGATATCAGTTTGACCAATGAGAGCTTTTAAATCCCCAACATCCCCTATATCACAAAATGCATAAAGCTTTTCTAAAATAGGAGCTGTTGGCACGGCTAAAACGGTTAGTGTAGCTTCAACTGACGAAGAAGTACACAAATACATATTACCGCTAATTAAAACAGAAAACTTTTTTCCGTCTAAACTAGTATCAGAAGTTTTTACATTGAGAGTTGTAACGTCTGAGGAAATATTAAATATGGCATCATTTGAAATGGGAACTCCGTCCATTAGCCATTGAATATTATTCGCATTATTAAAAGCGACAGTAAAAGCAGCAACTTCTCCTTCACTAATAGATGTAGCTATTGGCTCTAAAGAAAACTCTGGAATAGGGCCTGGCTCTTGGAAGTCAAATACGGCATTATTATTAAAGTCTCGTACAGCTTGCGTATAATCATAACCCGAATAAACAACGCGCCCACGTTCGTCGGCAGATGAGGTAGGGCTCGAAGGGTCGTAAAATATAGGACCTACACCAGCTAGGCCATCATTGTCCATATCTTCAAAACCGGCTTCAATTACATCAAAACAGCCATCACCATCACTATCATTATCTAAATAATCAGGGATAGAATCTCCTCCAGTCAACGTTGAATCTGTATTTAGCGGAAGATCAAAAAATGAAATTAAAAAAGTTAATTTTCCATCATCAGTCAAATTATTTAATTTATGGCTAATAGTGATATCTGAAATCTTGCTGCCAACTACTGTAATATCACTCGCCCCGCTTACAGAAGGATTAAATTTCCCAAGTATTGAATTACTGGTATAATATGCTATCCCAGACTCAAAGCCACCGTCATAATCAGTATCAACAAAAAAATCATTTTCAATATTTATAAGAGAAATTGTTTTATTCGTGTCTGAAGTTTGAATTTTTATAATTTCATTATCGACTCGTGATGAAGCGTCCAGAAAAGAAACCTGAATATTCGACGGCTGACTAAAATTAAGCGTATAGTTATTTACCGCAGATGCATTAGCGGGGATTGTAACCGTTATCGAACCAGTATTGCCGCCCACTATTGAACTGCCTGATGACAATGAAACCACACTATTTACAGAATACCCAGATGGCAATGAAACGGATTTATTTGTTGCTGCTGGAACTACCGGGTTATAAGGATCAATTAAATTAAAAACAAAACTACCCCCAGATTCTTCGCTATCAAGCACACCATCATTATCTTCATCTAAGTCTAGATTATCTGGAATGCCATCATCGTCATTATCTTCTGGGCAATTTCCAATATAAACCGGATTTGAAACTAGGGTCTCAGAAATACTACCACAAAAAAATACTCCTCGCAACTGGTACCATCCAATTTGCGAAGGAGTTAATGAATTAATATTTGCAGTAGACGGAATCTTCTGCCATTTAGCCGGATCCTCTTCAGCATCCGGGTTATACCACCACTCGAAAGAGTCTAGACCGCTTACACCGCTTGCATTTAATGTTAGGTTATTTTGAAGACATGGACCAAGGGCAACAAGATCTACATCAAAAACAAACTCTGGGGCAGATTGAAACCCCGAATAAAACCCTCCTGAAGTAGAGGAGCCCCTGTATGTGAAATAAGAAACATATAGCTCGCCAGTACTATTTACATCATATAAATTTTGATCAAGCCCAGAAATTCGATAAGTAACATAGTTTGGGTTCTCTGTAGATTGTGCGCCGTTAAGCAAAGATCCATTTAAAAAAACATCATTTTCAGTTTCTGCAACAATCCCAATGCCTCCATTTTGTGGATTTGTTGGACCAATTCTATTAATAAATGGAATATTGTTGATTTCACCTTTTGCGGTACAGTTTAAGGGTGGCACCACAAACATTCCCTGATTAGGCTCAGGATTATTTAGCCTACTTGGCACTCCTCCAATTACCTGAAATGCCATAACAGGATCTGACGTAACCACATACATATTGTCATTATTGTTATAAGCATCTCCTTCTATTACAGCGTAATCCCCTGTAATTGGAGTTGCAGGCCCATTATTAGCCACGTAAGTCGTTCCAGCTACCAGAGGCACCAAAATAATATTTTCTATACTGTAATAAGGATTGCCTCCCACAGTTTTCGGAGACTCACCTCTTATAAAAATAAACTCTTTCCCAGCATTTTCTGTGCCTACTAGCTGATCAATGCCGTAGTCGTGACCCATGCCAGTCCCATTTGTACCAGTAGTACTTCCTGAAATAACAGCAACATCTTTAGTTGATGTTAATTTACCCCCAATTAGACCGTCAATATTGTTAGGGTCATTTACTGCTTCTAAAATTCCTACAAAACTTTCGTTTTTCTCAAGTTTAAATGACACAGGGTAAGATCCGCGGTAGTTTGAAAGCGCAACTCCTTTTGGAAATTCGACCGTAACCTCAGTATCGTCCTCAATAGCCATTACAGAAAAGAAGTTATTATATTCGACTTGTATGGGATTAAAATTTACAAAACCACCAAAAAGAAAGGAATCACTAAGCGCCGCCCCTCCCTTAGAGACAATAGCTCCCGCCTGAGCCTGGCTTTGAAGCCGAACAGAAACATAAATAGGCTTTTCAGCCTCAATAATATACCCCTTATCATTAAGAATAGCTGCGCCTAGGGACTCAGGAATTACTAGTTGCGTATCCCACATGCCTATAAGGCTTGTTACCCCGCCAGGCAAACGTATATTCTCTTCAGCGGGGGCATTATTTGAAACCGTTTTGTAAATGTAATCTGACCGCGCAGCTCCAACAGGCTTTATAACAACAGTGATTGGATTAACACTTGGGGTTGAAATATAAATAAATTGGTCTTCCGGCTCACTGTTTCCTAATTGAGTAGTCACCGATATAGGAGGTATGTAATGTACTTTGCTTAGCTGAGCAAATAAAGCCATGGGCAAGCACAAAAAGGCAGCAATAACGCAAATCGGTACTATATTACGAAACAACTTTAGCATAGGTTTATGTAACTTGCACGAATGTAATGAATTCTTTACATGTCGAATAAGAAAAAACCAGTTACTAGACTCACGTCCCTTTTTTTGATGCTTGTTGCTACAGCAACAGCACAATATCGCATGCCTATATATACCGATTATCTCAGCGATAATTATTACATATTACATCCTGCTATGGCTGGCGCTCATTATGAGGGCATGAAGATTAGAACATCTTTTAGAACGCAGTGGTTGGAGATCGCAAACGCACCCTCTATGCAGACGTTAAACGCGCACGCAAGAATAGGCGACAAAGCAGGGGTTGGTGGTATGCTTTTCAATGACAAAAATGGCTTTCATTCTAGGACAGGAATACAAGCAACATATGCGCACCATATTAACACCTACAGAGATGTAGACGAAGTAAACCAACTATCTTTTGGAGTTACGGTAGGCGGCTCTTTTCATCAACACGACCAAACGGCTTTTGCCTCTTCCTCTGAAGCGGTGGTAAAAGGAGGGGAAGTGAATAGTTCAAGTATGTATGTTGATGTTGGGATGACGTATAATTTGGTTTCTTTTTACACGCATCTTACCGTTCAAAATCTTGTTTTTGTAGGCAAAGATATCAGCGATCAAGTATTGCTTGAAAGACCAAGTCGTTTTTTGGTGTCGGCAGGAAACTTTTTTGAAATGAACCCCAGGTGGGCTTTGGAGCCTTCCTTTTTGGTTGACTATATCGAATATGTAGAC
>PKDU01000045.1 GCA_002862705.1 Flavobacteriaceae bacterium
TAAAGATGCCAGAGCCTTCGTTTGCACTCATCATTTGAATGAGCATTGCTGCAGAAATATTTCCTGGGATAGTGAATGTCTTATACATATCTCGCCGTTGTTTCTCAATTGCAGAAAAGAGATGCTTTGCGTCATTCATTACCCCTTTTCCACTAGCGGGAGGAGCGACAATCATTGTATATAGATTACAATGGGAAATAGACTTATTGTATCGATACAGAATGTCATTATTTTTTTATACTACCTGTTAAGGATTAATTTATACTTTATTGGGACATATTTGGGACATAACATATCCATTTACAGTATAATAAACGATTGACATTTGTAGGCGAAATACACATAATTTTTGGTTATATATTTTTCCTTAAATTAGTACCACTAAATACAATACGATGAAAAAAATTATAATCACATAATTTTTCCCATTTCTTTCATTTAGCCAAGGTTTAGATTTTAATAAAGCATATTCAATTAGCGCTTTTACTTTTAATTTAGATGCCGGTGAAAATTATGACGATTTGTTTGGAATTATACCTTCAGGTGAAATTTGGTACGTTGATTTTATTTCAAATACAAGCCCCGGAGAAGTATATATAGAATCAGCAGACCAAAATGGAAATTTTATTTTACACAATATTCAATATGTGGGTGACGGTTATTTTTGTGGAGGGGAAAAAGTAACATTATACCCTACCAACACAGGCACTACTTGGCGATACATTGTATACAAGTTTAAATTGAATAGCCAAGCGGTTTTAGCATCTGCATATCCTGAAATTATTGAAAACAAATTTAATAGACCAACACTATATCCCAACCCTACATCATCTCTATTGGCGCTAAACAGCGATAAAGAGTACGACATAGAGGTATACGATATGGCAGGGAATAAAGTAATGGCACTTACAGGAAACAACATCAATATGGAACACCTGTCTACTGCAACATACATAGTTAAAGCAACAGACAAGTCAAACAACGAAGAACTAACGTATAAGGTTGTAAAGAATTAACTGCCAGTTTTCAGTTGATTTTATAAAACCTGGTTACTTATTACAGGGAAGATTCGTTTTACGTAAGACAAAATTTAACTGTCTGACAACTGCCAATTTTGATGTTTTTCGTATATTTATGTAGTCTATTTAACTGAAAAGGGTTTTGGCTTATATGGAAAGAAAAAACCCCAGCAAAGAAGTCGGGGTTTTGTGCGGGTGAAGGGACTCGAACCCCCACGCCGTGAAGCACTAGATCCTAAATCTAGCGTGTCTACCAATTTCACCACACCCGCATTAGGACGGCAAATATAAGGATGTTTCCCTAATTCAAAACCACTTTCTTATCGTATAAGTATTTTATACCTTAGTTGCTTATTCAAATCCCTATGTCAAATTTTTTAACATACGTCCAAGAACACCAAAATCGCTTCTTAGAAGAACTGTTTTCGCTTATCCGTATTCCTTCCATTAGCGCAGATTCTACCTACATCCCGGAGATGCAAAAAGCGGCCACGGCCGTGCAAGGAGCCCTCGCAAAAGCTGGCTGCACACATACCGAGCTGTGTCCTACTAAAGGCTTTCCCATTGTTTATGGTGAAAAAATAATTGATGCTTCCCTACCCACCGTGCTGGTTTATGGACATTATGACGTACAACCCCCAGACCCACTGGACCTTTGGGACAACGATCCCTTTGACCCGGTAATTAAAAAAACGGCCCTTCACCCCGATGGAGCCATATTTGCACGTGGTGCCTGTGACGACAAAGGCCAGATGTTTATGCATATCAAGGCATTGGAGGTCATGGAGCAAAACGGCGGACTACCCTGCAACATCAAATTTATGATAGAAGGCGAAGAAGAAGTGGGCAGCGATAACCTAGAACACTTTGTGCGCGCCAACCCTGAAAAGCTGGACAATGACATTATTTTGATTTCAGATACGGGAATGCTAGCAAACGATTTGCCATCCATCACCACCGGACTGCGTGGCATGAGCTATGTGGAAGTGGAAGTAACAGGACCTAATCGCGATCTGCACTCAGGTCTATATGGCGGTGCAGTGGCCAATCCCATCAACATCCTGACCCAAATGATTGCCTCCCTACACGACGAAAACAACCACATCACCATACCCGGTTTTTACGATAAGGTGGCAGAGCTAAGTGCGTCTGAACGCGAAGAAATGGGAAAAATTCCCTTCTCCCTTGATGCCTATAAAGAAGCGTTGGATATAGCAGCAGTACATGGCGAAAAAGGCTATACCACCAACGAGCGAAAATCCATTCGCCCATCATTAGATGTCAATGGCATATGGGGAGGCTATACGGGCGAAGGTGCCAAAACCGTAATTGCTAGCAAGGCCTATGCAAAAATTTCCATGCGATTGGTACCCGATCAACGTTCTGAAGAAATTACCGCACTCTTTACGGAGCATTTTACCGCATTGGCACCAGAAGGGGTTAAGGTAAAGATAACGCCACACCACGGCGGCGAGGCATATGTGATGCATGCTGACGGAATGGAATTTCAAGCAGCAAGCAAAGCCTATATGGAAACCTTTGGCAAAGCACCACTACCCGTTCGAGATGGCGGCAGCATTCCAATTGTGGCACTGTTTGAAGAAACACTTGACAGCAAGACCATCCTGATGGGGTTTGGCTTAGATAGCGATGCCATTCACTCGCCAAACGAGCATTTTGGGGTGTTTAATTTCTTAAAAGGAATTGAGACGATTCCGCACTTTTACCACCACTTTACTGGACTTTTTCAAGCAAATCAATAAGGAACAAGTCGGCGGCAATACCGTCGGCAACAAAAGCGCCTTTGTGCGTTGCCTTTAGGCAGTTGTCTTCGAAATGTAGCAATCCTGTGTTGATAAAATGGGCTGCCTGCTGCTCTAGGTGATTGCGGTAGCGTATCCCCAACTTTGCTTCTAACTGTTCCAACGAAACGCCCCAAGAAGCACGAAGGCCTATCATGATAGCTTCGTTGAATTTATCAATAACACTCAGTTTTTCAATGGTTTGTGGTATGTCACCCGCTGTGATTTTTTTCATGTAAGCAGCATTATTACTCACATTCCAATAGCGGTTTTCTCCATCAAAACCATGTGCAGAGGGACCAATACCCAAATAGGGTTTGCCCTGCCAATAAGCGGTATTGTTACGAGAACGAAAGCCCGGCTTCCCAAAGCTAGACAACTCATAATGTTCATAGCCCGCTTGTGTTAAGCTGTCTGCCAAATGTAAGAATTGGGCTTCAACATCTGCATCATCCAACAAGAAAACAATGCCTTTGGAGACAAAATGTTCAAGTGCTGTTTTGGGTTCTAGTGTAAGAGCATAAGAAGAGATATGCGGCACATCTAGCTTTAAAGCCGTTTCTAGGTTTTCTTGCCAATCAGCAAAGGTGGTGTGTGGTGTCCCAAACAAAAGGTCAATAGATATATTTTCAAAAAGTTCTTGTGCCCAAATCACTGCTTGCACGGCTTGTTTGCCATTGTGAACACGGTTCATCAAGGTCAGTTCTTTGTCATGAAAAGACTGTATGCCAATAGACAAACGATTGATTCCTGCATCTTTGAGGGCTTGTAAATATGCAGGGCTTAGATCGTCAGGGTTGGCTTCAAGCGTAATCTCGGGTGATGCAACCACGGTAAATTGTGCATAGACCTCCGCTATAAGTAGGCTTATTTGAAATGCCGTGAGCATGGAGGGCGTACCGCCTCCAAAATAAATGGTTTCAATGGGCGCTTGGGCTTCTTCTTTACGAAGCCCTATTTCTTTTTTGAGTGCAGCAACCATTTCGTTGGTATAATTGGCCGATGTTGAGAAATGAAAATTACAATAGTGACACGCCTTTCTGCAAAAAGGAATATGGAGATAAATACCCGACATGCTTATTTTTTTATGCGGTGGGACTCTTTTTGAACAAAGGATGCCCAACCAGAATAGCTCGTTTCGTTTTGCTGTGCCGGATTGAAATAGTGACATACGGCAGCTGCAAGTCCATCGGTTGCATCAAGGTTTTTGGGAAGTGTCTTAAGCTTTAGTAGCTGTTGCAACATCTTGGCTACTTGCTCCTTGGAGGCATTACCGCTTCCAGTAATGGCCATTTTAATCTTACGGGGAGAATACTCAAAAACAGCCAAATCGTGCGCAATCCCCGCAGCAATAGCCACCCCTTGGGCACGCCCTAGCTTAAGCATGGATTGTACATTTTTACCAAAAAAGGGTGCTTCAAGCGCCATCTCATCTGGCTTAAAGGTTTCGATAAGCTCAGTGGTTCGGGCGTAGATACGACCCAAACGCTCGTAGTGACTTTTATACTGGCTAAGCTTTAACTCATTTAACTGCAAGCAAGTCAAGGTATTTCCTTCCACTTTGATGATACCAAACCCCATAATGGTGGTTCCAGGATCAACGCCCAAAATAATCCGCGAATCGGCCATGCGTAAAAATAGGGAATAAAAGCTATTTGGTGATAGCGATAGGAAGTGTCCATTGTACTTCTACAGCAACCTCCAAATTTGTTTTAAATGCAGGTTGGAATAAAGGAAGTGAAGCAACCACCTCTTCAAACGAGGTGAGAACGACAGTAGAACTTTGAAGTTGCGCGCTGTCTTTAAAATTCACCACTGATAGTTGACCAAGTGTATCTACCTTTAGGGTAACATAAAGGGTGTCGTTTAGCTCGTTAAAGGAAAGCTTATCTGAAGCCCATTTTACATCCAACTTTTTTTGAAGTGTTTTGGCAAAACAATCCCAATTTAATTTAACGTCATCTTGTGGGCAATCGGGAAAAAGAGGCGGTTCGTCTAGTTGGGTCCAATTGACGTTAGGTGCTTGGGGTGTTGGTTTGGGGTTGGTGCATGCAAAAAACAACAACGAGATGATCAAGAAAAGTCCCCAAATTTTCATTGCATAAATGTAAAAAATTAAGCGCTCTTTATGAGTAGACCGCCAAATATTTTGTAAATTAGGATTATGGATATAGCACTTTTAATTCTGGGCGGTCTACTTATTATGCTGGGAATGGCTGGTAGTTTTTTACCTATTATACCCGGGCCACTGACAAGTTGGTTTGGCCTACTTTCTTTACACTATACCACTAAGGTGGAGCAGGATTGGCATTTTCTTGGCTGGACACTTGCCGTTGCCTCAATCGTTATGGCATTGGATTATTTCATACCCATATGGGGCACCAAAGCTTTTGGCGGCACTAAAGCAGGGGCTATTGGCGCTACTGTGGGATTGGTGGTAGGGTTATTTTTTCCGCCATTTGGAATTATTTTTGGCCCTTTCATAGGGGCGCTTGCAGGTGAATTAAGCAAGAATGCAGACCGCAAAACAGCACTCAAAGCTGCCCTAGGATCTTTCTTAGGTTTCCTATCTGGGGTTTTACTAAAGTTTATTGTTTCCTTTATCTACCTGCTGTTTTTTGCTTCAACAGCCTGGAAGGCTTTTGATAGTTGGTTTTAAGAACCAGGAGCAAAAGGAAGTCCATTTATATTCAAATCACAATACTATACTTACTAAATAAAAGTACTGAAGGTCGTTCTGTATCAAATCACAATAAATTTTAACTAAACAAAACAAATAGGCATTAAACCGTGCTAATGGTTCTTCAAATAACAATAAAACGCCACTAAAGAGAAGTGGCGTAAATTTTATGAATATGTAAATTTTTTCTTATGCAGTGTAAGAAAACGTTTAGTAGAAGAGGTGGCGATTGTCAACAATCGTATATGTTTTCTTTAATGCAGCTGTAAATTCTTGCTGCGCACTTTGTTTTGCATTGTTCAGCAAAGACGACTTATACCCAGCGTAGCTTGGTAAAGCTGTTGCAGGCGTTGTTGTTGTAGCCTTCACTACATAAACGCCAGTATTACCCGCAATTGGCTCTGATAGTGCTCCAGAAGTCATGCTAAAGGCAGCGCCTATTACCTTAGGTTCTTTTGATGCGCCAGCCAACATAGCCGCAAATCTGTTCATGGCCTTGGCCGTACTTGGTGTTTGTCCAAATTGATTGGCAACCTCTTCTAAAGTAGAGTACTCTTCAATTTGATCAACTATATAAGCTTTCTTTTTTTCGTTTAAAACAAGTGGGGTTACAGCGGCTGCGACATCTGTTGCTGAAGCTAGACCTTCATTCTTAGATGAAATGACCTGAACAATAAGAAAACTATCTGTATTGTATGAAAAGCGTTTTACATCAGAAACTTTACGGTCCTCCTCAAAAGCCCATTGTACAACCTGACGTTGGTTGCCTAAACCAGGAAATGATTCGTCTAAAATTTTAAGATTGTTAACCTCACGAACAGCCAAGCTTTTTTGTTTGGCTAAATCTTCAAAGTCTGTTTCTTTTAGATCAAACTCAAATTGAGATGCTTCTGTATACACTCGGTTTGCCGTGGCATCAGAAGGAATGAGTTTTTTAGAAATCGTGGCCAGCTTAACCACGTCTTTTTTGTCCAAAACTTCAATAACATGATATCCAAACTCCGTTTCTACAACCCCTTTAGCACCCTTGCGGTTTCTAAACACAAAATCGCTAAATGGCGCTACCATCTCTTCCTTAGTAAATTCTGGCAGATCACCTCCATTAGGTCCAGAAGGCCCATCTGAATTTTCGCGAGCAAGTTGTGCAAAATCACTTCCGCTGCGTGCTTTTCGCAATAAAGCATACGCTTTTTTTCTGGCTTGGGATTTTGATCTGCTAATACTTTCCTGAGCTCGTGCCGCACCTTTAAAAGCAACTAAAATATGACGTGCTTTCGCCTTACCATTCTTTTTCTTGGCAATCATTTTGGTCAAATTACTGTAGCCATTGTCTTCATATGGCCCAAAGACTGCGCCTTTTGAAAGCTTAAATAGCGTACTTGCATAGTTACCAGAAAGCTCAGTTTCGCTAACAAAAGCATCGTTGTAAGGCACTTCAGAGTATTCACTTACATATGAGGCTATGGCTGTATCGGATACATTGGCAAGCGAAGGAATGATTTCCTCCTGCTTGGAAACTTCGTTAAATATAGATCTGTCAGTTAATAGATTACGCAATTCATTTTCAACACGTAACTTATCATCAGGTGTGGCAACCACATCAAATTGTACGTAACGAACACTTCTTGAGGCATCCTGCTCGTAGCTTGCACTGTTTTCATTTATATAAGCTTTAATGTCTTTTTCTGTAACCGCAAATAAGCTGTCGGCTACTGAGGTCAAAGGAATGCGGACATATTCAATATCTACAAGGTCGTTTTGTAATGCGTAGTCTTGTTGCGCCTCAAAGCTTGTTACGTTGATTCCTGCATTAACCATGTCTTGGTAGTTTTTTACCCTGATGTTATTTTTAATGGAAGCTTCTTGCGCTTTCCACTGCTCAAAGCCCTGTGGGTTGTTTTGACGTAGATCTAGGATAAAGTCGGTAAAGCGTTGTGGGTCAAATGCGCCGTTTTCGTTGACAAACTGGGGGTCTGATGAAAAATTAGGGTCTGATTTGAGAAACAATTCTATATGGTTTTTCCCTACCTCAAGTCCCAGGTCTTCAAATGTTTGCTCGAAGACTTTGGTATTGGTGCTTTGCTCAAAAGCAAAGTTAACGGCTTGCATGGAAGTCATGCGGTAGCTGCGCTCAGCAAAATCTACTTGACGACTGAATTCATCAATGGCAACTTCAGCGTCACCAACAATGAGTACCGGTTCTTGACTTTGGGTGCTGTTGCCGTCAAAAACGCCTGTGAAAACAAACGCCAGCAACGCCATTCCAATAATGAAAATTAAAAAAATTGAACGCTCTCTGATTTTACCTAAAATAGCCATGGTTATTATTTTTGGACTGCTTGCGAAAATACAATTAAAAAGGTGAATTTAAAATGCTATTCTGGGTATATACGCACCAAATCTATTTTTGTGTTAGAAACCTCTAACATTTCGAAGGTAAAACCTTCGATAGAAACACGTTCTCCCTCAGTAGGTATATCGGCTGTATGGTGCACAATTAGCCCTCCTAATGTCTCGTAGGATTCAGAAACAGGCAGTTCAATGTTGTGGTCCGTATTGATTTCATCTATTTCTAAACGAGCAGAAAATGTAAAAGAGCCGTCGTCGTGTGTAATAGAAACATTGTTAACGGTGTCGTGTTCGTCTTCAATTTCACCAAACAATTCCTCCACAATATCTTCTAGGGTTAGCATTCCAGCCGTACCGCCAAATTCATCCAAAACCACAGCAACACTTCTTCGCTTCTTAACCAATTGATTAAAGACATCTTGAATGCGCATGGTTTCGGGAATCCATTCCACTGCTTTAATGATGGCATGAAGTGATTTTGGTTTTTTAAACATATCAAACGCATGAACATATCCAATGATGTTGTCCATACTTTGTGCATAAATCAAAATTTTAGAAAATCCCGTAGACGAAAAAATATCCAACAATTCTTTGGGCTTTTCATAGCGGTCTACAGCAACCATCTCGGCCCTAGGCACCATGACTTCTCGGGCTTTTAAATTGGTAAAAGAAAGTGCGTTGTGAAACAATTGCAATTCGGTATCTTGATTTTCATCACTTGTTGTCTCGATCTGTTCAGATACAAAATCGCCCAACTCAACCTTACTAAAGGCAATGGGGTCTTCCTGAGTTTGCAATCGAAAAAAGCGTTGTAGCACAACGTCTGAAAACCGCATCACCACCCAGCTGAGTGGTTTCATCAACTGGTAAAAAACAAAAGCGGGAAGCGCAAATACGCTTAAAAATCTGTTGGCGTAGATTTGAAAAAACACCTTCGGTAAAAATTCTGCTGTAATAAGAATAACGGCCGTTGATATCAGTGTCTGGTAAAATATAATATAAAGCGGGAGTGAGGCATAGCTTTTATAAACAGGAAATAATTCTTGCACAATGAGCTCCCCAGCGTAAATGCCATAAACCACTAAAGCTATGTTGTTCCCAACCAACATGGAAACAATAAAGCGCGAAGGGCTTTTTGTAATGCTTTTTAGCAGTGAACCAAAACTTTTCGCTTGTGTTTTTTGAATTTCAAGCCTGATTTTGTTCGAAGACACAAAGGCAATTTCCATTCCCGAAAAAAACGCCGACAACAAAAGACTGGCCACTAAAACGCTAATCTCTACTGTCATATGTATTATTGATCCTTACGCTGCTCAAGCTTTTTGCGATAACGCCTTCTGATGAAGTACATAAACACAGTAACACCCGTGATGGCAAGATCTATGGTTGTACGCGCGTTTTCTGTTCCATAATAGTTAATGGCGCGAAACAAAAATAATCCTCCAAAAACCAGGTATATAATTTCGGATATGCGGTAAAATTTTATCATAATTCTTCTTCTTCAACTATTACATTCCCAACAAGTGGGCCTGTGGTTATTTTATCAAACGATCTGCTGGCATCTAGAACGTTAGCAGCAATGTCATAATCTTCATTTTTAAAGGTAAAGTATTCTTCTGTAAAAACCCACTCTTTGTTTATATCCCAATACAGTTGGGAGGTATTTAGCACAGCACCCTCGGGCGTAGTTATAAAAACATTGCCGCGCAGGTCTACAAGATCTGTTCTTGAATACATAATACCATAATCTGCTTTTACGTGTGTTTCATTATTGTTTTCGTCATATAAAACAACTTGAACCCCATTGGGAAATTCAGAATAAGGGAAAGGCTGATTGGTGTAGTCTATATTCTTTGGTGCTGTCAATACAGCTATGGTTTTTGCAAGCTCGGTGTAGACTACGCGTATCGTATCCGCTTCGCCAATAGGAAGTGCATCAAACTGACTAATGGTTTTGAGTTGTGCAAAATTATCTTTGCACGAAAAACTAACCAGTGCGACAAACACTGCGATAAACTTTAAAACGTGTACGGGTTGCTTCATTTACAATTGCGGAACCGTTACGCTACTGTTGATCCAACATGAAAAGCTTATGGTTTCTCCTGCTCTGCCTTCCGTAAAAATATCTGTTTTACTAGGTGCTCTGCCTTCGTAACTAGCCGCTAATTTAAGTGCCGTTTTCTTTACACCAGAATCTACCGTAGCAGCCTTCCGTGCCGTTTTTGCAGCCAACCAATAAACCGCACGTTTCTCAAACTGGGTATTGCCACAATCGTTTGCACTGGCAGCATACAAACTTGCGATAAGCATATAGGCTTTCCCCATAGAGGGACGGTTTTTTAGTGCTTTTCTAGCATAAGATCTAGACTTACTCTTCAGGTTTCTTTTCTTAAATTTAACAGCAATTTTATAGAGAATATCTGCCTTGCGATACTGGTCTTGCTCCAATGTCAAGGATTCTTCATAATAAGCCAATGCGGCTTTACTTTCACCCGCTTTATCTTTTAATATACCCAAGTAATAAGCCGAGTTCGCTGATGGGTTAATGGCGTGTAGCGCCTCCACCAATTCTACAAACAGCGGATCGTCTGCGCATTCTTTGGCATCCATACGGCTTGCCGCACGGTTTAGCCAGACACTGTTTGATCTGTTGACTTCAAAGTTTTTGCGGTATAGTGGAATGAGGTTCTCACAACTAGACTCTTTTGATATCATGGCATCAAGATTGCCCGCATAAGTTGAAAATGCAAACTTATTGGTCTCATAAACACGTTTGTTGCGTTGTTCTCTAGAAGTCAATGCTTCTCCAGTCTCCAGCTTCTTTAAAATTACATCTAGCTTTTTAGCTAAATTGGTTTGCTCTAGCGCAAATTTTTCTGAAACCTCCTCGTACTTATCAAAAAGCACTTCTGCGGTCTTATCGCCTTGTTTATAAAGCTGATAAGCCGTTTTAAAATATGTGTATAGGCGCTTTGGGCTTGTAAAGCTATTAGGATCTTGCGTAAACGCCTGATCAAATATTTCATAAGCTTCACGCTTGGTACCTAGCTTATTGTCTACCATAGCTTGTGCTTTTGAAGAAAGGATTTTCCCCACTTCACTGGCACCTCTTTTGGTATTGGGAAAATACGTTAACCAGTCATCGTATAACGACATCAGTGAGGCCTGAAGTGCAGCCTTATCGTCTGTTGCATTCTTGATTTTATGGTTAAGTATGCGCTCGCCATACTTAAAGGTTGCCACATTTAGTTCTGGGCAATTGTTACGTACCTCGAGCCAAGGCTGATAAGCCGAGTCGTAATTTTTAACCTTTGAAAACTCGGCAAAAATTGACAAATTGGCGGGGCAAGAACTTTTATCTAGCTGAGCCGTCGCAATCAGACCACTCGCCATCATTAAAAGAAGTATTCTATTTTTCATATCCGTTATTAATCGTATTTACGTTTTATAAACCAAATATCGCTCAACGAAAAGCCAAGCATAATATTGGCATAATTCTCTTTAATTAACCCGTCATCTAGGGTTCCTAGTTGTCCGAGCTCAACTCCAATATTTATCTTTGATAAACCGCCTACTGGCAAACCTAATCCAAAGGTTATGCCAAAATCTTCAATGGGTTGGTTATTTAGCACCAGGCCCGTTTTTTCAAAACGAGCACCGACGCGATATGTCATCCTACTAACATAACTTGTAAACGAATTGTATTTTGGAATGTAAAATCCACCAACAGACAACCTTGAGGTTGCTTCATATTTGACGTTGATATTCGCTTCCAATGGGTTTTTGATTCCTTTTGAGGTATTCAAGTAGTTGACGCCAACAAACCATTTGTGTGCAACACCAAAACCTGCTCCTAAATTTGTTTCAGATGAGAATTTATTCGATGTGTTGGCCAAACTGCCCAAGTCTATGGTTTCTTGTGAGCCAAAACCTCCGGTAGTTGAGACCGGAGAAACAGTTCGTGTGTTCGTGCTTTCCAAAGAAGTTTGTGGCGTGTGGGTAGCTGAAAGCTGTAAAATGTATTTTGATTTAATACGCCTGTCGTAATGCGCCCCGAACACATAGTTAAGACCACTCAGTTCTGAGCGAGTGAGAATCTGTGTGTCAAATTGTACGCCAGAAATGTTCTGGGTGAAGACTTTCTCGGTGAAACCAAAATTATAGTTTGCCATAATTCCCAAGCTCAAACCTTTAAATGGAGATAAAGCTACCCCCAAAAAAGTTGTGTTTACACCACCCGAGCCTTCGTAAAAAGTTGTTGTGTCCAGGTCATCCAACTGGCCTGTTACACTCATTCTGTAGCCCAAACTGGTCTTTGGTTTTAATCCAAAGCTGAATGCAAAAAACTTTGTTGGCACACTTAGCGAAAGGTAATTGAGTGACGCTGCTGAAGTATAAGCCGTTCCGTTACTGGATGTTTGCTCAACAGAACTGTATCTTGCACCTACGCGATACTGGACATAATCTAATTTTTTAAGCGTCGCTGGGTTGTCTAGACTAAAATGTGTGCTGTCGGCATATACCGTGATGCCGCCCATCATATTGTTCTCAGCCGTATTGGCAGTTGCAGGTTGTCCAAATCCATAATACGAATAGGGAGATAAGGTTGCATTTTGACCATATGAAAATGCAGCAATTGCAACAACAAAAAAACTCAGAAATCTATTTTTCATGAAATGTATTGAACATCAGTAGGTTTTGAAGACCGATTAATATTAATTCAGCGTCCGCAAATATGGTGTATTTTATGTTTTTAATCAAAAAATTAGCATCTCCACCTGTTAAAATTATGGTAAAATCACCGTATTTTTTGTTAAATGCTTCGATATGGGCATGAATCTCAAAAATAACTCCAGCCTCAACACCCATAGACATGCTTGAGGAAGTGGACGTTCCTATTGCTGGCAGCTCATCTGTTGGGTCTAGCAAAGGGAGATTTGCCGTAAACATATGCAAGGCACCGTAGCGCATTGCTCTTCCAGGTGAAATAGCTCCTCCAGCGTGATGGCCGTTTGCATCCATAAAATCATAGGTAATACAACTCCCGGCATCAATTACGAGTACTGGAGTGTTGGGATGTGTAGCCATAGCACCTGACAAAGCAGCCCTACGGTCAATCCCTAAGGTATTGATATCGTCATAGGCTGTTGTGAAAGGGTATTTTGTAGTGTCGTCTATAAAAGCAACGTCACATGACTGCGGCAATAACGAAAGTATTTGCTTTGTTGATGCCCCCACGCTGCCTACCAAAACGGTTGTAAATGGTGCCTTTTGGTGAAATGAAGCCCATTCGTTCATAGACCAATCGGAACATTTACCACTTTCTTTTAGTGCGTTTGCTTCAAAGTAACCGTATTTGGTATGGGTATTGCCAATGTCCAGTACTAAGTGCTGCTGCTTACTCATGGGGTAAAAGTAGAAGTTTTTTTCCAAGCGGCTTGCCAATTCTTGGAAAGCAAGTATATTTGTGCCTGCAAATTTTGCATGGTACCTTAGCTCAGTTGGTAGAGCAAAGGACTGAAAATCCTTGTGTCCCTGGTTCGATTCCTGGAGGTACCACAGACCCTTCGCTAATGCGGAGGGTTTTTTTATGCTTATGATTTTTAATCGGGCTACAACATCTTTAACTGCTGGACCTCTGTCTGCGATAAATGACGCCAGTGTCCACGGGGTAAATCTTTCTTTGTAAGCCCCGCAAACAACACGCGGTCTAGGGTTATTACCTCATAGCCTAAATACTCAAAAATGCGTCTCACGATTCGGTTACGTCCCGAATGGAGGGCAATACCCACCTCGCGTTTGGAGGCACCTTGTACATAACTCACTTCATCGGCTTTGATATTGCCATCGTCAAGGGTGATACCCTCCTTGATGCTTTGCAAGTGCTGCCCATTTACGTTTTTGTCTAGCACAACGTGATAGAGTTTTTTTACGCCTGTGCTTGGGTGTGTGAGTTTTTTAGCCAAATCTCCATCATTGGTAAATAACAACAGCCCAGTTGTGGGACGATCTAACCTGCCCACAGGCACGATGCGCGCCTTGGTAGCGTTGGCCACCAAATCCATTACGGTTTTTCGACCTTTTTCGTCCCGTGTGGTAGCAAGAAATCCTTTTGGCTTGTTCAGCAATACATAGGTAGGTTTTTCGGCCTTTAAGCGCTGTCCATCAAATTGTACTTCATCTGTTGGCTTAACCTTATAACCCATTTCGGTCATGACCTTGTTGTTCACTTTTACAGAACCTATCTTAATATGCATGTCCGCTTCTCGGCGTGAACAAATACCCGCATGGGCAATAAACTTATTCAATCGAATCCCTTCGCTGGGTTTTTTTGGTTTTTTCTTATTCATGGCCGTGGTTATGCCTTGCAAAAGTAAGAAGCTTAAACGTTAAGGCGTAGTAAAGGCAGACTTATTATAGCAAATAAAATAATTAGTCGTGTCAATTGGAGTAATAATCCCATATGCCGGGTACTAGAAAGTCGCCACAACAACAACAGCAACAGCAGCAACAACACAAAAGCAGTCAAGAAATAATAAATCATGGCATTGAGTGAAAAAAATGCATACAACAACCCAATCACGAGCAACGCACATGCTATCAAAATACTAATGAGTTTTTTGGTCCGTTTTTCGCCCCAAACCACTGGAAAGGTTTGGTAGTTTTGTGCCAAATCTCCTTTGAGGTTATACAAGTCCTTTACAAATTCACGAATACTCACCAGCGTATACAGATAGGCTGCATGGGTAAAAATTTCCAATGAAAAATTGTTGTAATAAACCGTAATCGCAAAAAAGGGCAATACAGTCAGGAGGGTACTTGTTAGGGTGCCAAACCACAAATCGCGTTTAAGAAGCGAGGAATACACAAACATGGCCACCATATAGCATGTGAAAAACAGCACCGCGCGAAACGACACATAGCTGGCGACCAAAAGGGCCATTACCGAGCAGATGAAATACATGGCCAATTTAGCTTTGGCAGAAACATGACGCTCTAGTATGGTTTTTTGAGGGCGATTAATAAGGTCTTTCTCCTCGTCAAAAAAAGCGTTAAAAATATACCCCCCAGAAACACTAAACCCTGTAGCTAGCACTATCAACCACAGTTCAACATTCTTCAATGTTGGTATGATGTCTATTTTAGAAAAAATAAATACTGCGGTGAGTACTTGGGCTAACATAAGGACACTCACGTTGACAACTCTTACTAGAGAAAACAGACCAATTGCCTGTAAAAACAATTGCTTTGATGAAGATGGGGCACGCATCTTAAAATGTATATACGACCTCTAATTGATGGTCTGCAAGTATGGATTTTGCCTTGGGCAGGTCTTGTGTAAAGCCAAGAATATAGCCTCCGCCACCAGAGCCGCAGAGTTTTAGGTAATACGCATTGGTGTCAATTCCCTTTTTCCAAACAGCACGAAAACGCTTTGGAATCATGGGGCTAAAGTGCTCTAGCACAACAGAAGAAAGTTTTTTCACATCCGAAAATAAATCTGAAATATTACCACTCAAAAAGTGCTCAATACAGCGATCCGATATGGCGATAAATTCGTGTTTCATCATTTTGCGAAAGGCAGGCGCTTCAAGGTTGTCTAAGAAAATGGACACCAAAGGAGCTGTTTCGCTAGTCATGCCACTGTCCAAAAGAAAAACCGCTGCTTTTCCTTTTTGTGATTGAGATGGAATTCCCGTTGGTTCAATTTTCGATTTGGAATGGATTAGAATAGGCAAGCTCAAAAAGCTGTTGAGCGGATCTAAGCCTGATGATTTTCCGTGAAAAAAAGATTCCATAGCAGAAAAAATATCTTTAAGCTTTGTAAGCTTTTGACGCGTAAGATTCTCTAACACCGTGATTTTTTCAAACGCGTAACGGTCGTATATGGCAGCTACCAAGGCACCGCTACTCCCCACGCCATACCCCTGTGGAATACTACTGTCAAAGTACATCCCCTTGTTTAAGTCGGAGGTTAAGCGCTTGTGATCGAACGTCACCAATGCGCTGTCTAAGGTGGTTAGGTGTTCGGCAAATGCTTTGAGCTTGGCATTAGAAGAAACCGCTGCTTCGGTAGTATTGCCATCCATGCGTAAAGCACCCTTGTAGTAGTTGTAAGGAATGGATAGCGCCTTGGCATTTTTTATGATACCATATTCACCAAAGAGTAAAATTTTTGCATAAAATAACGGACCCTTCATCATAACAAATTTAGCACTTTTTTATTCCTGTACCAACCGCATCGTGTACGCATTGGCGGTTTTGGCAAAATTGCAATAAGTCTGACCCTATAAATGCCTTAACACTCTCTGAAACGTTGCTTGGATAAAGCAAGTGAACATTAGCGCCTGCATCTAGCGTAAAGCAAAGGGGAATTTTTGTTTCGGACCTAAACTGCCAGACTGCATTAATAATATGTAATGTATTAGGTTGCATCAAAATAAAATAGGGATCAGAAGTCATCATCATGGCATGCAAATCCAAGGCTTCTTTTTCGACTATGGTTATAAAAGCGTCTAGGTTTCCATCTTTAAGCACTGGCAACAAAGCTGCCAGTTGCGAATTGGCTTGTGCAAATCGTTGGGCGGCATAAGGGTGGTTGTGCATTAATTTATGTCCCAAAGTACTGCTCACCTGCTTCTGCCCTTTATCTACCAACAAAATGGTATCGCAATAGGTTGCAAAAATAGCATGGATATCGTTTACGGGTACTGCCATCAAGTCTGAGGAAGCTACAACTGAAGGGTGTGTGCCCCAGGCCATCGTTGGGCCTTGCACGCTGCGGCAGGCACTCCCAGATCCAAGGCGTGCTAAAAAAGATATTTTTTCTAGCTTACGTTTTTCATCCATGGGCGACAATTGAGATTCTAAATCTACCAAGCAAGCGGCCAGTGCAGCCATAGACGAGGCAGAAGAGGCAATGCCACTACTGTGTGGAAAAGTATTATGAGAGCTTATGGCAACATCATAGTGCAACAAAAAAGGCTGATAGGCAATAATGTGATCAAAAAAGGCTTGGAGCTTTGGTCTAAAGCTCGGCTTTTCTTCCCCTTCAAAAAGGATGCTAAAAGTGACTTTTTTGGTGGGGGCGCCTAAAGGCGAAAAGCGTACTTCTGTTTGCGTCTGTGCATCGGAAAGCGTAAAACTTAAAGATGCGTTTTTGGGTAATTGCGGAGGAGTTTTTCCCCAATATTTTACAAGGGCTATATTGCTTGGTGCTTGCCATTTGGTTTGATAAGCATCTTGTTGAGGTTGGGCGTTACTAGCTATGAAGCGCTGTTCCATACGCTACAAATATACATGCTTAATTAGTGTTGTAAGGGACAAAACAAGGCTTAATTTAAATTTTATACACTTGGAGTATACTTAATCTAAACTCAATATTATGTTTTCTAAATCTATTATCTGGTCAACCGTAGTGACCTTTTTGTTTTTTTATTTTGTACCTGCTGTTTTTTATGCCGCAACTACTAGTTGCTTCGAAGAATATGTGTTAATCGACATCATGCGGACGGACATAATGCCTGGCATATTAGCTGTTGGTGTACTGTTACTGTCCTTTGCTTTTGTACATATTTTCCAAAAATGGTCGGGTGGAGTCTTCAGTAATAAAAATGGGTTTATTTTCGGATTGTGGATAGCCCTCTTAGAAATTATTTCTATTGGCTTTATACGTTATTCAACTTCCGATGCTTTTGAAGCTCCTTTCTATGCACTAGACGGCATTTACTGGCTTGCTATGTATACAATAGGGGGTGTTTTAGTAGCTTTTGTTTCCAGAAAAACAAGCTGATATAAAAGAACAGCATCAAAAAATCATAAGCCTCCAATTTGGGGGCTTTTTATGCTTAGTCTACACTAACCACCTCTTTGATTTCTGGAGCGTATTTTTTTACTGTGAGCTCAACGCCTTGCTTCAGCGTCATCTGATTTACAGAACAACCCACACAGGCGCCCAAAAGCTGTACTTTAACCGTATTATTTTCAATGCCTACAAGTTCAATATCTCCCCCATCGGATTTTAAGAAGGGGCGGATTTCCTCAAGAGCTTGTTCGATACGTTGGTTTAAATCTGACATGGCCTATTTTTTTGTTACGGCAGCACAACCTGCCATAGTGGTTATTTTAATCGCCTCGGTAGGCGGTAGTTGTTCGTTTCGTCGTACCACTTCTGACACAACAGCACGCGTGACCTCCGTAAAGGCATCTGCAACAACTGTTTGTTCTTGCATGGCAGCAGGACGTCCTATATCGCCTGCTTCTCTAATACTTTGAACCAATGGTAATGCTCCTAAAAATGGAATATTTAAATCCGCTGCCAAATACTTCGCGCCTTGTTTTCCGAAAATATAATATTTATTGTCAGGCAATTCCTCGGGGGTGAAATACGCCATATTCTCAACGATGCCCAACACCGGCACTTGAATGTTTTTTTGCTGGAACATGGCAACGCCTTTCTTCGCATCGGATAGTGCCACGGCCTGTGGTGTGCTGACAACCACTACCCCTGTAATGGGCAACGATTGCATGATACTCAAATGAATGTCCCCTGTTCCAGGAGGTAGGTCAATTAATAAAAAGTCTAATTCGCCCCATGCGGCATCAAAAATCATTTGGTTCAGCGCCTTGGCTGCCATAGGACCGCGCCAGATGACTGCTTGATCTGGTTTGGTGAAAAATCCAATAGACAATAGCTTAACACCAAAATTTGCTACCGGAACCATTTTGGAAACGCCATCAATATTTTTTGCTAACGGGCGTTCATTGGCGACGTCAAACATGATGGGCATAGAAGGGCCATAAATATCTGCATCTAGCACACCCACCTTAAAACCCATATTGGAAAGAGAAACCGCAAGATTTGCCGTAACCGTAGATTTGCCTACACCGCCTTTTCCAGAAGCAACCGCAATAATGTGCTGAATGCCTTCAATAGGCTTGCCTTTAATCAAATTAGCGTCCTTTTTTTTAACCGCCTTGACCGAAATGTTCACCTTTACTTTGGCCTTTTCATTTACCTGGTCATGGATGGTCTTCATGATAGAAACCTCGGTTTTCTTTTTGGCCTGTAATGCTGGGTTATCCGTCTCCACGTCAACCACCACCTCATCACCAAAAATATGGATGTTCTTAACCGCATTGGCTTCCATAAGATTTTTACCTGCACCGGGTAAACTTATACTGGCTAATGCTTGTTCAATTGCAGGACGTGTAATTTTCATTCAGTCTAAATAAGTTTACAAATATAACATATCGCGTTAAGACTAGGGCTATGCATTTGGGTTCCAAAAAACAGCATCGAACTGCTGAATTTGATCGTCAACAATCACATGCCCCTCAGCTTCTAACAATTGCTGCATGGTATTGATTCCACCAAAATGATGTTTCCCCGTGAGCAATCCAATACGATTCACCACTCGATGCGCTGGAACATCGGGTTTGGCGTGTGCGGCATTCATGGCATAACCTACCGTTCGTGCACTTTTAGCAGCGCCTAAATATTTTGCGATACTCCCATATGTAGTAACCTTACCAAAAGGAATTTGTCGTACCACTTCGTATACGCGTTCAAAAAAGTCATTTTGCTGTTGCATCAGTAGGAAAGGAGAATTTAAGATAGGTAATGGGAATGCCTTTTGCACGGTATTGTTGCTCGTAAAAAGTTTGAATACCAATAACGTCAGCTGGGGCATGCACATATCCGTAGATGTCGTGATGTGCCATCTGTGGTTTTATGTCCCATCCGTCTAAAACGCCAAGTGTATAGCCGTGCAAAAAAGCCGCATCTGTTTTGAGGTGTACAACCCCTTCGGGTTGGAGTATTTGTTGGTAGCTCCGCAAAAATGTTGGATTGGTCAATCGGTGGTGTTTGCGCCTAAATTTGTACTGAGGGTCTGGAAAAGTAATCCAAATCTCGGCTACTTCTCCTTTAGCAAAAACCGCTTCAATGAGTTCGATTTGTGTGCGCACAAATGCTACATTTTGCAGCCCTTCTTTAAGGGCTGTTTTGGCGCCACGCCAAAAGCGCGCACCTTTGATATCAATACCTATATAGTTTATATTGGAGTTTTTTCGCGCTAGACCCACGGTATACTCGCCCTTACCACAACCCAGTTCAACAACTATGGGATTATCATTTTTAAAAAAAGTCGACCAACCACCCTTGTGCGCAAAGGATTTGGAAAGCAAATCCGCTCTACTGGGCTGAATCACATTTTCAAATGCCTCGTTTTCTTTAAATCGTTTTAACTTATTCTTACTTCCCACAATATTATTTTAAGCAACTTCAATCTGGTCTGCCTTCTCTAAAGTAAATGAAAATTCAGATCCAATTTCTGCTTGGCTTTCAATAAAAATTTGTTCTTTATGTGCTTCGATGATGTGCTTAACTATCGCCAAGCCCAAACCAGATCCACCCCTGCGGCGATTACCACTCTTATCAACACGATAGAAACGCTCGAATAAGCGTGGCAAATGCTCCTCTTCGATGCCCTCACCGTTGTCACGCACGCGAACAATGATTTTATTCTCAAAAATAGGCTGAACGCTTACTTCTGTGGTGCCTTTCTTTTTACCGTACTTAATGGAATTCATGATAAGGTTTGTCAAAACTTGTTGCACCCGCTCTCTATCGGCATATACCGTTATGGCTTTGTCGTATTTCTGGTCAAACTCAAGTTGGATATTGGATTTTGAAGCTTCCATTTCAAGCAATTCAAATACGCTTTGAATTAATTCGAGGATGTCAAATTCTTCCATTTCAAGTTGGGTGTCCTCCTTTTCTAACTTGGTCAGCAAATCCAAATCTTTTACAATATATGTAAGTCGCTCTACCCCCTTGTTGGCACGTTCCAAGTACTTTTTATTAACTGAGGCGTCTTTAAGTGCGCCATCCAAAAGCGTGAGTATATAACCCTGAACGGTAAATAATGGCGTTTTAAGTTCATGTGCAACATTTCCCAAGAACTCACGGCGGAAAGATGCTTGGTCTTTTAGGCTGTCCAATTCAACGCTTCGCTTAAGCGCCAATTCTTTAACATTTTCGAGTAGCGAGTCCATATTATCGGTAATAAGGATGTCGTTTAGCTCACCCCTGAACTCAGGCTCTAAATCTTTGTACAACTGTTTTATTTCCTTGTACATGAATTTTTCAATCCTAAAATTAAGTGCTAAAAATACGGCTATGAAAATGACAAAGCCGCAACTGATAAGCGCAAGTAGTTTGGTGGTACTAAAAATAAAAATTTCGGTAAAAAAAACAGTAAACCCTACGGACAGTAACAAGAAAAGAACCGTTATCAATAACGATGAAATCAGTGAAAATCGATAGGATTTTAACGGTCTTTTGGCCATGCTAATCCACGTATTTGTAACCTACCCCTTTAATCGTTTTGAAGTGTTTATCCCCTATTTTTTCACGTAGTTTACGAACGTGCACGTCAATGGTTCTACCTCCGACAACAACCTCATTGCCCCATACCCTATCTAAAATTTCTCCGCGCTCAAATACTTTTTGAGGTTTGGATGCTAGTAAAGACAACAGCTCAAACTCCTTGCGAGGCAAACTGAGTTCTTGGCCTTTATAAGTTACCATATATTCTTCTCTGTTTACCACTAGGTCGCCAACTTCGAAATAATGCTTTGAATTGTTCCCCTTGAATCGACGTAGCATTGCTTTGATTTTGCTCAAAAGCACTTTTGGCTTGATCGGTTTTGTTATATAGTCATCTGCGCCTGCCTCAAGACCTGCCACCTGAGAATAGTCTTCACTTCGCGCCGTTAAAAAAACAATGACCAATTCAGAAAGGTTGGGATTTTTACGTAGTTGTTCACAAGTTTCAATGCCATCCATTTCAGGCATCATAACATCGAGTAATACCAAATGAGGCTTCCATTCGCTGGCTTTCGCCAAGGCCTCTACACCAGTTTTTGCTCTTTTAACCTGATATCCCTCACTCGAAATATTATATTCTAATATCTCTAAGATGTCTGGCTCGTCATCAACCAATAGAATGCGCGTATCCTTTTTTTTCATGTTTAGTCGTTCTGCTCAAATATAAAAAATTATAGTACGCTAGGGGATTAAGGATTTAAAAAATCATCAATACATTTGACCATTATGAATCTGTTTGAAAAAGAAGCCTTGGCGTTATTTGCTTATCAGTTTGAGCACAATCCTGTATATCGCTCTTTTTGTGACCTGACCAATGTGAATCCGTCCGATGTAAAAACCACGCTTCAGATTCCCTTTTTACCCATCACTTTTTTTAAAACCCACCGTGTAAGTTGTAAAAATGATGACGCATTTATATTTGAAAGTTCGGGTACAAATGGGGTTACAAGTAAACATCACGTGGCGTCGTTAGCGCAATACGAAGACAGTTTTCGAAAAGGCTTTGCACAATTTTATGGCCAGCCAGAAGCGTACCACATTCTAGCACTACTCCCAGGATATATTGAAAGACCCAATGCTTCTTTGTTGTATATGTGTCGCGACTTAATCGGGAGGGCAAAAAAGGAATTCAGTGGATTCTACCTCAACCAATTTGAAGCGCTTTATAAGGCCTTAAAATCCTTAGATACACAACAAAAACCAACGCTTCTGATTGGCGTGAGTTTTGCGCTACTGGATTTTTGCGAACAGTACCCAATACAGCTTCAGCATACCACCATAATGGAAACGGGCGGCATGAAAGGAAGAAGGAAAGAGCTCGTGCGTGAAGCCTTACACGAATTGCTTCAAAAAGGTTTTGGGGTTCCTAACATTCACAGTGAATACGGCATGACCGAAATGCTGTCGCAAGCCTATTCTAAAGGGAAGGGTTTGTTTCGTCCTTCGTCAAGTATGCAAGTACTGATACGAGATGTGCACGAACCAAATAAGGTGTCTAAAACAGGCTCGGGAGGGATTAATATTATTGACTTGTCTAACAAAGATTCTTGTGCGTTTTTGGCCACGCAAGACCTTGGAAAATGCCATGCCGATGGCACTTTTGAAGTGTTGGGTAGATTTGATGCCTCAGATGTTAGAGGTTGCTCGCTTATGACGGCTTGACAACGAGTAAAAAGTAATTTTTCTTCCCGCGTTGTAGCAATACATAATTACCACAAATAAGGTCAGCGGAAGTGATGTGTTTTGCCGCTGTTACCTTTTCTTTATTTACAGAAATCGAGTTTTCTTTTAGTGCCCTGCGGGCTTCTCCATTGGATTTTAGAAAGCCTGTTTCAGTGCCTAATGCGTCTGTAATAGAAAGTCCGTCGGCTGCTAATTTTTCAGCTGATACTTCTGCTTGAGGAACCCCTTCAAAAATATCCAACAGCGTTTGGACGTCTAGTGCTTTCAGGGCAGCTGTTGTTGCCTTGCCAAATAAAATTTGAGCGGCTTGCTCCACACGTACTACATCCTCAGCGGAATGAACCATGGCAGTAACCTCTTGAGCCAACTTTCGCTGAAGCTGTCTTTGGTGTGGCATTTCACGATGCGCAGCGGTTAGCGTGTCTATTTCATCTTTGGTTAGAAAAGTAAAAATCTTGATATACTTTTCAGCATCTTCATCGGAAGCATTCAGCCAATATTGATAAAACTTGTAAGGCGATGTTTTTTCTGGATCTAGCCAAACATTGCCTCCTTCTGTTTTTCCAAATTTAGTACCGTCAGATTTTGTGATAAGCGGACAGGTTAGTGCATAGGCTTTGCCAGAAAGTTTACGGCGAATGAGTTCGGTTCCTGTCGTAATATTTCCCCATTGGTCGCTACCGCCCATTTGGAGCAAACAGTTGTGATGCGCATACAAATGAAGAAAATCATATCCTTGAATAAGTTGGTACGTGAACTCAGTAAAAGACATGCCTTCCTTGGCTTCTGCGCCAAGACGCTTTTTGACAGAGTCCTTGGCCATCATATAGTTCACTGTAAGGTGTTTGCCAATATCACGGGCAAAATCAATAAGTTTAAATGAAGCCATCCAATCTAGGTTATTGACCATCACAGCGCCGTTAGGTTTTGTGCTGTCAAAATCTAAAAATTTAGACAATTGTTTTTCAATGCCGTTGCAGTTATGCTCAAGTGTTTTGTTGTCTAGCAAGTTTCGCTCGGCCGATTTTCCAGATGGATCACCAATCATACCCGTTGCGCCCCCCACTAGTGCGTAGGGTTTATGGCCGTAGCGTTGAAAATGCATCAAAATCATGATTTGAACCAAGCTACCAATGTGAAGCGAGTCTGCAGTTGGGTCAAACCCAATATATCCAGACGTCATTCCCTTAGCAAGTGTTTTATCCGTTTCTGGCATGATGTCGTGCAGCATTCCGCGCCAAGTGAGTTCTTCTACAAATGATGCCATGTACTTATTTTTAGCAAATATAACCTTATGTTAACGAACCCGAAAGATAGGGTTACAATTTATTGTCAATTAATCGTTGAGGCAGTCCTAATGTATCGAGCTCTTCCATCGCTTTTAACCGTGATTCAACCGCCTCGAAAATACGCGTATACTGCTTTGATTTAGAGGCATAATACGTATTGTTTTTCACAAAAGTAAGGCTGTCTATGCCGTGAAACGCATAGAGTGAGTCTAAGGATATATAGTACACTTGAGCATAAGTCCTAGCTGCATTAATTATGGCCAAATCAACATGAAAATCAATGAGTTGTTCTTCACTCATCAAGGGTTCGGGTTTGGCAATCCTGTCTTGTGAACAAGCAGCTAACATCAAAAGTACACCAAGCACAAAAAAATGCCTCATCTCGTAAAGCTTAAGGGTTTGGCGTGATGGGCTTCTTTTATGTTTCCGTTTTCATACATAAGCCTACCGTTTAGAAAAGTATGGGTTACTGCTCCGCGTAATGTTGTTCCCTCTAAAGGCGACCAACCACATTTGTACAAAAGACCTTCGCGTGTAATGGTATGCGCTTGGTTTTTATCTACAAGAACCAAATCTGCAAAATAACCAGTCCTAATGTAGCCGCGTTCTTTAATAGCAAACAAAATGGCGGGGTTATGACACATTTTTTCTACTACTTTCTCTATGCTAATCTTTCCTTGATGTACGCATTCGAGCATGACGGCTAATGCGTGCTGCACCATAGGTCCGCCCGATGGCGCTTTGATGTAAGCCTGATTTTTTTCTTCCAAGGTGTGCGGGGCATGGTCGGTAGCAATAATATCAATGCGGTCATCGTTGAGTGCTTCCCAAAGACCCGCTCTATCAGCAGCAGATTTTACCGCAGGGTTCCATTTAATATGGGTGCCCTTTTTTGCGTAGTCTTCATCAGAAAACCACAAATGATGAATACACACTTCAGCTGTAATTTGTTTTTCGGCCAGGGGCACATCGTTTTGGAATAATGTCGTTTCTCTTGCCGTAGACAAATGGAAGACGTGCAAACGTGCGCCTGTTTCTTTTGCCAATGCTATGGCTTTTGAAGAAGACAAATAACACGCCTCCGCAGAACGAATATCTGGATGATGAGCAATGGGAATATCATCTCCAAATTTTTTGACATACGCAGCAAGATTGGCCCTGATGGTTTGTTCGTCTTCACAGTGAACAGCAATGGGAAGTCGAAATGCAGAAAATATTTCTTTTAGTGTGTTGGGGTCATCTACCAACATATTCCCCGTCGAAGAGCCCAAAAATAACTTTAAGCCAGGTGTCGTTTTTGGATTAATTGCCTTTATTTCCTCCAGATTATCATTGGTGCCGCCAAACAAAAAGCCATAATTAACCCAAGAGGTTCGGGCAGCCACGTCTAGCTTATCATTATACGCCTGTGCGGTGGTGGTTTGTGGATTGGTATTGGGCATCTCTAAAAAAGAGGTAATCCCTCCTGCCAAACAAGCTTTTGATTCGGTGCCAATGGTTGCCTTGTGCGTAAGCCCAGGCTCGCGAAAATGAACTTGATCGTCTATGCAACCTGGCAACAAAAATTTTCCCGATGCATCAATTACTTCCATGTCTGGTGTTGGGGACATATTGGCCGCGATAGCAGCAATGCGTTCTCCCTCAATAAGTACGTCAAGTAAGGCTGTTTGTCCTTCGTTGACCACATTTGCACCCTTAATTAATATTTTACTCATGCTGGTTTTTTAAAAACACTGCGCCATTTCATACCAATGATACCGAAAATAGCTTCATTAATAATTGAAGTATTCATTTTTGAATCCCCTGAGGTTCTGTCGGTAAAAGTAATGGGGAATTCGATAATTCGAAAATTCTTTTTCCACAACCAAAACTTAAGTGCAATTTGAAAGGCATATCCTTTAAATCGGATGTCATCCAAGTTCAGTGCCGAAAGCGCTTTGGTTTTATAGCCAACAAATCCAGCCGTAGGGTCGGCGACGGGCAAGCCCGTAATAATTCTGACGTATAGCGATGCGCCAAGGGAGAGTACAATTCTTCCCAAGGGCCATTTGCTAACACGGATTCCCTTTTTGTATCTCGAGCCCACAACGACATCAGCCTTATTCTCTTCAAGCAAGGCTAGCATAGGCACAAGTGCTTTGGGCGGGTGTGAAAAATCTGCATCCATCTCGAAAAGATAGGTATAACCTTTATCCATCGCCCACTTAAATCCATGGATGTAGGCTGGCCCAAGTCCGTCCTTATTTTGCCTTACTTCCAAATGAAGTTGTGGAAATTTTGCCAATAATTCACGAACCAAATCGGCCGTACCATCTGGTGAATTGTCGTCAACAACCAATACGTCAAAGGGTGCAGACAAATCCATAACGGCATGTAAGATGCCTTGGATATTCGCGACTTCATTATAGGTAGGGATGATTACAACCGTTGCGTTCATACACAGCTAAAATACACATTTAAATAAGTGGACAACCCTTAAAAATTTAGATACTTTTGTAGGATGTATGAACTGCGCGAACTTGGCGATCACTATTTTGGGCTTTATTTGATTTTGATCTTGGCGCTACTTGCTTTATTAAAATTCATTAATCCCTGGCGTCTAAGGTCGTTGATGCATTTTTGGGTGGCGGTTCGACATAATGAAGAACTCAATAAGCCCTTCAAGGTGCATCGCGCTTTTTCAATATTAACTTTTGTCTTTAGAAGCTTGGTATTTGGTCTTGTTCTAAACATATTTCAAAACAAAAGCTTTTATATATCAAGTTTTGATAGCGAAGTGTTGTACTACGCTGGTAGCTTCATGATTTTTTGGGTATTAAGAGCATTTCTTGAAGGGGGTTTTATGTCTTTTTTTCATAAGCAAGAGGCGCTTTTCAGAATATTTCACATACGCACCTTGAACAAAGAAAAAATGACTTTTCTTTTCGGCTGCTTACTATTTGGCTTTGCTTTCGTTGGCTTTGGCGAAATAGCATCCCTTATTTTTGTCTCATGCTATGCGGTTGCAGTGCTGGCCATACACCTCAATATGCTCAAACTATATTTTAGGCAACTCAATGCTATGCCGGTCTATATTATTTTGTATATTTGCGCCTCTGAAATTGCCCCTTTATGGCTAGCATTACAAATACTGAAGTTTTAACAAAACCGGCGAGAGTAAAAACCATCTTGGTTTCGCAACCTGCGCCATCAATTGAAAATTCTCCATATAACCAGCTTATTGATAAGCGCAAGGTTACCATAGACTTTAGACCCTTTATTCACGTTGAAGGCGTGTCTTCTAGAGAAGTTCGTTTGCAAAAAATTGACATCACTAAGTTCAGTGCGATTATTTTTACAAGTCGTAATGCTGTTGATCATTTTTTCCGTTTGGCAGAAGAATTACGCTACACGGTACCTAGTACCTTGCGTTATTTTTGTCAATCTGAAGCCGTTGCATTTTACTTACAGAAATATGTAGTGTACCGCAAGCGTAAAATTTATGTAGGCAAGCGGACGCTAGACGATTTGTTAAAAGAAGTCGTTAAATACAAAGACGAATCTTTTCTCCTTCCTTGCTCCGATCGGCTAAAGACCAGTATTCCTGAAAAGCTTGATGCCACCGGTATCAACTGGACAAAAGGCGTTTTTTATAAAACCGTCATCAGTGATTTGTCTGATTTACGGGACGTTTATTACGATATTTTGGTATTTTTCAGCCCTTCTGGTATAGAGTCATTGTTTCATAATTTTGCTGATTTTGATCAAAAAGATACCCGTATAGCGGTATTTGGAACCTCAACAAAAAAAGCGGCTTTAGACAAGAATTTACGCATAGACATCTTAGCGCCCACACCCGAAAATCCGTCCATGACCAAGGCCTTGGACGATTATATCGCAAACGCGAACAAACGCTAATTTAGGCGCGCAGATACCCAACAAGCAAATTCAACCACCCTAGAATAAGCATTAACCCACCCATAGGAGTTACTGGACCCATAATAGCTGGTAGTCCTGTATCGCCATACATGGTTGATAAGGATAAGAGATAAATAGAAATCGAAAATAATAGGGTTCCAATTATAAACAGTAGTGCGGTTCTATTGATAAACTTTTTTGGATTAGGTGTTAGACTCAAGAACAGCAGTGCCATCCCGTGAAAAAACTGATAACGCACACCCACTTCAAAAGATTGAATAGCGTCTGCAGACAACATATCGGATAATAAATGTGCACCAAAAGCACCTAAGATAACGGCGGTTCCACAAAAAAGCACACCCCATACTTGTAACTGTTTATTCTTCATCTTTATTTTCTTCTAAAATAGTTCACTAATTTTATAGTCTCAATATAAAGGTATTGAAAAAAGAAGACAAACAAGTTTCGTTAGACGGTATAGACAAAGCCATATTGCGTGTGTTGATGCAAAACGCAAGAACTCCCGTGCAAGAAATAGCGCGACAACTCGACCTTTCTGGTTCAGCCGTACATCAACGGCTAAAAAAACTGGAAGATGCCAAGCTGATCACGGGTAGCTATTTAAAACTAAACCCTGTATCCCTTGGCTATTCCACAACCGCTTACATTGGGGTATACCTAGACAAGGCCATGCGAAACCCAGAGGCTGTCGCACAATTAAGGAAAATTACAGAAGTTGTAGAATGCCACTACACCACGGGCAACTGGAGTATCTTGATTAAAATCTTGTGTAAAAACAACGAACACTTAATGCAATTACTCAATCACAAAATACAATCTATTGAGGGGGTTTCAAGAACCGAAACCTTTATCTCTTTACATCAACAAATCGATCGACAAATCAGTATTTAGCGCCTAGATCCTGTTGCCACGCTTAGAGCAAAATAAACGAGCGTAGCTAGTGAACCTATTGCAGCGACAACGTAAGTCCGTGCTGCCCATTTTAAGGCATCTTTTGACATAGCAAATTCTCGTTGGTTGACCATGTTTTTGCGTTGCAACCACGCCAGTGCACGATTACTTGCGTCATACTCAACAGGTAATGTGATGAAACTAAACAAAGTACCTAACCCAAAGAACACCACACCTGCAACAGCTAGGTTATAACCCATTGGCGAACCAAGACCTAATACAAACCCGCCAAAAATAATATACATGGATATACGCGAAGCCACGCTTACCACAGGAACCAAAAGCGAGCGAAAATTCAACCACTCATAGCTTTGGGCGTGCTGTACGGCATGACCACATTCGTGGGCAGCTACAGCAGCGGCAGCAGCATTTCTTTGATGAAAAACACTCTCACTGAGGTTTACCGTTTTTGACTTTGGATTGTAATGATCGGTGAGTTTGCCTCGAACAGCCGTTACTTTGACGTCGCGAATGCCATGGTCGGAAAGCATTTTTTCGGCTATTTCTCTACCCGACATTTGATTGTTTAACTGTACTTTACTGTACTTCTTAAATGTTGACTTCAATTTGTATTGAACCCACATGCTTGCGCCAGCAAACAAGGCAATGATTAAATAATATTCTAGCATCATAATTTTTAATTAGTTACGTAACAAAAACAATACCAATCTACTCTTTCGTACGAACTATAAAGGTAATGATAAATCCGATGATGGAAACAGATATGCTGTTGGCAACAATTATAGAAGGACTTTCAATAATTAAACCATAGATAAGCCAACTCAGGGTGCCAGTGCCCATCACCAAATACATGGTAAGTGACAAACCGTCAGCTTTTTTGGATTTCCAAATTTTAAATGCCTGTGGCAAAAAGGCTGAAGTAGTTAGCGTGGCGGCAAAAAAACCAATGTATTCTGGATTAAGCATATTTGTGATGGTTCTTAAACGTGATTCTCAAAAACTGTTTCATAATGTTCTACTGTTGGAAATGAATCATAATACTTATGCAATAATGCTTTCCATTTTTGATATACTTCAGATTTTCGAAATTCTATCTCATGACTTTTCAAATCTTCCCAGTTGACCAAGAGTATATACCGATTAGCACGTTCCAAGCACTTTCGCAACGAATGCCCTTTGTAACCTTTTGTAGTGCTAATGTATTGACATGCCAATGTAAAGTCTTTTTCAAAGTCAATGCCTAATTCGTTTTTAACATCCAAAACAGCGACTTCAAGCATCATATAAGTTGTAGTTTGGTGTTCGTTTGCCAAAAATAGCAATTACACCGTTTGCAATAGATTAATATCAGACAACTCTTGAGCTATTTGATGAATTCCAATCAAAATTCTCTCGGTTTGCTTTTTAGACGGTTTTTTATGCCCTTGTACATATTGTGACAGTAATGAAGCATTCATTCCTATTTTTTCGGCAAGAAACTTTGCGTTTAGTACTTTGTAATACTTAAAAAATTGCTCGAAATCAATTTCAAAGGCAACCTGTTTTGGCTGTATTGTTTTTTGTTGTTCTTCGAAATAAAAATTCACGGCATCATAGGCGTTATTCATCAATTCTGGAACAGATACCCCTGTAGTGAATATGGGGTAATTTTCGCAAAAAGCAGAAAAACCTGTTTTGGTTTTCTCAACGGTCATGATAATTTTATCGTTTTTAGCCATATCTTATTTTTTTATCCCCGCATCTTTTAAAATTCTTTTTTCAAGACCTTTGCCCAACTCCTGACTTCCATGATTCGGAAAAATAATCGTCCCTTTTTTAGTTTGGTGGTGCATCTTTATGTGTGAACCTCTTTGCGAAATGGGATACCACCCATCCCTGGTCAGAAGTCGATACATTTGGGAGCATTTCATTTAGAATAATAAACAAATACGTTTCCAAAGGTAAATAATAATTTACTTTTATTTAAGACTCGTTGTGAATTTTGAAAGTAAATTAAACAAACGTTTCAGTATTCGTGATTTTAAGGGGAGTGAAAAATTCGTACCCTGTGTTCCGCATGACTGCCAACAGGCAGGTTTATCGAAATATCGAGAACATTGTCAGTTCGAGTGATTTTCGACTGAAAATCGTATCGAGAACTAATGCAAACACCAATTTCTTATCTCCCTGCCACTTGCCTGGACAGAGAGGGCAGGACATACAGACTCTCAATAATTTTATTGAACTTAGTTATCGATACAAATTTTACTCATTTCAATCGTAAAACTCACTCGAATTGACAGGACTAAATCTTAGAAACAACTGTCACATCACAATATTGACAATCTTATTGGGAACAACAATCACTTTTTTAGGTGTTTTTCCATCCAAATACGATTGGGTACGTTCTTCGTTTAGTACGGCTGCTTCAATTTCCTCCTTGTTCAACGAAGTGGGCAAGACCAGTGTAAAGCGCATCTTACCATTAAAACTTATTGGATACTCCTTGGAATCCTCTTGCAAATATTGCGGATCAGCTTTTGGATACGGCGCAATGGTAATAGAAGTCTCATGACCCAACAATGCCCATAGTTCTTCACAAATATGCGGTGCAAAAGGAGCCAATAATACGGTTAAGGGTTCCAAAACTTCTCTGTTGTTACACTTATGTGCTGTGAGTTCGTTAGTGGCAATCATAAAGGCGCTTACCGAAGTATTCAGCGAAAACTGTTCAATGTCTTGGGTTACCTTTTCTATGGTTTTATGCAGCACTTTTAATGCCTCTTTTGATACTGGTGTATCGTTGAGTTGGAAGTTTTCACCGTCGTGGAAGAGCCTCCAAAACTTGTTTAAAAAACTATAAACCCCCGAGATACCTGCTGTATTCCAAGGTTTAGCCTGTTCAATAGGGCCTAAAAACATCTCATACATACGTAAGGTATCTGCCCCGTATTGATCGCAAATGGCATCTGGGTTGACAACATTATACTTCGATTTCGACATTTTTTCTACTTCACGCCCAACAATGTATTTACCATCTTCTAATTCAAAGCTAGCATCGGCAAAATGGGGTTGCCATTTTTTTACACCCGCAATATCCAGTTCATTATGCGGAGATACCAAAGAAACATCCACATGAATGGGAATGACTTCTTTGCCGCTGCAAAGTCCTTTGGAAAGATAGGTTTGGGTGTCGGCAAGTCGGTAAACAAAAGCACTTTCGCCCAATATCATACCCTGATTGATGAGTTTTTTGGAGTAGTTTTTTACGGGTACAAGACCCAAGTCATACATAAAGTATTGCCAGAATCTAGAATAAAGCAAGTGACCGGTGGCGTGTTCACTACCTCCCAAATATAAATCAACTTCTTTCCAATAGTTCAATGCCTCTTTACTGGCAAAAGCCTTGGTATTTTGTGCATCCATATATCGATTAAAATACCACGAGCTACCCGCCCAACCTGGCATGGTGTTCTTTTCCAATGGAAATACATGCTTGTTGTCTATTAAGTCGTTAGAGACAACCTTGTTTTGTTTGGTGTCCCATGCCCAATGTGTTGCATTGCCCAGTGGCGGTGCACCATCTGAGGTGGGTAAATATTTTGAAACCTCTGGTAATTCCAAAGGCAGATAATCATCTGGAATAAGCCTTGGAAGCCCCTCGACAAAATACACAGGAATGGGTTCGCCCCAATAACGCTGACGGCTAAAAACCGCATCGCGCAAGCGATAGGTAGTAGCACCTTCGCCCATGCCTATTGTGCCTAAATGTTCAATGATTTTTTGGGTGGCATCAGCATATGAAAGTCCATCGAGAAAATCTGAGTTCGCAATCACGGTCTTTTCCTTTTCTGAAAAAGCTGCCTCAGTAATATCAACATCTTTAAAAATGTTTTTAATCGGTAGGTCGAAGTGGTTGGCAAAATCAAAGTCGCGTTGATCTCCACAAGGCACGGCCATAACCGCACCGGTTCCATATCCTGCTAAAACATAGTCCCCTATCCAAATGGGTACTTTTTCTTTGGTAACAGGATGGAGGGCATAGGCTCCCGTAAACACGCCAGTTATGCGTGAAACATCGGTCATGCGCTCGCGTTCGCTGCGTTGTGCTGTCTGCGTGACATAGGCAGTAACCGCTTCGCGTTGTGCGGCTGTAGTAATTTCAGCTACCCATTCGTGTTCTGGAGCCAAGGTCAAAAAAGTAACACCAAAAAGGGTATCGGCTCTAGTGGTAAATACTTCTATTTGGCGATCGCTATTTTCTATTGGAAAACGAACGCTTGCACCCACGGATTTGCCAATCCAGTTCCGTTGTATTTCTTTGAGTGGCTCGGGCCAATCAATATCGTTTAGTCCTTTTAGCAGTCGGTCGGCATAGGCAGAAATACGCATGCTCCACTGCTTCATTTTTTTGCGCTCCACCGGGTGGCCGCCTCGTTCAGAAACCCCTTGAATAACCTCGTCATTGGCAAGTACGGTTCCCAAAGCAGGGCACCAATTCACTTCTGTTTCTGCCAAATAGGTTAGGCGATAATAGAGCAGAAATTGCTCTTGTGCAGTTGCTTCCATTTGCTGCCATGCAGCTGCCGTAAGCGATGGCGTTTCCTCATCACAAACAGCATCTAAATCATGTGTTCCGTGTTTTTCAAGATGTGCAACTAGTGATACTATGTCACGCGCTTTGTCTTGGTTCTTGTCGTACCAGGCATCGAAAAGCAATGAAAAAATCCACTGTGTCCAGCGGTAATAAGAGGGGTCTGAGGTGCGCACCTCACGTGACCAATCAAAAGAAAAGCCCATGCGATCGAGCTGTTTGCGATAGCGTTTGATGTTGGTTTCGGTAGTAATGTCTGGGTGTTGACCCGTTTGAATGGCATATTGCTCAGCGGGTAGCCCAAAAGAGTCATAGCCTTGCGGGTGCAAAACGTTAAAACCGCTATGACGTTTGTAGCGCGCAACTATGTCACTTGCGATATAACCCAAGGGATGCCCAACATGAAGACCAGCACCAGATGGATAGGGAAACATATCAAGTATATAGTACTTTGGCTTATCGGATGGTTGTGCAACTTTATAGGTTTCTTTTGTTGCCCAAATCGCCTGCCATTTTTTTTCTATCTCTTGAAAAGGATACCCCATGTGTGCAATTAAGCAACAAAAATAGTATTTTAAACACGAGCTTTATTGATTAGAGTGAGATTTGTTCCGTCATATTTTCTATTTTTATGGCATAGAACAACTATGTCCGCAACTCGTATATACAAACGCCGTCTTTTAACCTCTTATCTTTCTGTTGTAAGCAGTACTGCATTGGTGCTTTTTGTATTGAGTGTTTTGGGCTTTGTCTTGCTCAACAGTCAGTCCATTGCCAATTACTTTAAAGAACAAGTTGCCATGACCGTTTTTTTGGATGACGAAACCAAAGAAATGGAACGAGAGCAACTGACAACCACCATGCGATTGGCGCCCTTTACCAAATCGGTTCGTTTTGTTTCCAAGGAAACTGCTGCCGCAGAGCACAGCGCTACCATTGGTGAAGATTTTATGGATTTTTTAGGCTATAATCCCTTGCAAGATGCGCTAGATATTGGACTCAAGGCCGAATTTGTTACTACCGAAGTTTTGGACAGTCTTAGCGACGTCATGGAACAAAAGCCCTTTATTTCTGAAGTGCTTTACGACAGACCGCTTATTATTTTACTAAACCAGAACATTGAGCGCTTTGGGTTTTGGCTACTCGTTTGTAGTGCTGTCTTTGTGGCCATCGCACTATTGCTTATTAACCACTCCATTAAATTATCGATTTACAGCAAACGACTGGTGATACAAACCATGTTATTGGTTGGTGCGCGTAAAGGGTTTATTCGACGTCCCTTTATTTGGCGCTACATGCTTTTGGGTACCATTAGTGCAGTGCTTGCGCTTGCTGGCTTTGCGGGTCTTTTGCGTTTTTTGGTACGCTTGGCGCCTCAAGTAGATTGGTGGGGATCTATCGAGAATATTGCATTGTTGTCGGCAGGCATTCTGCTGTGTTCAGTACTTATAAGTGCCATCAGCGCTTATTTTGCTACCCAAAGACACCTCAAATTAACCTATGACATAGTGTATTGATATGAACAACAACAAAGAATTTTTATTTGGCAAACGCGCTTACCGCATTATGGGCTTGGGCATTGCACTAATCGTATTAGGTTTTGTACTTATGACGGGCGGAGGAAGCGATGACCCCAACGTATTTAATCCCGAAATATACAGTCCCATGCGTATCCGTATAGCACCTACATTGGTTTTGGGAGGATTTGCGGTTTTGGTGGTGGCTATTTTAGCTACTAAAAAGAAATAATGGGGTTTTGGGAAGCCATTTTGTTGGGGATTATTCAAGGGCTAACCGAATTTTTACCTGTATCATCAAGTGGTCATTTGGCGCTGTTTACGGCCATCCTCGGCAACGATCAACTGCCTGCCGAAAATCTCCTTTTTACTATTCTAGTGCACGCCGCTACTGCAATTGCCACCGTGATTGTTTTTAGAAACGATATTGAAGCAATCCTTAGTGGTATGTTTAAAAAAGAGCAGCCCGAAACCCGCGCATTTGTTGGTTACGTTGTGGTATCCATGATGCCCGCAGTGGTGATAGGCTTATTCTTTGAAGATCAAATAACAGCGCTTTTTGATACAAACTTGGCGTTGGTGGGCGCCATGCTTTGTTTAACGGCGGCTTTGCTGTTTTTTACCGACAAGGCATCGAGTAAAGAGCAGCCTATCACCTACAAGGTTGCTTTGCTCATTGGGATTGCGCAAGCGATTGCCATACTCCCTGGCATTTCGAGAAGCGGCGCCACAATTGCCGTTGCCTTACTCATTGGAGTCAGCAGGCCAGAAGCAGCGCGCTTTTCCTTTTTAATGGTCATCCCGCTTATTTTGGGCAGCATGGCCAAATCAATTTTAGATCAAGGCGCAGCTGCAGCTATTACTTTTGACCCACTGCCCATGAGTGTGGGATTTTTAGCTGCCCTAGCCTCAGGTGTTTTGGCTTGTAAGTGGATGATTGCACTTGTTAAGCGCAGCAAGCTTCGTTATTTTGCTATTTACTGTCTCTTGGTTGGTATAACCGCATCTGTAGTTGCATGGATATAATACACACAAAAGAAGCTTTTTTAGAAGGGCAGCTATTGCGCATTGACAAGCCCTTTAGGTGGACTTCATTTCAAGTGATCAACAAAATACGATGGGCCATTCGAAAAGAATTTGATATCAAGAAAATCAAGGTTGGGCACGCCGGCACCTTAGACCCTTTGGCTACAGGGTTGATGCTAATATGCACAGGACGCATGACCAAACAAATTGAGCAATTTATGGGAATGCCAAAAACCTATACAGGAAGCTTCCGTTTGGGCGCAACAACACCATCTTATGATTTGGAAACCAGCGTCAGCGAGCCAAAACCCACAGGCCATATTTCCGCTGAAATGCTAGAAGAAGTGCGTGCTGGTTTTTTGGGGAATATTCAACAAAAACCCCCAATATACGCTGCCATAAAAAAAGACGGAAAGCGTCTGTACTCCCTGGCCAGAGCTGGAAAAACAATTGAAATTCCATCTAGAGAAGCGCAGGTTACCGATTTTAAATTAACAGACGTCAAAATGCCAGATGTCCATTTTTCTGTAAGCTGTAGTAAGGGAACTTACATTCGTTCACTAGCTCACGATTTTGGCCAAAAACTTGGCTGTGGCGCGCATCTTACATCCTTAAAAAGAACAGCCATTGGCAGCTATCCGCTATCAGCAGCCTTGACACTTGATGCATTTTTGCATAGCTTAGAAGCAAAATCCTGACCATGGAACTTTATCGCTGTGACTGGTGTTTGGCAAACCCCACTTACATGGCCTATCATGACACCGAATGGGGCGTTCCCATTTACGATGATGTTACATTATTTGAAGCGCTACTACTGGAAACATTCCAAGCGGGCTTATCTTGGTGGTCGGTCTTACAGAAACGCGATAACTTTCGCAAGGCCTTCTATGGCTTTGACGTGAATCGCATTGCGCAAATGACAACCTATGACGCAGATGGGCTGATGCAAGACAAGGGCATCATCCGCAATCGGGGGAAGATCAATGCAGCCATTTCAAATGCACAATCTTTTATTAAAATTCAGAAGGAGGTTGGTTCATTTAGTGATTTTATGTGGGCCTATACAAATGGGATTCCCATCCAAAACCAATACACCCAAACAAAAGAATTACCGCAAACCACTTCGCTCGCAATACAGATGAGCCATGACCTAAGGAAGCGGGGATTTAAATATATTGGAAAGATCACCATGTATGCACATATGCAAGCCGTTGGTATGGTTAACGATCATGTGGTGGATTGTTTTAGACACAAAGAGGTGACTAGTCTAGGTAATTGAGGAACGCTTTTCGGGAAATCGGCGTTGCCCCCATACTGGCCAAATGTGCGGTGGGTACCTGACAATCGATAAGCTTATAGTTGTTTTTTTTGAGTTCTCGTGCGAGATATATCAAGGCCAACTTACTGGAATTGCTGGATTTGGAAAACATGCTTTCACCACAAAATACCTGTCCAACATCAATGCCGTAGAGCCCACCTACAAGTTCGGGGCCGTCCCAAACCTCCACGGAATGTGCATGACCTTGCTCGTGTAATGTTTCATAAACTTCCACGAGTCCGGGTGTGATCCACGTACCTGTTTGCCCAAAACGTTTCACGCGAGCACAAGCCTTTACCACCTCATTAAAAGCCTTGTCAAAAGTAATTTCATAGGTGTTTTTACGCATAAAAGTACGCATGCTTTTGGAAATTCTCAATTGGTCGGGGAAGAGTACCATTCTTGGATCAGGACTCCACCAAATTAAAAAATCATCCTTTTCAAACCATGGAAAAATACCTTTTTGATAGGCCAACAACACCCGTTCTGGCCGTAGGTCTCCACCAACAGCAACAATCCCCTCTTCCGTTGCTAAATGAGGTGAAGGAAAACGCAATGCTTCAGAAAGATGATACATGTTGTTAGAACGGCAGGTCGTCTGGCGTTTCTTTATCTGTCTCAGGCATGGTTTCGAATGGTGGTGCGGCTGGTGATGGTGCTGGGGCCTCATCAACAGCATCAATACGCCATCCTTGGATAGAATTAAAATACTTGATTTCCCCTTGTGGACTTTGCCATTCGCGACCGCGAATGTTGATGCCCACTTTAACGCGCTGACCCACATTGTATGCATTGAGTAAGTTGCACTTATCTTGCACAAATTCAATCAAAATATGCTGTGGATATTGCTCTTCGGTCGTTAGCACCAGTTCGCGTTTTTGAAATCCATTGGATCCATATTCTTTTGTCTCGTCAATTTGTTTGATTTTTCCTGTAATTTCCATGCTTCAGTTAATGTTATTAATGAACTCCTATTGACTTTTTCTATTCCCTAAAAAATGGTTAAAAACTAAAAATCAAGGCGAGTTTAATACAAATCTACTCAATTTGCAGATAATCTAAACGTTGAAATTACACTATATTCGTAGTCATGAGTGCTAATACATTAACAGCTTATCCGCGACTAATCCGATTGGTGGGGTTTTTAATGGCGCTTGGCTTTGCGGGCATAACACTTTGGAACACCTATAGATTAATTCAGCGCATAGAAGATGACGAGAAACAACAGATGGAGCTTTGGGGATTAGCACAACAAAAACTGGCTTCCAATAAAGATCTTGACAACCCTATTGACCCACTGACATTTCAGATATTAACTGCTGAAAACAGCATTCCTATGATTGTTGTTGACGACCAAAACAACTTGCTATTTTCCAACAATATCAACCAACGAAAACTCGCTCAAGATTCATTGGGTTATATCCAAAAGCTTAAAGAGGAATTTGGTGCGGTGCACGCCCCAATAGATATCACATACGAAGACAGTTTGTATCAAAAAATGTATTACGGCAGGTCAAATCTCATCTATCAGTTAAGGTACTACCCTTTTGCTTTTTTATTGATTGTCGTGTTTATAGGCGGACTGGTTTACGCCTTCTACAAAACCAATCGGCAAGCAGTTGAAAACAAGCTATGGACAGGCATGGCCAAGGAAACTGCACATCAATTGGGAACGCCCATTTCATCTTTGCTGGGTTGGCTTGCCATATTAGAAAAAGATGTAGACCCAAAAATGTTAAACCAAATAAAAAGGGACCTAACACGCTTGGAAACCATCAGTGCGCGCTTTTCCAAAATTGGATCGCTTCCAAACAGGGATAAAACAAAAATAAGCACTGTTATACAAGACTTAACGGAGTATATGCAAATACGTATGCCCAAAGATATTACACTAGAGCTGCACTTGATTGGCGAAGAAAAAGAAGTGAGCATCAACGCCGAACTGATGAGTTGGGTCTTGGAAAACCTCATTAAAAACAGCATAGATGCCATTCGTGGAAAAGGTAAAATAAGCATTGAATTGTCATGGGATAAGGCTGCGCTTATATCCATTATAGATAGCGGAAGTGGAATTCCTAAAAAACTACACCGCTCGGTTTTTGAGGCAGGCGTAACAACAAAAAAACGGGGTTGGGGTCTTGGTCTTGCTCTTGCAAAACGCATTGTAGCACAATATCACGGTGGAAAACTAAGGCTGGTTAACAGTTCTGGCTCGGGCACCTGCTTTGAGATACAGCTACCTATTGCTTAAAAGCAGTGCTAATTTGCTGAGTTAACGTTTGCATCTCCTCTTTTGACGGCGCAACCTTCTTTTTAAATGTTGCGTCTGCCATATCATTTAAAGGAATTAGATGAACATGAACGTGGGGTACTTCTAGGCCAATTACTGTTAACCCGATACGCTTACACGAAACCACTTGTTCTAGTGCCGCAGCCACACTACGGCTAAACATCATCAGCTCTTGGTATTCGGAAGGGCTTAAATCAAAAAGTTTATCAACTTCCTTTTTTGGCACACAAAGGGTATGCCCCAGTGCATTGGGATTGATATCTAGAAAGGCTATGTGCTGTTCGTCTTCAGCCACGATAAAGGCAGGAAGTTCACGAGCGATAATACGACTGAATAAAGACGGCATTAGCGGTCAATGGATAAGATTTCAAACTTGATTTTACCACTGGGCACAGAGACCTCTGCGACATCGCCCACTTCTTTACCCAATAGACCTTTACCAATTGGAGAGCTGACAGAAATTTTACCAGACTTAAGGTCGGCTTCACTTTCAGCAACAAGGGTATAATTCATCTCCATGTTGTTGGCTAGGTTCTTAATACGTACTTTAGAAAGCACCAATACTTTAGAAACATCCAACTGCGACTCGTCAATAACACGTGCGTTAGCAAGGGTCTCTTCCATCTTGGAAATTTTCATTTCCAACATACCCTGAGCTTCTTTGGCAGCATCGTATTCGGCGTTTTCACTCAAGTCGCCTTTGTCCCTAGCCTCGCCAATTGCTTGTGAAGCACGAGGACGCTCCACGTCCTTGAGGTAATTTAACTCCTCTCGCAATTTTTTTAGCCCTTCAGCAGTATAATATGAAACTGTACTCATTTTTGGGGTATAGTTAAAAAATCCCTTAATTCGTAAGGGATTTGTACAAATATACAATTTTCCTCAATTTTGAATAATCTTCGAATGAAATACATGATATTTATTGGTTTTTTGGTAGTACTGGGCTGCTCAAAGACAGCTGTAGAGCGCAATCCATTTTTGATTGAAAATAGCTTTGACCAGCGTATTAATTTAGCATTGCCAGCTTTTGATAATCTAAACTATGCTGGCGGTAGCCTCTACTGGCCTAATGGTGGCATTAGAGGTTTGCTGCTCTATAATTTGAATGGCAATACCATTCTGGCTTGGGAAGCCAGTTGCCCAAATCATGAACTTAAAAGTTGCTCTACCTTACAGACTGATGATTTGGTTAGTCCGACTGCCTCTTGCGCTTGTGAAGACTATCAGTATAGCTTGGCTACTGGGCAGCCCCTTACAGAGGGAGCTACCTATAGCCTATTGTTTTACAAAGTGCAGCAAAATGGAACCCAAGTACGTATCTACAATTAAAATTGTAGCGTAAGTCC
>PKDU01000071.1 GCA_002862705.1 Flavobacteriaceae bacterium
TTGCAGAAATTGCTTCTTACAATGTGGTGCAAGGTTTTTTAAATATTGAGATATCAACAGCATATTATATGCAGGCATTGAAAGATATTCGTGCCGATGCACATTTTGGCATAAAAACTGTTGATGCAGCTGCTGATAAAATTCTCGTTGAATATTCCTCACCAAACACCAACAAGCCATTGCACCTGGGTCACATTAGAAATAACTTATTGGGTGCTTCAGTGGCCAACATACTGTCTGCCAACGGCCAAAACGTACACACCACCCAAATCATCAACGACAGAGGCATCCACATCTGTAAGTCCATGGTGGCATGGGAGCAGTTTGGAAATGGGGAAACGCCTGCAACTGCCAAGCTAAAGGGCGACGCATTGGTAGGTAAATACTACGTTCTTTTTGATCAGCAATACAAAAAGGAAATGGCTGATTTGATAGCTGCTGGAGCCGATGAGGAAACCGCTAAAAATACGGCTCCAATTATGTTGCGGGCAAAAGACATGCTGATTCGTTGGGAGCAAAAAGATGCTTCGGTCTTTGCTTTATGGGAAAAAATGAATGCTTGGGTGTATGAAGGTTTTGACGAAACCTATACGCGTTTGGGTGTTCACTTCGATTCTTATTACTATGAAAGCAACACCTATGTCTTGGGTAAAGAAATTGTTGCTGAAGGACTTGACAAAGGCGTATTTTTCAAAAAAGATGACGGTTCTGTTTGGGTAGATTTGACTGACGAGGGTCTCGATGAAAAACTGTTGCTTCGTTCTGACGGTACTTCTGTGTACATGACACAAGACCTTGGAACAGCACGATTGCGCTATACCGATCACCCTGACATGAAGGGTATGGTTTACACGGTCGGAAATGAACAAGATTATCACTTCAAGGTTTTGTTCCTTGTGTTGAAGAAATTGGGCTATACGTGGGCAGATCAGTTGCATCACTTGAGCTATGGTATGGTTGACTTGCCAAGCGGAAAGATGAAGAGTCGTGAGGGAACGGTAGTAGATGCCGATGCGCTTATGACCCAAATGCAGGATACTGCCAAGCAGATTTCACAAGAGTTGGGTAAGCTAGACGGTATGTCTGAGGCGGAAAAAGAATCGCTTTATCACACTATTGGTATGGGTGCCTTAAAGTACTATATCCTAAAAGTTGACCCAAAGAAACGCATCTTATTTGACCCCAAGGCTTCTGTAGATTTTGCAGGAAATACGGGGCCATTTATACAATATACCCATGCGCGTATTCAATCTATTTTACGCAAATCTTCGGGAAGTGATTTTGATATCGCAGACGTAGCTTCGCTACACGATAAAGAAAAGTCGGTATTGAAAACCTTACTTCAATTTCCGGCTACTATTGAAGCTTCTGCTAAGCAATACAGCCCAGCTTTGATTGCCAACTATCTATATGAGTTGGTTAAGCAGTTTAATTCATACTATCAAGAAGTATCCATACTTGTTACGGATAAGACGCAGCAATCTTTCAGGGTGTCTTTGTGCGGTGCCGTAGCGGACGTTATAGCAAAAGCCCTTGGTCTTTTGGGTATTGATGCTCCAGAAAGAATGTAAAAAAAAAGCCTCGAAAATCGAGGCTTTTTTAAATACTATTTAGGTTTTATTTATTTTTTAGAAGCAACCGCCGCAGCATAAACTACTAAACCAAAACCAATTTTGTTGATAGCATCACCAATGTTATACACAACATCCATGTCTAAATTTATAGCAGAGATGAAAGAATACCATTGACCATCAGCTGTACCTAACATATAACCTAATGGGTAAATTGCCCATCCGATAAGTACAAAAAGAGTTAATGTTTTGTGTGCTTTTTCAACCGCTCCACCCGCAGATGCAGCAAGCTTAGCTAGCTCACCATACTTGATTAGGTATGCAATGTAGAAATAAGCTACACCAGAAGCAAGACCCCAAAGTGCAGGCATTGCAGTACCGCCGTCAGCAACTTCACCGAAGTAACCTGTGACAAGCATCACAAGTGAAGCCCAGATTAACGTCTTAAGGTGTTTGGTTGTTGCACCAGCAGCCTTTAGAATTAAATAGAACTCAACACACATCAATGGAACTGTTAGTATCCAGTCGATGTAACGGATTTCTGTAGTAACACCTCCAGAAGTAGCAGCCTCTCTCATGTAGTAGTAGTGTACTGCCGCAATAAAGGTAATTAAACCAGAAACCAGAATTGAGGTTCTCCATTTACTATCAAATTGAGGTAGCGATAGGAAGAAAAAAGCTGAAGCAGCTGTCATCGCCATCGTACCTAAAAAGAAAGTAAAGTTAACGGGATCACTAAGATCCGCATTTCCAATGAATGAAATAAAATTAGTAAGTGTCATAATTTTTTAATTATATTTTGTTGAGCGCAAGGTAAAAAAAATTAAACAAACTGTATATATTTGGATAAATATTTTATCAAATTATAGATAATTCATGTTCTCAATTAAGCATTTCAACACTCAGAAAATTCTTATCACACTGATTTGTACAGTATTAGGAGTTCTGTTGCCCGATAGCTTTTTGACCTTTTTAGCCGCTATTAATGTGTTAACAATTGGCATTATTCATGGTGCAAATGATTTATATATTGTATCAAAAATTAAAATAACGACAACAAAACAACATTTTAGTTACCTATTTATCATTTACGTTTTGTTTGTTTTTGTCATGGTTCTTGCACTCTATCGCTTTCCGCTTTGGTCTTTATTGTTGTTCGTAATTATCAGTTCATTTCATTTTGGCGAACAGCAATGGTTTCAAAAATCAACCATCATCTCGGCAGGGCTTTACTTTTTCTATACTGCCTTTGGTATTATGCTTTTTGCATTACTTTTTTTTACTCATAAATCCGAAACAGCGGATATTGTTTTTGAAATAACCCGTATGCGCATACCAGATTATTTTTTTGAACGCTGTTTACTTTTTTCCTCTACCCTGTTTGTGTTTTTTTTATTTGTTGTTGGTAAAAGACTTAAACCACAGCTACTGATGCAGGCCATCTCTTTATTGGTTCTTATACTTCTTTTTTCACGAACCTCATTATTATGGTCTTTTTCAGTTTATTTCGTTTTGTGGCACAGTTTGCCATCGCTCAAAGAACAAGCAGTAGTATTGCATCCACATGATTCTAGCCCCACGCTTTCTTATGTTAAATCCGCCCTTCCGTATTGGCTACTGTCCTTAATAGGGCTTACGGCTGCTGTTTTATTTGTCGATAATGAAACCATCTCAATGACTTCATTGTTCTTTGCTTTTTTAGCTGCCATTACCATTCCACATGTTATTGTTATATTTTTTATGCATAAGAACGATATTTCTTAATTTAGCCTTTTAGCTCGATCCATGTTTGAACAGTTTAGTAAACGCTTAGATGCCGCCTTGAAAACCCTCAAAGGGCATGGGCGCATTACAGAAATTAACGTAGCCGAAACCATGAAAGAAATTCGGCGTGCACTGCTAGATGCCGATGTCAATTTCAAAATCGCCAAATCTTTCACCCAACGGGTTAAAGAAAAAGCCATTGGCCAGAAGGTGTTGTCAGATTTGCATCCAGGTCAGCTACTTATCAAAATTGTACAAGACGAGTTGACCGACCTACTTGGCGGGCAACAGCAAGATATCTCCGTTACCGGAAAACCTGCTGTTGTTTTAATGAGTGGTTTGCAAGGCTCTGGTAAAACAACATGTTCAGCCAAACTCGCCAAACACCTCAAAGAAAAACAATCCAAGCGTGTGCTGTTGGTTGCTTGTGACATATACCGGCCTGCTGCTATTGATCAATTAAAGATTTTGGGAGAGCAAATAGAAGTTGCTGTATTTGCAGAGCCCGAAAATAAAAACCCTGTTGAAATTGCTAAAAAAGCGCTGCAACACGCCAAAGCAAATCAATACAATGTTGTAATTGTCGATACCGCGGGTCGCTTGGCAATTGACGAGGAACTCATGCAGGAGATTGAGAATATCCACAAGGCTGTCAAACCTACCGAAACCCTGTTTGTCGTAGATGCCATGATGGGGCAAGATGCTGTAAACACCGCCAAAGCATTTAACGACTTACTCCAATTTGATGGGGTAGTGTTAACCAAAATGGATGGTGACACACGTGGTGGTGCTGCGCTATCAATTAAATCGGTGGTAGATAAACCCATAAAATTTATTGGTACTGGTGAAAAAGTAGCTGCCCTAGATGTATTTCATCCCAACAGGATGGCCGACCGTATCTTGGGCATGGGCGATGTGGTATCCCTAGTGGAACGCGCACAAGAACAAGTCGACGAAGAAGAAGCCAAGCGCATTGAGAAGAAAATTGCGAAGAACCAATTTGGTTATGACGACTTTTTAAATCAGCTCAAGCAAGTGCAGCGCATGGGTTCCATGAAAGATTTGGTAGGGATGATTCCAGGGGCTAGTAAGGCATTAAATGGTGCTGAAATTGACGAAGATGCCTTCAAAGGCGTTGAAGCCTTAATACAATCCATGACACCCAAAGAACGCCAACAGCCCAAGCTGTTGAATTACAGTCGCAAAAAGCGCATTGCCACAGGCGCAGGACTGCATATGGACGATATTAATAAGCTGGTGAAACAGTTTGAGCAAATGAGTAAGATGATGAAAATGATGCGCGGAGGTAAATCTTCCAAGCTGATGCAAATGTTTGGAAAATGAGTATAATTTTAGATGGAAAGGCCACCTCAAATCAAATTAAGGAAGAGCTGACAATACAGGTAAAACAAATTAAAGATGCTGGAAAGCGTCCGCCCCATTTGGCAGCCGTACTTGTAGGTAACGATGGCGCAAGCCTTACCTATGTCGGCAGCAAGGTCCGGTCTTGTGAGCGTATAGGCTACGACTCAACCCTCATAAAACTTGATGATGACATTTCCCAAGAAGCACTCCTCGATACCATTGAAAAACTAAACAACGATCCCTTGCTCGATGGCTTTATTGTGCAATTGCCTTTACCCAAGCACATTGATGAGGAAGTGGTGCTTCACGCCATCAACCCAAATAAAGATGTAGACGGATTTCACCCAACCAATTTTGGTAAAATGGCATTGGGCATGCAAACCTTTATCCCCGCTACGCCTTTTGGTATCATGGAACTGCTTAAGCGCTACAAATTAGATATCAGCGGAAAACATGCCGTGGTCATTGGTCGCAGTCATATTGTGGGCAGACCAATGAGTATTTTGCTTTCGGAAAAAGGAAATCCTGGAAATGCTACCGTCACACTCACACACAGCAGAACCCAAAACCTGGCTGATATCACCAGGGAAGCAGATATTGTTGTTTCTGCTTTGGGCGTACCCAATTTTCTAACGGCCGATATGGTTAAGGACGGAGCCATCATCATTGATGTTGGCATCACACGCGTTCCTGATGCCGACCACCCCAAAGGATATGTTATTGTTGGTGATGTTCACTTTGATCAAGTCAAGGAAAAAGCCAGCTATATCACACCCGTTCCAGGTGGTGTAGGGCCCATGACCATCGCCATGCTGTTGCAAAACACCATGTTGGCCTACCAACGCAATCAAGATTAATGCACCCCGAACTTAAAAAAGCTGTTGATACTGGCCTCGCACTTCCTTTGATGGAAGCATTCTACACCATTCAAGGAGAGGGCTATCACAAAGGCAGCGCTGCTTTTTTTATTCGCATAGGCGGTTGTGATGTGGGTTGTCACTGGTGTGATGTTAAGGAAAGTTGGGATGCCAATTTGCACCCTCCTACCTATATTGAAGAAATTGTGGCACAAGCCAAGTCGTATGCCGATACCGTAGTGGTTACGGGTGGAGAACCCCTCATGTGGGACATGAATCCGCTTACAGAGGCTTTGCAAGCTGCAGGTATGAAAACCCATATCGAAACTTCTGGTGCCTATCCATTGTCTGGGAATTGGGATTGGATTTGCCTGTCTCCAAAGAAACGCATGCTGCCAAAACCAGCAATTTATAAGGAAGCTGATGAGTTGAAAGTGATTGTATACAATAAAGACGACTTGCAGTTTGCCGAAAAACAAGCGTTAGGCGTTGCCGATTCCTGCAAGTTATACCTACAGCCCGAGTGGAGTAGGAGAGACACGGCCATTCCGCTAATTGTTACGCATGTACTGGAAAATCCGCAATGGATGGCGTCTTTGCAAACGCATAAATACCTAAAAATCCCGTAGTGATAGACCCAGAAAAGCTTCCCGAACATGCGGCAAAGGTTGCTTCGGTAAATGCCAAATATTTTAAAAAGCTAAGGACACGCAAACCCAAACAACTTGACAACGTCATGGGGAAATTGCACGAAGAAGCTTTTCAAGAAATAGACTGTTTGTCTTGTGCCAACTGCTGCAAAACCACGGGCCCCTTATTTATCCCTTCCGATATCAAGCGTATCAGTAAGCGCTTAAAGATGCGTCCAACCGAATTTGAAACCCAATACCTGCGCGTTGACGAAGATGGTGATAAGGTGTTGCAACAACTTCCTTGCCCATTCTTAGGCGCAGATAATTATTGCGGTATCTACGAACACCGACCCAAAGCCTGTCGTGAGTTCCCCCACACCAACAGGGCAAAATTTCATCAAATAACCCAAATAACAGCAAAGAATGTGGCGGTATGTCCAGCGGTCTACATCATGGTAGAACGACTGAAAGTTGCTTTGCCACAATAAGTAGTACATTTAACCCTTATTTAGAGTTAGTGAGTTTTACTTGGTTTATCGCAAAGCGCATCATTGGAAACCGTAAGCACAAACGCAGTGTTTCCGGACCCATAATTTCCATTGGAATCATCGCCATTGCCTTGGGTGTGATCACCATGCTTATTGCCTTGGGTACGGGTGTTGGGCTTAAAAATAAAATCGGAGATAAAGTAGCCGCCTTTAGCGGTCACGTCCGTGTAACTGCCCTTGGAAATAGCCAACATCAAGAAACCCCAAAACCACTAGACAATGCAATTCTCTATCAAAACCAACTACAACAATTGCCCAATACGCTTGCGGTTCAGCCAGTTGCCTATGTGCCAGGTGTTATCTTAAACAATAACGTATTTGATGGCATCGTTTTTAAAGGCATTGATGAAAGTTTTAACTCCGATTTCTTTTCCTTTTTTGGAATGTCTGATACCATAGCCGTACCGACCAAAAATGACATTTGGATATCGGGAGAACTGGCAAAAAAACTATCCATAACAGTAGGAGATAGGGTACCGCTTTACTTTGCCTCCTTGCAGACAACAATGCCCAAGCGCAGGAGTTGTACCATTGTAGGTTTGTTTGAGACAGGTTTTGCTGACTACGACGACACCTATGTTTTAGGGCATTTGGATATCGTCCGTTCATTGTATGGCTGGGATGAAAATCAAGTAGGTGCTTTTGAGATTTTCCTCAGCGATGACACCAACTTAGACTTGGACACCAACACCATTTACGACAGTATAGATGCCATTGTAGATGTGCAGCACGTCGAAGCACAGTTTCCAGAAATTTTTAATTGGATTAGATTGTTTGGCACAAACATATCCCTGATAATCATCATCATGATCATCGTAGGTGGAGTTAACATGATTACGGCGCTATTGGTGCTTATTTTGGAGCAAACGCAACTCATTGGTATAACTCGTGTATTGGGGGCTAAGGTGGGTTCGTTGCAGCAACTCTTCCTTATACAAGGTGCTTATTTGATTGGCGTTGGACTTGTTTGGGGCAACTTGATCGGTTTGGGCCTGTTATTCATACAGCATCAGACAGGCTTTGTTTCCCTTGATCCCAATACCTATTACGTAAAAGAAGTGCCCGTCTATGTGGATGTTACCACTGTGCTATGGCTCAACGGTCTCACACTGGCTGTCTGCATGGTGCTTCTAGTCTTGCCTTCTTTTATTATTTCAAGGATACCTCCAACGCAAGTGCTCAAAATCAACCCTTAGGCATTGGTTAGCGCATCTCCATTACGTACCTTTGCCAGATGCAATACATAGATAATATCTTAGGTGCTATTGGAAACACACCGCTTATTAAGCTTAATAAAATTACTGCTGAAGTAGATGCGTTGGTGTTGGCAAAAGTGGAGTTTTTCAACCCTGGAAATTCTGTCAAAGATCGCATGGCCTTAAAAATGGTTGAAGATGCCGAGGCAGATGGCCGTCTCAAACCTGGCGGAACCATAGTTGAGGGTACTTCAGGAAACACGGGCATGGGATTGGCACTCGCAGCGATTGTTAAGGGCTATAAACTGATTTGTGTGTCTACGGACAAGCAGTCCAAAGAAAAGTTTGATATACTGCGTGCTGTTGGTGCAGAGGTCATCGTGTGTCCCACAGATGTTGCGCCCGATGACCCAAGATCCTATTATTCAACTTCCAAGCGCATAGGGGAGGAAACGCCAAACGCTTGGTATGTAAACCAATACGACAATCCCTCTAATACGGTGGCCCATTACGAGCAAACAGGCCCTGAAATTTGGAAACAAACGGGAGGAAAAATCACACACTTTGTGGTGGGTGTTGGTACGGGTGGTACCATTTCGGGTGTGGGCAAATACCTAAAAGAGCAAAATCCCGATATCAAAATATGGGGAATAGATACTTATGGTTCTGTCTTTAAGAAATACCACGAAACGGGTATTTTTGATGAAAAGGAAATATACCCCTACATTACTGAAGGCATAGGCGAAGATATATTACCCGAAAATGTGGACTTTGAGATTATTGATGGCTTTGAAAAAGTCACCGACAAAGACGCTGCTGTGTATACACGCAAGCTTGCTCGCGAGGAAGGCATCTTTGCCGGTAACTCCTGTGGTGCGGCTGTCAAGGGAGTATTGCAACTTAAAAGGCACTTTGGCCCCGACGATGTGGTGGTAGTGCTATTACACGATTCGGGTAGTCGTTATGTAGGCAAGATGTACAACGACGACTGGATGCAGGAAAAGGGGTTTTTATAAGCCAGCAAAAGCGGCTGCCCCAAACAGTATGCTAAATACGAAAAACAAGACGTAGAGGCTCAATACAACTACCGTTAAAATTCCCGCTAATTTCCAATAGGACTTTAGGTTTTTTAGACCGTCTTCTAGCTGTGCACTGTTGTGTTCACGCACGGCTGCTTTGATGCGTATCGAAAAACGATACAGAAAAAGGCTGAGGGAGAAGTAAATAACAGCGAGTGCAAGATAAATAATAGTTACCGACCCTGTTCCCATAGCAGTAAACCCACTGACACCATAGTTGCTATCCATACCACTGATCATGCCAATAAGACTACTTAAAAAAAGCGCTGCAAGTACAATAGTTCCAGTGAAGATAAAGCCTATGATGGAAAGGAAATAGGTCCATTTTCTTACTTGATTTAGGTAGCTGATACCAATAGAAGTTAATTTTAATTCTGAATCCATAGTAAGCGATTTAAAGGTTAATGTTTGAGTTGCCACTACTTAGGCAACAATGAACACCAAAAAAATGCTCTACGAAATGGTTTAAAAAAATGAAGAACAGATTTGGGTTTTGTTCACTACTAAATTAGAAAAATAATTGGATTAGCGCAGCACCTTGGAAGGAAACACCACGGTACTTTGGTGTCCATCGGTACCCACTGCAGCCACGCCAAACAAATAGTTGTCTAGCACAATCCCGTCAAGGGTGGTTTGGGTTTTATTACCCACATATTTGCTGTACTGCCAGGTTGGGGAGGTGGTATCGCGCCAATACACCACATAGCCTGCTGTGTTAGGACTTTCTGAAGCCACCCACCCCAGTCGAGTGCTGGGGGCTACTACGCCACCTATGGCAACTTCCTTTGGTGCAGGGGGTGCCCAAGCCAAAGCCGCTAGCGATATGGCATTTACAGCCGTAAGCTTGGCTGCATAGGCCGCGTTTACGCCAGACAACACATCGCCATAAGCAATGCCGTTTTCGTTGCGGATGTCTTGGTGTTGACGGTTGTAGTTTTCATGTGCTTCCATGATGCGAATACCCGCAAAACCAACATCGTTAAATGGGCGATGATGGCCACCACGTCCAAATCGGTCTAAGCGATAAATCAGCATGGGGTTCATCTCCGGCATATAGGTTTGGGTCGTTTTGTGTACGTAGCGTGCCAGTTGTCGTGAAATGCCATCTACCTCGCCTCCATAAAAACGGCGTTGCTTACGGGCACGTTCGGTTTCAGTAACGGGTGTTGGTTCAGAGAAAATACGAAAACCGCGGTTGTCAATGACGCCATCTACGCCCTCAATATTACCAATCATGTCATTGTTCAGTACGCCGATAATTTCCCAATTGTTATCCAAGGCATATTGTGCTAGCCCCTTACCGCCATACAGACCTTGTTCCTCTCCAGAGAGACCCACATAAACAATACTGTTGGCAAAACGATATTTCGATAATACCCTTGCTGCTTCAATCGCGCCTGCCATCCCCGTGGCATTGTCGTTAGCACCTGGCGAATCAGATGTAAAGTTATTGGGGTCACTGACTCTAGAGTCGATATCCCCACTCATGATGACAAACCTATTTGGATGAACACTACCCCGTTGAATGGCAACGATATTGTTGATCCAAACGTCGCGCGTAAGGCGCCGCCCATCGGCTTTAAACATATTTTTCTGTTCGAAAACTTCAAGACAGTTTCCGCAGTCAGCGCTTATTTGTGTAAAAGATTTTTTGATCCATCTTCTGGCTGCGCCAATGCCTCTCGTTTCTGAAAGTGTATCGCTCAAGGTATGTCGGGTACCAAAGTTGGCCAGGGTCTCCACATCTGTTATGATGCGATTGGCGGACACTGCTTCAATAATGTCATACATCCGCGCGTCCTGTTGCCCAAAGGCAAGACTAATGGTAATAAACAAGAAGCAAAAGCGATACATGTCAGATGCAATATACGTTTTCTGCCGTTAGCTTTTCAGCCACTTTGTTGCGCAATGCAATTACATTCGGATATTCCATGTATTTGGTAAAACGCTTGAGTCCCATAAGCAATGCTTTTTGTTCATCGCCCTCGGCAAATCCCAAAATAGCTTCACGGCCTTTGGTGCTGATTTTCTCAACCGCTTGATAGAGGTACAACTGACTAAGCGCCACTTGATGTTCTTGCGCTTCTAGACCATAAACGCCTATATTCTTTTCAGCCCGTAACACGGCAGATTCTGCCATATAAACTTCAATCAAAATATCGGCGACAGCCAACAACAGTTGTTGGTGTTCCTCAAGTTCGGTACCGTATTTCTGTACCCCTGCACCTGCAATCATCAAAAAGACCTTCTTTAGGTTTTTAAGGATGTGCTTTTCTTGGCTTAAAGGTGCGCTAAAATCAGGGATAGCAAAGTCAGGAATGCCCAAAAGCTCTTCGCCAACTGCTGTGGCAGGACCAATCAAATCCAGTTGTCCTTTCATGGCTTTTTTGATGAGCATACCCACCGATAGCATTCGGTTGATTTCGTTGGTCCCTTCGTAGATTCGAGCAATTCGGGTATCGCGCCAAGCCGTTTGCATTGGCGTTTCAGCTGAGTAGCCCATACCTCCCATAATTTGGATCCCTTCATCTGCCGTAATTTGGGTGTGCTCTGAGCAAGCAACTTTAAGGATAGAACACTCAATAACGTATTCCTCTACTCCTTTAAGCTCTGCTTCTTGATGACTGTTACCAGCAGCATCACGTAGTGCAATGCGATCTTCAATATCTTTTGCTGCTCTGTAGCAAGCCGCTTCACCAGCATACAAGAACGTCGCCATATTGGCAAGTTTTTGTTTGATGGCACCAAACTGTGCAATCGGTGTTTTGAACTGCACCCGTTGGTTAGCAAAACTTATGGCTTCATTAAGCACACGTCTTTGACCGTCTAGGGTGGCTACTGCAAGCTTGATGCGCCCAACGTTAAGGGCATTCATGGCAATCTTAAACCCATTGCCACGCTCCGATAACATATTCTCCACCGGTACCTTGGTATCGCTAAAAAAGACCTGTCGGGTTGAAGACGCATTGATGCCTAATTTTTTTTCTTCCTCACCCATGGAAATTCCATTTTCTGGGTCATTTGGAATAATAAAGCCGGTGATATTTTTATCATCTTCTATTCGAGCAAAGACAATCATCAAATCGGCATAGCCCGCGTTAGAAATCCATATTTTTTGACCCGAAATACGGTAGTGCGAGCCATCATCAGAAAGCACTGCTGTGGTCTTACCGCTATTGGCATCGGATCCCGCTGTGGGTTCAGTAAGACAATAACAACCAATCCATTCGCCACTGGCTAGTTTAGGTACATACTTTTTCTTTTGTTCTTCATTTCCGTAGAGTACAATTGGCATGGTGCCTATTCCAGTGTGTGCACCAAATGCAGTGGAAAGCGAACCAGAAGCCCCCGAAATATATTCACATACCAGCATGGTGTCAACAAAACCCATCCCCATGCCGCCATAGGCTTCGGGTACGCTAACGCCCAAAAAGCCCATCTCGCCAATTTTACGCATCAGCTCAAAGGTGTAATCGTAATCTTTGTTGTCAAAACGTTCACGAGCAGGCCAAACTTCACGGTCAACAAATTCCTGTATCGCTTCACGCATCATGCGCTGTTCTTCGTTAAATTCTTCTGGAGTGAAGATGTCTTGTGCTTTGGTATCCTCTAGTATAAAGGCACCACCACGGGTAAGTTTACGTTCTGCTGTTTCCATAAGTTGGTGTTATAATCGTTCAAAAATTCCGGCTGCGCCCTGTCCTGTTCCCACACACATGGTCACCATACCGTATTTGTTATTTCGCTTTTTCATTTCGTCAAATAGCTGCACCGAAAGCTTTGCGCCCGTGCATCCAAGTGGATGTCCTAGGGCTATGGCGCCTCCGTTAACGTTTATGATATCGGAATTTAATCCCAAGGTTCGTATCACCGCCAAAGACTGTGAAGCAAAGGCTTCGTTTAGCTCAATCAATTCAATATCTTCTTGTTTCATTCCAGCTTGCTTCAGCGCCTTTGGAATGGCTGCTACAGGACCAATCCCCATTATACGTGGCGGTACGCCTGCTGCTGCATAACTAACCATACGCGCAATAGGAGTAACCCCAAGCTCTTTGACCATATCCTCGCTCATGACCAATACCATGGCTGCACCATCGCTGGTTTGTGAGGCATTACCTGCAGTTACGGAGCCACCAGCTGAAAATACGGGACGAAGTTTAGCCAGTTTATCAATAGCCGTGTCGGCACGTGGACCTTCGTCTGTGTCCACTACATAGTTGCGTGTTTCCTTGGTATTTCCTTCCAAATAGGTTTCTTCAATATGGATGGGTACAATCTGGTCTTTAAAGGCATCACTTTTAAGTGCCGCAAGTGCTTTTTGGTGTGAGTCATAGGAAAATGCGTCTTGGTCTTCTCGTGAGATGTTGTACTCTTTGGCTACAGCCTCTGCCGTTAGCCCCATACCCCAATAATAATCTTCTTTTCCATTTTTTACCAATTCATAATCGGGAACCGGTTTGTATCCACCAAAGGGGATATAACTCATGCTTTCCGATCCACCAGCGATGATGCATTCCGCCATACCAGATTGAATCTTGGCAGTAGCCATGGCAATGGTTTCCAATCCCGAGGCGCAGTAGCGGTTAACGGTAACGCCCGGAACCGTATCGGTTTCCAGTCCCATTAGCGAAATGAGTCGCGCCATGTTAAGCCCTTGCTCTGCTTCGGGCATGGCATTTCCAACAATGACGTCGTCGATGCGTTTTTTATCCAACTCAGGGATGCTGTCCATGAGGTGGGCAACCGTTTCTGCGGCCAGTTCATCTGGACGCTTAAAGCGGAAAAGTCCCCGTGGTGCTTTTCCAACGGCGGTGCGATATGCCCGTACGATATAAGCTGTTTTCATAATTAGTTGCGTAAAGGTTTGCCAGTTTTGAGCATATGTTGAATGCGTTCCAATGTTTTTCTTTCGGCACATAGCGATAAAAAAGCCTCACGCTCGATGTCTAGCAAATAACGTTCGCTTACTTGCGTCGCTTGCGACAGATCGCCTCCTGCCATTACATAGGCAAGTTTGTTGGCAATTTTTTGATCGTGCTCCGAAATGTAGTGTCCCGCTTCCATACTATCTGTACCTACCAAAAACATGCCCAAAGCTTGTTTTCCAAGTACTTTTATATCCGTGCGTTGTTTGGGTTGCGTGTAGCCGCGCTGCGCCATAAGCAGGGCTTCCTGCTTGGCAATGCTCAGCTGCTGTTTGCCATTGACTACAACTATGTCTTTCCCTTTCTGTAAAATGCTAAAGTCATAGGCTTCATAAGCCGAGGTAGCCACTTTTGCCATACCTATGGCCAAGAAATGCTCTTGCAACACATTAAGCTCTACGTCGTTTTTGCGGAACATGTCAGACGCACGCAAGGTCATTTCCTTAGAACCACCACCGCCAGGAATGACCCCAACGCCAAATTCTACCAATCCGATGTAGGTTTCCGCAGCAGCCACTACTTTGTCGGCATGCATAGACAGTTCGCAGCCCCCACCAAGCGTTAGTCCGTGTGGTGCAGCAACTGTGGGTACACTCGAATAGCGCATCCGCATCATGGTATCTTGGAAGTACTTAATGGCCATATTCAGCTCATCGTATTCCTGTTCTACTGCTAGCATGAATATCATGCCCAAGTTGGCGCCTGCCGAGAAGTTGGCACCGTTATTGCCTACCACAATCCCTTCATAGCCTTGTTCCGCAAGGTCAATACCTTTATTAATGCCCTGCAAGACACCCGCACCGATGGTATTCATTTTTGAGCGAAACTCTATATTTAAAATCCCATCACCCAAGTCTATTACCGAGCATTCCTTATTTTGCCAGATGGTCTTGTTCTCTCGGACGTGATCCAAAATAATAAAGGCCTCTTGTCCGGGAACGGACTCAAATTTCTCTTTCTCAATATTGTAATAGTGCGGCTTGTTTTCGATAAGCTGATAAAAGCTTGTAGCGCCAGTGGCGGCCAACGTTTCTATCCATGGGGCAACTTGGTGCCCAGCTTCCTTAATAAGCGCAATTCCTTCTTTTAGTCCAACAGCGTCCCACAATTCGAAGGGGCCGTGTTCCCAGCCAAAACCAGCCTTCATGGCTTCATCTATTTGGTAAAGTGCATCAGATATTTCGGGAATGCGGTACTGTACATAAGCAAAGGTTTCGCCCAAAACAGCGCGGTAGAATTGTGCTGCCTTGTCTGTCCCGCTTATCAAAATGGGAAAACGATCAGCAACACGCTCAACAGCTTTTGTTTTTTCAAGCGTAGCAAAAGATACTTTCTTTTTGGAGCGATACGTCATGGTGTCTAAGTCCAATACTTGTATTTCAGACGTTCCGTCTTTGTCCTTGATTTTTTTGTAAAACCCTTGACCCGATTTGCTTCCGAGCCACTGCTCGGCCATCATTTTTTGGATAAAATCTGGCAATACAAAACGGTCACGACGTTCGTCGTCTGGGCAGTTTTCGTGCAAGCCTTTGGCTACATGCACAAGGGTGTCTAGCCCCACAACATCTACCGTTCTAAAGGTGGCAGATTTGGGTCGTCCCATCACAGGACCGGTTAGTTTATCTACTTCCTCCACAGTCAGCCCCATGGGTTTCATTTGGTGGAATAAACTCTGAATACAGAAGATGCCAATGCGGTTACCGATAAAGGCAGGTGTGTCTTTGGCCAGCACAGCCGACTTACCCAAAAAGCGGGTGCCGTAGTCCATAATAAAGTCAACAACCTCGGGCTTGCAATTGGGTCCCGGTACCACTTCAAATAATTTGAGGTAGCGTGGCGGGTTGAAGAAGTGGGTAACGGTAAAATGTTCTTGAAAGTCTTTAGACCTCTCCTCGTTCATAAACTTAATGGGAATACCAGAAGTGTTAGAGCTAACCAGTGTTCCGGGCGTTCTGTGTTGTTCTACTTGCTCAAATACGATTTTCTTAATGTCCAATCGTTCTACTACGACTTCGATAATCCAATCCACGCCAGCAAGCTTGGACATATCGTCTTCAAAATTACCTGTTTGGATGCGCTCCTTAAAGTTTGGATGATAGAGCGGTGCAGGTTTGCTTTTGATGGCGGTCGTTAGGTTGGTCGTAACAATGCGGTTACGCACCGCTGGGTGTGTAGTTTCTAAACCTTTTTTCTTTTCAAGATCGTTGGGTTCTTTGGGTACGATGTCCAGCAGCAATACCTCAACACCAATATTGGCAAAGTGGCAGGCTATTCCAGCGCCCATGATCCCTGACCCTAATACGGCTACTTTTTTTATACGTCTGTTCATAGGTAGGTTATTTGTAAATGTTTTTTGATTGTATGAGTTCGATGATGGTTTCGGATACCTCCCTAAAGGCCTCTAGCTTTTTAGCATCGATGTTTTGCGTTACTTGCTCATTAAATTTCACAACAAAGGATTTTGACAAATCCCTTTTTTCTAGCCCTGCCGTGGTGAGTTTAAGCAATACGCTCCTGCCGTCATCAGGATTGGGTTCACGAACAATCAATCCCTTGTTATCAAGTGTCTTTAGTGTTCTGGAAAGGCTGGTGGCCTCCATACCCATCTTTGGCGCAATCGCCGTTGAGGGAGTTCCGTGAATAGGGTCTATGGATAACAACGCCAAACCTGTTGCCATTGTGGTGTCGTATTTAGCAGCTTCTTCATTGTACATTTTGGCAATGGCTTGCCATGCTGCTCGGTATAGTGCGTCAATGGTTGGGTACGAAGTGGTTACTTGCATACCCCAAACATACAAAAAAATACTATGCACGCATAGTATTTTATGCGCTATATATATTTTCTATTAGTGAATTGTATTTTTCCTTGAGGACTTTTCGCTTTAGCTTCATGGTAGGCGTAAGCTGTCCATCATCTACAGACCAAACGTCTGGCGTAAGGCGTATTTCTTTTACTTTTTCCCATTGACCAAAACGTTCGTTGATGTTGTTCACTTCATCCATAACTTTGTTTTGGACGTCTGTATTTTCGCACCATAATGCTCGGTCAGCAGTTAGGCTTAGTTGCTTTTCTTTGGCCCATACTTCTACTGCATCAAAGTTTAGTTGAATGAGCGCCGCAGGAAATTTTTGGTTTTCTCCAACCACTATAATTTGCTCAATAAATACAGATTGTTTCATGGCATTTTCAATGACTTGTGGTGCGATGTATTTTCCGCCCGAAGTTTTAAACATTGCTTTTTTTCGATCTGTGATTTTTAAAAACCCGTCTGGGTCAATGTGACCAATATCTCCCGTGTGGAAGTATCCATTCTTAAGCACCTCATTGGTTTTTTCTTCGTCTTTATAATAGCCCATCATGATGTTGGGTCCTTTACATAAGATTTCGCCGTCTTCGGCTATTTTAACCTCAACCTTCTCAATAATTGGTCCAACGCTACCAATACGCATTTTCCCGTTGCGCATGTCATTAACAGAAACCACGGGCGAGGTTTCGGTAAGGCCATAGCCTTCAGCTACCGTCATGCCTGCTGCTGTGAATATACGCGCTAACCTCGGTTGCAGCGCCGCACTACCAGATGCAATTAGGTCTAGATTTCCGCCAAGGGCTTCTTTCCATTTGCTAAAAATAAGCTTACGTGCAATCTTTAATTTCTGCTCATACCACCAGCCGTTTTGGCCATAGGGCTCGTATTGCAGCCCTAAATCAACGGCCCAGTAAAACAATTTTTTCTTGATGCCAGATAAGTCCGCGCCCTTAGCGTAAATTTTGTCATACAGCTTTTCTAAAAGGCGTGGTACGGCAGTCATCATGCTAGGTTGAATTTCTTTAAGGTTGTCTCCGATTGTTTCCAGCGATTCCGCAAAATAGATTTTTGCGCCAGAATAAATGTAGAGATAGAGGAGCATACGTTCATAGATATGACACATGGGCAAAAAGCTCAAGGCTTTTGCGTTTCCATATGTCAGTGGTAAACGTTTTTGGCTTGCAATCACATTGCTTACAATGTTTTGATGGCTTAGCATCACGCCCTTTGGTCTTCCAGTAGTTCCAGACGTGTAGATGATGGTTGCCAAGTCCGCTTCATCAATAGCTTTTTTACGGGCTTCAATTTCTTTAAGTTGTGCTTTTGTTGGTTTTTCGCTCAGAAGCGATTCGAACGTATCACAGCCCTCAATAGTATCAAAGCTGAATACGTTTTCAATTGTTGGACAACTGGACTGAATTTCACGCACCTTATCCAATACCTCCGAATCTGAAACAAAACAGAATTTTACTTCTGCGTGGTTCATGATATAGGCATAATCATCCGAAGAAATGGTTGGGTATATGGGCACATTTATGGCGCCAATTTGTGTCATGGCATAGTCGGCAAGCACCCATTCTGTTCTGTTGGTAGACGAAATCATGGCTATTTTATCGCCTGCTGCAACGCCCATTGAAAGAAGCTTCGCACTCAAGTTGTTTCCGAGTTCACTTACTTCGGGTGTGGATAGGCCCACCCACGCACCTGTAGTTTTTGAATTAACGGCATTTTCCAACGGTTTGTTCGTTGCCATTATATCAATAAAATCAAAAAGTCTTTTTGGTGTTCTCATAATTGAAGGCATTTTTTCGTCTTATTGCTAATATTCAAAAAAACGATATTTTTTTGGTTTTACCTACTTAAAATCCAGTTGTAGGCATCTTCAAAGGCCATTATCCACGGACTCACCTCATCGTTGCGGCTGTCAGGATAGCTTCCCCAGTTCCAAGGGAATATGGCACGCTCAAGGTGTGGCATCATCACCAAATGGCGGCCATCGTCACTACTGAGCATGGCAGTATTGTGGTCTGATCCGTTTGGATTTGACGGGTATGCGTCATAAGCGTATTTTCCAGCGATTGCATACTTGTTTTTGCCTTCGGGGAATACAAACTTGCCTTCCCCATGAGCTGCCCAAATGCCTAACCTGCTTCCTTGCAAGCGGTTGAGCATGATGGCTGGACTCTCCTCTATGACTACATCTGTAAAAACACATTCAAATTTACCCGAGTCGTTGTGTTCCATTTTTGGTTTTTCACTATGCGTAGGATGCAACAAGCCCAATTCTATGAAAAGCTGGCAACCGTTACATACGCCCAAACTTAAGGTGTCGGGTCTGGCAAAAAACTGCTCAATGGCTTGTTTTGCTTTTTCGTTGTATTTGATGGTGCCTGCCCATCCTTTTGCAGAACCCAGTACATCGGAATTTGAAAAACCGCCGACTGCTACCAGTAATTGTACGTCGCTCAAATCTTCTCTGCCCGAAGTTAAATCTGTCATGTGAACATCTTTGACTTCAAAGCCTGCCAAGTGCATCATATAGGCCATTTCACGTTCAGAATTGCTGCCTTTTTCTCTAATTACGGCAGCTTTTATTTTACGGCTAGGTTGTGGCTTTATTGTCCCTTCAAAGTTTTTGGGGAAGTTGAATTGCAAAGGTGTTTTGTCAAAAGAATCAAAGCGTTCTTTGGCTTTTTGTTCGCCACTTTGTTTGCGGTCAAGAAGATAAGAACTCTTAAACCAGTATTTTCTATAGGTTGTAATATCGAGGGTATATGCCTCGTCATCTCCTTTAATATCAAGGCTATTTGTATTGGTTGGTGTACCTATTTTAACAATGTCAATCCCTTTTTTCTTCAGTCGTTCTGCAACTTCGGGTGCTGCTTGCACCAAAATACCTACTTGTTCGGAAAGCAGTGTTTGTGCTGCGCCTTTTTCGTTTTTGGGTGGGGTAATTGTCATGCCCAACCCATCTGCTGCAAAACACATTTCTAGCAAGGAAGTGATAAGGCCGCCAGCAGCGATATCATGTCCAGCAGCAATATTTCCTTTTTTAATTTCTTTTTGAACTTGGTTAAAAACTTTCTTAACATATGTAGCCTTAGCAACATCGGGCGCTGCTGTTCCAATGCTTTGTTGCAGTTGTGCATAGGCAGATCCACCTAAAGCAGCATTGCCATCTGATAGGTCTATTAAATATACCGCTCCACCATCCGCTTTAAGTTCTGGGGTTACTACTTTGTCAACGGCATCACAGTGCCCAGAGGCAGAAATGATAACAGTACCCGGCGCAAGTACTTCTTCGTTTTGGTATTTTTGTTTCATGGAGAGCGAATCCTTTCCTGTTGGGATGTTAATACCCAGTTTAATGGCATAGTCAGCACATGCCTCAACGGCTTCGTAAAGACGTGCATCTTCTCCAGGGTTATTACATGCCCACATCCAGTTGGCCGAAAGACTTACGTTGCTAAGACCATCCGCAATGGGTGCCCAAATGATATTTGTAAGTGCCTTTGCGATGGCATTTTTACTTCCCAAGCCAGCATCAATAAGACCAACCAAGGGTGCATGTCCCACAGCTGTAGCCATGCCGTGAACGCCGTCAAAATCTAGTGCCATTACACCACAATTGGCCAAAGGCAACTGGTGTGGTCCCACACATTGCTGCTGTGTCACACGACCGGTCACACAACGATCTACCTTGTTCGTAAGCCAATCTTTACACGCCACTGCCTCTAGCTGCAATAACCAGGCTACGTGTTCCTCAAAAGCTTGAGTTGCTGGTACAGCAGCATATTTTGTAGCCTGTGTGCTATCCTGCATGACAGTCTTGGGCGTTTTGCCAAAGAAATCCGACAAGTCCAAGTCAATTGGCGACAGCTTTGTTGTTTCGTCCTGAATTTGGAACTTGTGATTTTCAGTAACCTCTCCCACTTCAAAAATAGGCGCACGCTCTCTTTCTGCAATTTCTTTGAGTTGTACCAATCCTTTGGCATCGGTAATCAGCCCCATCCGCTCTTGGGATTCATTTCCAATAAGCTCTTTTGCTGAAAGCGTTTGGTCTCCAAAAGGAAGCTTGTCTAAGGCGATATTCCCACCAACCTCCTCAATGAGTTCAGAGAGACAGTTTAGATGCCCACCTGCTCCGTGGTCGTGTATCGAAATAATGGGGTTGTTGTCTGCTTCAACCGCTGCTCTAACAGTATTGGCAACACGTTTTTGCATTTCGGGATTGGAACGTTGCACGGCATTTAATTCAATGCCCGAGTCAAAGGCACCCGTATCTGCTGAAGATACAGCAGCTCCTCCCATTCCAATGCGGTAATTGTCACCTCCCATAACAACAATCTTGTCGCCCTTTTTGGGTGTTTGTTTTAGGCTTTGCTGTAATTTTCCATAGCCAATGCCTCCTGCAAGCATGATGACCTTATCAAAACCAATGGTTTTGCTGTTTTCGTTGTGTTCAAATGTCAGAAGTGAACCCGCAATAAGGGGTTGCCCAAATTTATTACCGAAATCAGAAGCACCGTTTGAGGCTTTGATGAGAATGTCTTCTGGGTTTTGATACAGCCAAGGCCGTGGTGCACATCGCTCCCAAGGTCTGTTGGGCTCCGTTCGGGGATATGCGGTCATGTAGACTGCTGTTCCTGCCATTGGAATTGACCCTTGACCTCCAGCCAAACGGTCTCTTATTTCGCCACCTGAACCTGTAGCGGCACCGTTAAAGGGTTCTACGGTTGTGGGGAAGTTGTGCGTTTCTGCTTTTAGCGAAAGCACCGAGCGAAAAGATTTTTTTACGTATAGACTAGGTTCGTTGGCCCGCTGTGGCGCAAACTGGGTTAGGGTAGGGCCCTTGATAAATGCGACATTGTCTTTGTAGGCAGAAACCAAATTGGCGCCGTTCTTTTTGGATGTATTTTTAATAAGCTCAAATAGCGATTGCTTTTTGGCCTTGCCGTCTATAATAAATTCACCGTTAAAAATCTTGTGACGACAGTGCTCGGAATTGACTTGCGAAAACCCAAACACTTCTGAATCGGTTAACGGGCGCTCAAGACGTACTGCCAAGCCTTCCAAGTAAGCAACCTCGTCATCGCTCAACGACAGGCCTTCTTGTTGGTTATACGCAGCAATATCATCAATCTCTTGTATGGCTTCTGGCTTTTTCTTGTTGTCATAAATATGCTGATCCAACTCCTTAAAACGCTGGTGAATCATGGGATCAAAAACGATGTTGTCTTTTGCCCAAAATTGTTCAATACGGATGATGTCTGTTAGCCCCATGTTGTGGCAAATCTCTACCGCGTTAGTACTCCAAGGGGTAATCATCGAAATACGAGGTCCGATAAGATCTGCTTGAACAAAGGACTTGCGCAGCAAGGGATAACCGCCAAAAAGCCATTGTAATTTTTGCTGGTCTTCTTCAGCTATTGGAAGTTCTTTCTGAACAACGTAAATGTGTTTATTGGGATCGCCAAAGAAACAAATCATAGATAATGATTAAGTCACAAAAATAAGCATAGTAGTGTTGAAGAGCATGGGTTTATTCCCCCAAAAAGTAAACGAAACACATCAATTTATCAACAACTTAGGCTTTTCGCAGCAGTCGGGCCATATAAAAGCCGTCAAATCCGTTTACTGCTGGCCACAAGTGCTGTTCTTTTTCTAGCGTAAATTCTTTGCCTATTTCGGTTTCCATAAAGGCTGCAATTTGCTCCTCGTTTTCTTGTGGCAGTATGGAACAGGTTACGTATACCAACTTGCCCCCTGGCTTAACCATATGTGCGTATTGCGTTACTATCTGTTGTTGTTCCAGCACAACACGATCAATAAATTCTGGATTTAGCTTCCATTTTGCATCGGGATTCCTTCGTAAAACTCCTAAACCGCTACAGGGTGCATCTAACAAAACCCTATCGGCAGAGCCGTGTAGTTTTTTGATAACCTTATTGTTGTCAATGTGTCGGGTTTCGATGTTGTGCGCACCTGCTCTTTTGGCTCTTCGCTTAAGCTCCCTTAATTTGTATTGATAAATGTCTAAGGCAATCAACTGTCCCTTATTTTTCATCATTGCGGCCAAGTGCAGGGCCTTTCCTCCGGCACCGGCACAAGCGTCTATTACACGCATTCCTGGAGCAACCTGTGTAAACGGTGCTACAGATTGAGATGAAGCATCTTGTACCTCAAACCACCCTCGCTGAAAGGTTTCTGTGCTGAACACATTGGCGCGTTCGTCAAGTACCAAGGCATTGGGATATTTTGCGAGGGTCTGCGTTTTAATTTTTTCTTCAAGCAGCGCGTTGCGCAACAGCTTGGGAAGTGTTTTTAGCGCATTGGCACGTAGCACAACTGGCGCCATGGTGTTGAGTGCTTCCATCTCAAGTGTCCACTTTTTTTCACCCAAGGCTTTGCACCCCAATGCATCCAGCCAATCGGGGATAGACTCACGGTATTTGCGTTCTTGGCGTAGTTCTTCAAATTTTCCCTTTATACGTCGTGTGGGGGTTCCTTCAAGGGGTTTCCAATCTGGCAACACATAGCCTCTGAGGGTAGCCCAAACAGCGAAAATGCGCCAAAAATCTTGGCGGTTTAGAGGTTCTTGAACGTTTGCAATAGCAGCGTAAAGACGCTTCCAACGTACAATCTCATAAGTGGTTTCTGCAATAAAGCCACGATCACGACTTCCCCAGCGTTTGTCACTTTTGAGGACTTGCGCCACAACCTTGTCTGCATATTTCTCTTCATTAAATATCTGTTGCATTCCGTTAAGCACTGCCAGAACTAAATTTTTGTGTAACCGCATCATGTTAGTTAAATGATTGTAGCTCAATTAGTTTTTTATACACACCATCTTGAGCCAACAGTGCTTTGTGCGTGCCTCTTTCTACTACCTTTCCTTTGTCGAGAACAATAATTTCATCTGCACTTTTGATTGTAGATAGGCGGTGTGCAATGACCAATGAGGTTCGGTTTTGCATCATTTTTTGAAGTGCATCTTGCACCAGTTTTTCAGACTCGGTGTCCAAAGCCGAGGTGGCTTCGTCGAGAATCATTACAGGCGGGTTTTTGAGCACAGCTCTTGCAATGGCCAAACGTTGTTTTTGACCTCCTGAGAGTTTGTTTCCGGCATCGCCAATTACGGTTTCAATGCCCTGTGGTAGTTGGGTGATAAAATCATATGCATTTGCAATTTGCAATGCTGTTTCTAGCTCTTTTGCCGATCCGTTTGGCTTTGCTATAAGTAGGTTTTCCTTGACCGAATCGTGAAACAGTATGGCGTCTTGCGTAACATAGGCAAACATGCTTCGCAGTTCATTTAGGTCAACGGAATCAATGGGTGTGTTGTCGATACTAATGGTTCCCTGTTGTGGGTCATAAAAACGTGCCAACAGGTTGGCTATGGTGGTTTTTCCACTTCCCGATGCGCCTACAAGCGCTACGGAATTTCCTTTGGGTATTTTTAAATTAAACCCATCAATTACCGTTTCGTCTTCATACTTAAATTGTATGTTTTCAAAACTAATTTCAGACGAAAACTCGGGTAATGCTGCTGGGTTTGCAGGTGATTGAATTTCTGATTTATGGAAGAGGTATTCCATAATGCGTTGCGCGGCAGCATTTCCTTTTCGAATGCTATACACGGCTCTACTCATGGATTTAGCCGGCGTAAGTACACCATAGGCCAAGGTCATATAGGTAATAAATTCTTCACCGCTCATGGATTGTTCGACCAATACAAGCCGACCGCCTATGTACAAGATGGTGCCAATAACCGCTACACCCAAAAATTCACTTATCGGACTGGCGAGGCTCTCTCTGTGAATAAGCTTGTTTGAAAAATTAAAAAGCCGCTTGGTAACAGCAGCAAATTTTTTATTGAAAATATGTTCTGCGGTAAAGATTTGAATGATGGGTATGCCCGTAAGAGATTCCTCTAAATAGGAAAGTAGCTCTCCTTGTTCTTTTTGTACCCTTTCCGAGCGCGACTTTAGGCTCTTTCCTACAATTGAAATGAGCCAGCCTGCAATGGGAATAAATACCAAAACAAACAGCGTGAGTTTAGCGCTTAAAGCAAACATGGTAATCAGTGCAAATAGAATGGTCAGCGGTTCCCGAATAAGCATTTCAAACACACTCAAAAAAGAGCGTTGTACTTCCGTAACATCAGAAGTTACACGAGATATCGTGTCTCCTTTTTTGTTGTTGGCATGGAAACTAGCAGGAAATGAAATTAACTTTTTATAGATGTTGCGCTGTAAGTCTTTCACCACGCCATTACGCATGTAGGTAATAAAAAAAACGGCTAAATAATTAAAGAGGTTTTTCAGTAAAAAGGTGATCAAAATCATGCCAATCACCAACATCAATGCTTTTGTGGCATCGCCTTTGGCATAATCAGCAATTTGAAATCTAAAAGAGTCAAAGAGATATTCTTGATAGGAATTGCTGCTTTCTCGCGTAGGCATTGCCATTGGTGCCTCGTTGTTTCTAAAAAGTACTTCTAGCATAGGCATCAAAGCCAAAAAAGAGGCTGCATTGAACAGCGCGTACAGTATGTTGAACACAATATTAAGTGCAATATACCCCTTGTACGGAAGCGCGTAACGCAGTATGTATCTAATTGGACTCATCTTACATCCCTAATTCAGCCAAAATGCGATCCATTTTTTGATCGAGTTGATTTTTGGTCGTTCTATAGTCACGAGTGGAATTAAGGTTTGTATTAACACTCACGTAAAACTTTATTTTAGGTTCTGTGCCGCTGGGTCTGGCAGCTACTCGCGTACCATCTTCAGCTATAAAAATCAACACATTTGCTTTGGGCAAAGGTATCATTTCTTTTTCTTGCGTATGTACGACCGTTCTAACAGCTGTTGCATAGTCTTCAATAAAACGAATTGGACTGCCCTCGATATACTTAGGAGGGTCTTTTCTAAAGCGATCCATGATGCTTTCGATTTCCTCAGCACCCGATTTTCCTTTTTTGACCAATGAAACCAAGCGCTCTTGAAAGCAACCCAATTTTTCATAGGATTCCAACAGCACATTAAAGAATGAACTGCCATTTGATTTGGCCTCGGTAACCAATTCACATGCCAGTAGTGCCGCTGTTACGGCATCTTTGTCACGAACAAAGTCGCCAACCATATATCCAAAACTTTCTTCACCACCACCAAGGCATTTCTGATTGGGGTAGTGCTCAATCATTTGCGCTATCCACTTAAAGCCCGTAAGTCCAAGCTTACATTCAACACCATAGTGATTTGCCAAGACACTCATCATGGGGGTAGAAACAACAGTCGAGCCCACAAATGGGTTTTCTTCGGCGGTGTAGTTGCCTTTGCTCAAGATGAAATCCGTCATGGCCACCATCGCTTGGTTGCCGTTGAGGAGTTCGAGTTCGTTGTTTTCGTTTCTTACGGCTATCCCCAGGCGGTCTGCATCGGGATCGGTTCCAATCACAATATCAGCGCCAATAGCATTGGCTTTTTCCATCGCCATTTGTAGGGCTTCGGGTTCTTCTGGGTTTGGCGATTTAACGGTAGGGAAGTCACCGTCTGGTTTGGCCTGTTCTTCGATTATCGAGACATGCTTATATCCTGCTTTTTCTAGAACCTGTGGAATGGCCGTTACGGAAGTGCCGTGTAAGGGCGTAAATACCACCTTTACCTTTTCGCGATTCCCATTTCCAATACGACCAACTGCAACAGAAGCATCTTGAAAGGCTTCGTCTATGGCGTGGTCGATGGGGGTAATAAGTGCGGGTTTAGCATCAAACAAAATAGCTTCATAGGCCGTATTTTTGATGGCCGATATGATGCCGTTGTCTTGCGGAGGAACAATTTGCCCGCCATCTTGCCAATAGACCTTATATCCATTGTATTCTGGCGGGTTATGGGATGCCGTAAGCACGATACCACAGTGGCAGTTTAGGTGACGTACGGCAAAAGAAACCTCGGGTGTGGCCCGTAAATCTGTGAATAAATAGACCTTGATGTCGTTTGCTGAAAAAATGGCAGCCACGGTTTGTGCGAGTTCCTTGCTGTTGTGTCTGCAATCATAGCCAATTACCACGCTAGGTGTTTCATTTGGAAACTGCGCCTTTATGTAATCGCTTAATCCTTGTGTTGTTTTACCAAAGGTGTACTTGTTTACACGGTTGGTACCTACGCCCATAATACCTCGCATGCCGCCTGTTCCAAAGGCCAAATCCTTATAAAAAGCATCTTCTAGTGCAGTGGGGTTGTTTTTTAATTCGGCCACAGCTTGTCTTGTTTCATCGTCAAATGGGGGGAGTTCCCAGGCAGCGACGCGTGCTAAAAAAGATGTACTCATGGGTAATAATTAGGCCACAAATTTACATATTCCCTTTAGAGTTAGGGGGTAAGTGTTCTTTTATTTTATACCTCGTTTTGTGGTCTCTGTTTCGAATCACAATTTCACCCAAAAATCCAGCTAGAAAGAACTGGCTTCCGAGTATCATGGTTGTAAGGGCTACATAGAATTGGGGTCTTTGGGCAATCATTCTTCCGGTAGGGTTAACAAATAGTTTGTCTATACCAAGATATAGAGAGAAACTAAAGCCCATAAGCAACATAATGCTGCCAATGAGTCCAAAAAAATATATGGGTCTTCTACCAAAGCGATGCAGGAACCACAAGGTAATTAAATCTAAAAAACCCTTGACAAAGCGGTCGGCTCCAAATTTAGAATGACCAAACTTGCGTTTTTGGTGCTGTACTACTTTCTCTCCGATTTTTCCAAAACCAGCTTGCTTGGCCAGCACGGGGATATAGCGGTGCATTTCGCCATACACTTCAATGGTTTTCACCACATCACTACGGTAGGCTTTTAGGCCACAATTAAAATCATGTAGCTTGATGCCTGACACTAATCTTGCAGCCCAGTTAAATATTTTGGACGGTAGGTTTTTAAAAAGGTAGGAGTCGTACCTTTTCTTTTTCCACCCTGATATCATGTCGTAATGCTCCTCTATGATTAATGTATAGAGTTCGGGAAGTTCCTCTGGCGAGTCCTGTAAATCGGCATCCATGGTGCAAACAACTTCGCCTGTGCAAGCTAAAAAGCCCGCGTGCAACGCTTGCGACTTGCCGTAGTTGCGCAAAAACCGAATACCGCGAATGCGTTTGTCTTGCGCACTAGTGGCTGAGACCCAGTCCCAAGCGTTGTCGGTGCTGCCGTCGTCAATAAAAATAATTTCAAAACTGAGCTCAGCCTTGTCTAAAACACGAACAATCCATGCGTAGAGTTCCGGAAGCGATGCTTCCTCATCTAAAAAGGGAATGACAATTGATAAGTTTGGATGTTTGGTCAATTAACTTTTTTTTGTGAATAAGCCGGTTACCAATCCAACTATAAGCCCGATGAATACGTTTATAATTAAAATGACAGGATAGCTTATGTAGAAATACTTTTCGGTATTGGTTTGTTGCATTTCGATAATATCCTCATCCATAGTTGGTTGTGCTTCACGCAGTGCATCGGCTTGCATAGCAGCAGTATTCGAAATAAAGTCGGTTTCAATGAAATTGATAAAGACGGTAAAGTATGCTAATACAATAATTGCGGCTACTAAAAACACCCCAACTCCAAGTTTGATGGCTTGTTTTAGCGAAAGTAGCCCCGTATTGTCTTTTTTAAATGTTAGTGTTGCCATTACAGCCATTGACGCAGGTATCAAGGTATTGATTGCCTGAATAACAGGGGATTGATCATAAGTCATGTCCATGAAGAAAAGCATGATACTGAATACGATTCCAATGCCGCCAGCCATGGCACCATAGCGATAATTATAAGTCCCTAATTTTGGTGAAGTTTCCATATGTTGTTTTTTAAGTGTTAAGTGTATGGTAAATTTAGATAAAATAATTAAATTTGCACCCCCTTTAAAATGAAACGCATTATGAAACAAGGTATACATCCCGACAATTATCGCTTGGTGGCATTCAAGGATATGTCTAATGAAGACGTCTTTATAACAAAGTCAACTGCCAATGCTAAGGAGAAAATCGAAGTAGATGGTGTTGAGTATCCGTTAGTTAAACTTGAAATTTCACGTACATCACACCCATTTTATACAGGTAAATCCAAACTTGTAGATACGGCTGGACGTATTGACAAGTTCAAGAACAAATACGCCAAATTCAAAAAATAATTTTGAATTGGAATCAAATTTAAAACCTCCTTGTGGAGGTTTTTTTATTTACACCTATCTTTGATACATGCGTATTTGCTTATATGACGGTCCAAACCGTTCTGATTTACTGCCTTTGGTCTACACCAGACCAGTTGCTGATTTGTTGCTCGGCGGCATGACGCTAGCCAAGCGATGGTCCCTTGCACTAGATGCTGAGGTTGTCGTTGAAACAGAAACCTACCTTCAAGAATCAACCCCTTCTTTTGAACTTGCAGTCATGGCGGGATGCCTTCCCAACCCCGAACTCCTATCGGCAATAAACGATTTGAAAGACGGACAGAAACTGATGCACAACGGTACCATGATTGCTTTTTGTGGTGCTAGCTCCAGTACGGACACGGCATTGGAAACATTTGAAACCATTGGCATCGATGCTGAAATACGTCTTGTTCGCTATCCGTGGGATTTGTTCTCCAAAAATGCGGAGGTCCTGATTGAAGATGCTTCTTTTTTTAGCGCTACACACAACAACAAACTAAACGAAACAAACCAACAGCAAGGTAACTATCCAGTGTTGGTTGGCGCAAATGTCACTTCGTTTGCAGCAGTATACAACACACAAGATGGGCCCATTATCATGGACGATGGCGCAACCGTTATGGAAGGCGCTTTGCTTCGTGGACCTATTTATATTGGTAAAAACAGTGTTATTAAAATGGGTGCTAAAATCTATGGTGGTACCAGTCTTGGACCCCATTGTAAGGCAGGTGGCGAGCTCAATAACGTGGTGATGCTTGGCAACAGCAACAAGGGACACGATGGTTTTTTGGGTAATGCCGCAATAGGGGAGTGGTGTAATTTGGGCGCTGCGACCGATGCGTCAAACCTTAAAAACGATTACGGTAACACCCGTGCTTGGAACTACACCCAACAAAAATTTATATCCACTGGTTTGCAGTTTTGTGGGCTTATTATGGGCGATCACTCCAAAACGGCTATTCAAACACCACTGAATACAGCTACTGTTGTAGGTGTTGGTTGCAGTATTTTTAGCATGGGTTTTCCACGGACGTTTATTCCCAGTTTTTCTCGAGGTGGTTCTCAGGGCATGACCGAAAACAATTTGGACAAGATGCTGAATACGGCTGCTGTGGTTATGGCCCGGCGTGGTCAAGATATGTCTGCTGATGACAAAGCTATTTTGACGCATTTGTTTGCTGCCACAAAGCAATTCCGCTACTAGGCAGGTTGCACCTCAATCATATAGGATTATATTTGCAAAAACGACAATATGTCTTCAACAGGTTCGGTAGCTTTTTACACTTTGGGATGTAAGCTGAATTTTTCAGAAACATCGACTATTGCCCGTTCTTTTAAGGCAGCAGGCTACGTCGAAACCGCTTTTGATACTCCTGCAGATGTATACGTTATTAACACGTGTTCGGTTACAGAAAATGCAGACAAAAAATTCAAAACCATAGTCAAGCAAGCGCTCAAGCAAAACCCCGATGGTTTTCTGGTTGCCATAGGCTGTTATGCACAGCTTAAACCTGAAACCTTGGCTGCTTTGGACGGGGTAGATTTGGTCTTAGGCGCCAACGAAAAGTTTAATGTAGTGGATTTTGTTGAGAGCAAAACGGCTTCTGAAACTGCTGTTCACGCTTGCTCTATTGATGCCGTGGAGCAGTATATTGGGAGTTATGCCATTGGCGAACGCACACGTGCATTTTTAAAGGTTCAAGATGGTTGCGACTACAAATGCACCTACTGTACCATTCCCTTGGCGCGTGGTTTTTCGCGTAGCGATACACTTGATAATATCCTTAGGCAAGCAAATGAAATTGCTGCGCAAGACATCAAAGAGGTGGTGTTAACGGGGGTTAATATTGGTGACTTTGGCAAGGGTGAATTTGGCGCAAAAAAACACGACCATACGTTTTTTGATTTAGTAAGCACTTTGGACGAGGTTTCTGGATTGGAGCGCATACGTATTTCTTCTATAGAGCCCAATTTATTGCGTCAAGAGACCATTGATTTTGTAGCCGATTCCAAGCGTTTTGTGCCGCATTTTCACATACCGCTACAAAGTGGCAGCAACGAGATTTTGGCTGCCATGCGCAGGAGGTATCAGCGCGAGCTATACGGTAAGCGTGTGGCGCAGATAAAAGCCCGTATGCCCCACGCTTGCATTGGGGTTGATGTAATTGTAGGGTTTCCCGGAGAGTCAGACGAACATTTTATGGAAACCTATCATTTTCTCAACGAACTTGATGTTTCATACCTTCATGTATTTACTTATTCGGAGCGTGAGAACACCCTTGCGGCTGGTATGCCTGCTGTTGTTCCTAAAGCGGTTCGTGCCAAAAGGAGTAAGATGTTGCGCGGGTTGTCCCAAAAAAAGCGACGTGCTTTTTATGAAAGCCAATTAGGTACTGAACACGAAGTGTTGTTTGAGTCTGAAAACAAGAATGGATTTATCCACGGATTTACTCCTAATTATGTTAAAGTAAAAGCCTTTTGGAATCCGGCGCTATGCAATACCATTCAGCGCGTACGCTTGACTGCAATTGATGATGATGGTTTGGTAAATTTTGATGTAACCACGGCGGTTACAGCCTAGCAAACTTAGATGCGTACGCCAATGGGGAGCATGCTTCTGTAGCGTTTGTTCTTGCGGATAAAAAGTACAATCTCTGGGCTGGTTGGCATCATACTGATGTTTCGCTCTGCTATGATAGACAGTACTTCCTTGATAAAAGCATCGCTAAAATCGTTTGGGCATTTTTCTTTTGGAACCACGAGTTTGGTTAGAAAGATTTTGCGTTCCTGTTGTGCGTATTCTATTTTGGCAAGCTCACCTTGAACTTCTGTTTCAAATTGGCGCAAAAAAGCGTTGTCAGTGACGTTGATTTTATCCATTAGTGAATTGCTAGTTTGCAAATCTACGAAAATTTTATGTACATTTAGTTTGCAATGAAGAAGAGTGCTGCCATTCATGTCTACATGATGCCCGGTATGGCTGCTAATAATGAGATTTTTGAACGCATAAAACTCAGCAGCCCTTTCGAGGTGCATTTGTTGTCTTGGTTTATGCCCAACCAGGAAGAAACCTTGGTGTCTTATGCCAAACGTATGTGCGAAAAAGTGACATATCCCAATCCTGTTTTAATCGGTGTTTCTTTTGGTGGCATATTGGTGCAAGAGATGTCTAAAATCATTTCTTGTCGGAAGGTTATCATCATTTCAAGCGTGCGAACTTGGCGTGAGTTTCCCATTCATATGCGCATTACCCGTAAGACAAGTGCTTACAAGTTTTTCCCTGTTCAGTGGATTGACAATTTAGAAGATTTTGTGGGCTTTGTTTTTGGTCCTACTGCACGAAAGCGCATGGATTTAAATAAAAAATACCTTTCTGTTCGATCGCCAGAATACCTGAACTGGTCGTTGGAAGTTCTTTTTAATTGGAGTCAAGATACGCCGCTGCCCAATGTGACACATATTCACGGGACTTATGACATGGTATTCCCAGCCCTGCATTTAAAGGATTTTATCCCAGTTCCCAAAGGAACACACGTCATGGTCATGACACGCGCACAATGGTTTAATCAGCACTTACCGCAGATTATCTTGACGCCGGCTTAGTTAAATCTTCTTTAACTGCTGCTGCATCAGCTTGATTTGATCGGCAAGCATGTTCTGCTTATCCAATTTTTTAGCTTCGTTTAGGAGTAATGTGGCTTCTCGCTTGCGTCTTTTCTGCATCACGATACCAGCGAGGCTGAGTTTGGCCATAGCCAAATCGTGCTTCATATTAAGCCCCAGCGAAATGGCTTTTTTGAAGTGACGCTCTGCTTTGGTCAGGTTTTTTTGTGCTTCTATCACACCGTGTAGAAAATAAAAATAGCCTTGTTGCTTTTGGGTGAGTGCAGATTCAGGTTTTTTAATTCTATTCAACCAGCGTTGGGTTCCTTCAAAGTCTTGCTTGCGTAGGCGTAGGAAAGAGAGTAAGATTAATTCATTCTTGTAGTAGAGAAAAATAAAAATACCAGCTAGGAAAATCATCGCAATTCCATTACCGATATAGCCTTCAATAAATTGGTAAACGGCATATCCTATAGAAGCGATTGCGAGTACAATTTTTATGAATTTTGGAAACATAGTTACAATTTAGGCAACAAACTTACATATTTCTGCGGTAGTGTTGTTTGTTCTTATACGAGTTATTGTATATTTACAGCCGTCTTAAGAAAACATTGATGAAAAGAACATTTCAACCCTCGAGAAGAAAGCGTCGTAACAAACACGGCTTCATGGAGCGCATGGCTTCTGCAGCCGGGCGCAAGATATTGGCAGCACGTCGCGCAAAGGGACGTAAAAAGATATCTGTCTCATCAGAACCACGTCACAAAAAATAAGTGAATAAACCGTTTAAAACTTCAAGGTGTTACTGTTACAGTAACACCTTTTTTTATATATATTCGAGAGATTTTTGACCAACATTTAGTTGCAATTTATGCCAAAGACAAAAGACCTTAACAGCATCCTAATTATCGGCTCCGGCCCTATCATCATCGGCCAAGCCTGCGAGTTTGATTACTCCGGTTCCCAATCGCTTCGTTCTCTGAGAGAAGACGGCATCGAGACCATACTCATCAACTCCAATCCCGCAACCATCATGACCGATCCTTCTATGGCCGATCATGTTTATTTATTGCCACTCACCACAAAATCCATCATTCAGATTTTGAAGGAACATCCACATATTGACGCTGTATTGCCCACCATGGGTGGCCAAACTGCGCTTAACTTGTGTATTGAAGCAGATGAGAAAGGCATTTGGAAAGACTTCGATGTTAAACTTATTGGTGTCAACATCGATGCCATCAACATTACCGAGGACCGTGAAAAGTTTCGCGAGCTTATGGAAAAAATCGATGTTCCTATGGCGCCACAAGCCACGGCAACGTCATTTCTTAAAGGAAAAGAAATTGCCCAGGAATTCGGTTTTCCTCTTTGTATTCGGGCTTCCTACACGCTTGGTGGAGCTGGAGCCGCTATTGTCTATGACGAAAAAGACTTTGAAGAACTGCTAAGACGCGGTTTAGAAATCTCGCCAATACACGAAGTCATGATTGACAAAGCCATGATGGGATGGAAAGAATACGAACTGGAACTCCTTCGTGATAACAACGACAATGTGGTAATTATCTGTTCTATTGAGAACATGGATCCTATGGGTATCCATACAGGAGATTCCATTACCGTAGCGCCTGCCATGACGCTTTCCGATAAGACCTTTCAGAAAATGCGTGATATGGCCATTAAGATGATGCGCAGCATTGGTGACTTTGCAGGTGGCTGTAACGTGCAGTTTGCTGTGAGTCCAGACGATAAAGAAGATATTATTGCCATTGAAATTAATCCACGGGTTTCGCGTTCCTCGGCATTGGCAAGTAAGGCAACGGGTTATCCCATTGCCAAAGTGGCTACCAAACTCGCCATTGGCTACAGGCTGGATGAACTAGACAACCAGATCACCAAGTCTACTTCTGCCTTGTTTGAGCCAACACTCGATTATGTAATTGTAAAAATTCCACGCTGGAACTTCGACAAGTTTGAAGGTTCTGACCGCACCCTAGGCTTGCAGATGAAAGCCGTTGGTGAGGTAATGGGTATTGGGCGTTCGTTTCAAGAAGCTTTGCACAAGGCTACGCAATCGCTAGAGATCAAGCGAAATGGGCTGGGTGCAGACGGCAAGGGCTATACCGATTACAATCAAATTATTGACAAACTTACCCACGCCTCTTGGGACCGGGTATTTTTGATTTACGATGCCATTGCGATGGGCATTCCGCTTAGTCAGATATACGACATCACCAAGATAGACATGTGGTATCTGAAACAGTATGAGGAATTGTTCAACTTGCAGAAAGAAATTTCAAACTTTACAATTGACTCGATTGAAAAGCCTTTGCTGTTAGAAGCCAAGCAAAAGGGCTATGGCGACAGACAAATTGCCCATATGTTGGGTTGTTTGGAAAGCGAGGTTTACAACAAACGCGATGCGCTGAACATTCACCGTGTCTATAAACTGGTGGATACCTGTGCTGCTGAATTTACGGCCAAGACCCCTTATTACTACTCCACTTTTGAGAGTACAATGGAAACGCCAGATGGCGATACCTATGTGCACAACGAAAGTGTGGTGACCGATAAAAAGAAAGTGGTGGTATTGGGCTCTGGACCGAACAGAATTGGTCAGGGGATTGAATTTGATTACTGTTGCGTCCATGGCGTATTGGCAGCTGCAGAAGCGGGTTATGAAACCATCATGATCAATTGTAACCCGGAAACGGTTTCTACCGACTTTGACACGGCCGACAAGCTTTACTTCGAACCTGTCTTCTGGGAGCATATCTACGATATCATTCGTCACGAAAAACCCGAAGGCGTTATTGTTCAGTTGGGTGGGCAAACAGCCCTAAAGCTGGCCGAGAAGCTGGAGCGCTATGGTGTTAAAATCATGGGCACTAGTTTCCAATCCTTGGATTTGGCAGAAGACCGTGGAAGTTTCTCCACACTGCTCAAGAAAAACAACATTCCTTATCCAGAATTTGGTGTGGCTGAAACTGCCGATGAAGCCCTTGCCTTGGCAGACGAATTAAACTTCCCCATACTGGTACGCCCATCTTATGTGTTGGGTGGTCAGGGAATGAAAATTGTCATCAACAAAGAAGAACTGGTCAAGCATGTGGTGGATTTATTGCATAAAATACCCAACAACAAATTGCTGTTGGACCACTATCTAGACGGTGCAATTGAGGCCGAAGCAGATGCCATTTGTGACGGCGAAGAAGTTTATATCATCGGCATCATGGAGCACATAGAACCCTGTGGTATCCACTCGGGCGATTCCAATGCGACCTTGCCGCCCTTTAACTTGGGCGACTTTGTGATGCAGCAGATTAAGGATCACACCAGAAAAATTGCGCTATCGCTCAACACGGTTGGACTGATTAACATTCAGTTTGCCATCAAGGATGATATCGTGTACATCATTGAGGCCAACCCACGTGCGTCGCGGACGGTTCCCTTTATCGCCAAGGCGTATAAGGAGCCTTATGTGAACTATGCCACCAAGGTGATGCTGGGCGACAAAAAAGTGAAGGACTTTAATTTTCAACCCAAGCTAGAAGGCTTTGCCATCAAGCAACCGGTCTTTTCGTTTAACAAATTCCCGAACGTTGACAAGGCGCTGGGCCCAGAAATGAAGAGTACGGGCGAGAGCATTTTGTTTATCGACAGCCTAAAAGACGATGAGTTTTACGAATTGTATGGTCGTCGCAAGATGTATTTGAGTAAGTAGTTCATTGCTCAATTTCACGTATATTTAAGCAAACATTTTTTGATGGAATGGATTCCTGTACTTGTTGTTGTCTTAGCACTGGTGGTCTTTTATTTTATAGGCCAAAAGAAACAGTCTACTGGCGTGACCAATGAATTTTTGATGCAACTCAATGCGCAGTTGCGCGATGAGATTCAGGGTATTCGTAAAGAAACAGATACCAATGCCAAAGAAACCCGTGTGGAGCTGGAGCAGAAGCTCGACAACATCACCAAGGGCATAAGCGACTACCAACGCTCGTCTAACCAGTCCATTACCCAACAGTTTGCCGAATCCAAAAAAGCCATTACCGACGTGACCAAGGCCTTGTCTGAAATCAAGGGAACCAACGAACAGGTGTTGAGTTTTGCCAACCAAATGAAAACTTTGGAGAAGATACTGGGCAATTCCAAGCAGCGTGGTATTTTAGGGGAGATACAGCTCGAAAACCTATTGGCTAACGTCTTACCACCCGAGTTGTTTGTGATGCAACACTGTTTTTCCAATGGAGAAATGGTGGATGCCATTGTCAAGGTTGGGGATTTTATCATTCCCATAGATGCCAAATTCTCTTTGGACAACTACAACAAAATGGTGGAAAGCAGCGACCCCGAGGCGATTAAGGCCTTGGAGCAAAGTTTTAAGAGCGATATCAAAAAG
>PKDU01000056.1 GCA_002862705.1 Flavobacteriaceae bacterium
TTTAAAGGCTTTATCCTGTGGATAAAACGCGATTCTTCCTAACTCTTCTTCAATACGCAACAACTGGTTGTATTTTGCCATACGGTCACTACGTGATAGCGAACCTGTTTTAATTTGACCCGTGTTTAGGGCAACGGCTAAATCCGCAATCGTGTTATCCTCTGTTTCACCAGAGCGGTGTGACATCACACAAGTATACCCTGCATTTTGTGCCATTTGAACTGCCGCAATGGTTTCAGATAACGAACCAATTTGGTTTACTTTAATCAAAATAGAGTTTGCAATATCTTCTTCTATACCGCGACTCAAGCGGGTAACGTTGGTAACAAACAAATCATCCCCAACCAATTGAGCTTTATCGCCAATTTTTTCAGTCAGGTATTTCCACCCTTCCCAGTCGTTTTCGTCCATACCGTCTTCAATAGAAACAATAGGATACTTTTCAGCTAATGAAGCGAGGTAGTCAGCTTGCTCTTGAGAAGAACGCACTTTTCCGCTTTCACCTTCAAATTTTGAATAGTCGTACTTACCGTCTACATAAAATTCAGCAGCGGCACAATCCAATGCAATCATCACCTCTTCTGCTGGCTTGTAACCAGATTTCTCAATAGCCAATAAAATGGTATCCAATGCATCTTCTGTTCCGCCTAATGTAGGTGCAAACCCTCCTTCGTCACCAACAGCCGTGCTTAAATTTCTTCCTTTTAGTACTTTCTTAAGGTTATGGAAGATTTCAGTTCCCATTTGCAGTGCATGTGAAAGCGAAACAGCCTTTACGGGCATGATCATAAATTCTTGAAATGCAATAGGCGCATCAGAGTGTGAACCCCCATTGATGATATTCATCATGGGTACTGGAAGGGTAATGGCACGCGTACCACCAATATAGCGGTATAGCGGAAGGCCCAATTCGTTTGCAGCTGCTTTAGCAACGGCTAGTGAAACGCCTAAAATGGCATTTGCACCAAGCTTAGACTTGTTAGGTGTACCATCCAAGTCAATCATGATTTGGTCAATCTCCTCTTGCTCAAACACAGAAGCACCTAAGAGCTCGGGAGAAATGATTTGATTTACATTTTTAACTGCTTGTAGAACACCTTTGCCCATATAGGCATCTCCTCCGTCGCGTAATTCAACGGCTTCGTGTTCTCCAGTTGACGCACCAGATGGTACAGCCGCACGGCCCATGGTTCCCGTATCTGTAATTACATCAACCTCTACGGTTGGATTTCCTCTAGAATCAAAGATTTGACGTGCATGTACATTTAAAATGATACTCATGATGCTTGCTTTTTGTGGTTGTTGATTTGTGAAATAAATTGGTCAAATAAATAAGATGAATCGTGCGGTCCAGGGCTAGCCTCTGGGTGGTATTGCACAGAGAAACAAGGCTTGCCTTCAATGCGAATACCTGCCACGGTGTCGTCGTTAAGGTGCTTGTGTGTGATTACAACATCCTTATGTGTTTCTGCTTCGGCTCTGTTGATAGCAAAACCGTGGTTTTGTGAGGTGATTTCGCCTTTGCCTGTCTCAACATTCAGGACAGGGTGGTTAATACCACGGTGTCCGTTGCGCATTTTATAGGTTGAAATTCCTTGAGAAAGCGCAATAATTTGATGCCCCAAACAAATGCCAAAAAGGGGAAGTCCTTTAGCAATGATCTCGGCCGCAATGGCTTGTGCAGCATGTAAAGGTTCTGGATCTCCCGGTCCATTGGACAAGAAGTAACCGTCAGGATTCCACTCACTCATGGTTTCAAAAGTGGTGTCTAATGGAAAAACCTTGACATACACCCCTCTACTGGCGAGATTGCGCAAGATGTTTTTCTTAATACCCAAGTCCAAGGCCGCAACCTTCAAGGATGCAGCTGCATCACCCATAAAGTAGGGTTCCGTTGTGGAAACTTTAGGTGCAAGTGCCAATCCTTTCATGGAGGGCACACCTGCAAGTTGTTTTTTTAACGCATCTAAGTCGTCCGTCTGCGTTGAGATTATAGCATTCATAGCACCGTTGTCACGGATGTAACTCACAAGTGCGCGCGTATCAACGTCAGAAATGGCAACTAGTTGTTGCTTTTCGAAAAAATCAAACAAAGAACTGTCTGCGGCTTCGCGTGAAAATCCAGTATTGAAGTTTTTACAGATAAGCCCTGATATCTGAATAGCATCAGATTCGGACTCGGCATTTAAAACGCCATAGTTTCCAATGTGTGCATTGGTAGTAACCATAAGCTGCCCATAATAGGATGGGTCTGTAAAAATCTCTTGATAGCCCGTCATGCCCGTGTTAAAGCACAACTCGCCAAAAGCTTGGCCTTCAATTCCAATGGATTTGCCGTGAAATACCGTTCCGTCTTCTAGCAAGATAAGTGCTTTATTACGAGAGAGGTATTGGCTCATTTTGGTTAAATGTATTTCTGCAAAATTAACACAAAAAAAAGGATAAACCAGTGGTTTATCCTTTGATTTATTAAAAGGCTATTAAAAACGTATTATGCCTTGTTTTCTTCTTCTGAAGATGATGCCTCATCAGCTTCTTCTGCAGTGGTTTCAGCAGCGGGTGCAGCTTCGGCAGCAGGTGATTCAGTGGCGGCTTCAGGAGCAGCTTCAGGTGCAGCTTCTTGGGCCTCAGGCGCATCAGTAACTACTTCTGCTGCTACTTCAGCGGGTGCTGCTTTTTTAGCACCTCTACGTCTAGATTTTTTCTTCTTTGGCTTATCGGTCTCATATACTTCATTGAAGTCTACCAGCTCGATTAATGCCATATCAGCATTGTCTCCTAGCCTGTTTCCAAGTTTGATGATGCGGGTGTAACCACCTGGGCGATCGCCAACTTTCTCAGAAACGATACGAAACAGTTCGGTTACGGCATACTTATTACGCAAAGCGCTAAAAACAACACGACGGTTGTGTGTGGTGTCTTCTTTTGAACGCGTAACAAGCGGCTCAACAAATTGTTTCAAGGCCTTGGCCTTGGCTACTGTCGTATTGATACGTTTGTGCTCAATTAGCGAAGATGCCATATTGGCAAGCATCGCTTTTCTGTGGGTATTTGTACGCCCCAAGTGGGCAACTTTCTTTCCGTGTCTCATGATGAATAGCTATTGCGACCTTAGTCTTTATCCAGTTTGTATTTAGCCAAGTCCATTCCGAAGTTAAGGCCTTTGGCAACTACCAATTCCTCAAGTTCAGTAAGTGATTTTTTACCGAAGTTTCTAAACTTCATCAAATCACTTTTGTTAAAGGAAACCAAATCGCCAAGCGTGTCTACTTCAGCTGCTTTTAGGCAGTTCAGTGCACGCACAGACAAATCCATATCGATAAGTTTTGTCTTAAGCAGTTGACGCATGTGTAATGACTCTTCGTCATAGGTTTCTGTTTCAGCAATTTCATCGGCCTCTAGTGTTATGCGCTCGTCAGAGAACAGCATAAAGTGATGGATCAGTGTCTTTGCAGCTTCAGTCAATGCATCTTTTGGATGAATAGAACCGTCTGTTATGATTTCGAAAATCAACTTTTCGTAATCTGTTTTTTGCTCTACGCGGAAGTTTTCAATCGTGTATTTCACGTTTTTTATCGGCGTGTAAATGGAATCAATAGCAATAGTTCCAATAGGCGCAGTTGCTTTTTTGTTTTCCTCTGCAGGAACGTAACCACGTCCTTTTTCAATGGTAAACTCAAAGTTAAGCTGAACGCTTTCGTCCATATTACATATAACCAATTCTGGATTAAGTACTTGGAAACCAGAGATAAACTTCTGTAAATCACCAGCTGTAAGTTGCTTTTGTCCTGATATAGCTACACTAACTGATTCGCTATCAACAGAGTCGATTTGTTGTTTGAAACGAACTTGCTTAAAGTTCAAAATCATTTCTGTTACGTCTTCCACTACTCCAGGGAGCGTTGAGAATTCGTGATCAACCTTGTCGATGCGAACAGAAGTAATCGCGAAACCTTCGAGCGATGCAAGCATCACACGACGTAGTGCGTTTCCAACCGTTAGCCCATACCCCGGCTCTAGTGGACGAAATTCGAATTTACCTTCGAATTCGTCTGAGTCAATCATGATTACCTTATCTGGTTTTTGAAAATTAAATAGTGCCATAGGATTATTTTGAATACAATTCGACAATTAGTTGCTCCTTTATGTTTTCTGTGATTTGCTCACGGGTAGGAACTGAAACCAGTGTGCCTTCAAGCGTTGCATCGTTCCATGACAACCACTCTAAATCGTGACTGGCAACAGAAAGAGAACGCTCTATTACTTCAAGCGATTTGGATTTTTCACGAACGCCAATCACATCACCAACTTTTACGTGACACGAAGGAATGTTCATGATTTCTCCATTTAAAGTTATGTGGCGGTGCCCCACAAGTTGGCGGGCAGCGCTTCTAGTTGGTGCAATACCTAAGCGGTATACCAAGTTATCTAAGCGTGACTCACAAAGTTGTAGTAACACTTCACCTGTTACGTCCTTACTAGCATTAGCTTTAAGAAAAAGATTGCGGAACTGACGCTCTAAGATACCATAGGTAAATTTTGCTTTTTGCTTTTCCATTAACTGGATTGCATATTCCGATTTTTTGGGTCTACGGCGGTTATTTCCGTGCTGTCCAGGAGGATAATTACGCTTTTCGAACGACTTGTCTTCGCCGAATATAGCTTCGCCAAACTTACGGGCGATTTTTGTCTTTGGACCAGTATATCTTGCCATATTATAAAAATTAAGTGCTGGGAATTAAGGTCAATCCTTCGCCAGCGGGGTTAGTATTAAACTCTACGTCTTTTTGGTGGACGACATCCGTTATGCGGCATAGGCGTCACGTCAACTATTTCGGTGACTTCAATGCCACCATTGTGAAGGGTTCTAATCGCTGACTCGCGTCCGTTACCGGGTCCCTTTACAAATACTTTTACCTTTCTAAGGCCTGCTTCCTGTGCTACTTTAGCAGCATCTTCAGCTGCAAGTTGTGCAGCATAAGGTGTGTTTTTCTTTGAGCCTCTAAAGCCCATCTTACCTGCAGAAGACCATGAAATCACCTCACCTTTGTTGTTGGTTAGCGATACAATGATATTATTAAACGATGCGTTAATGTGGGCTTCGCCAAAGGCTTCCACCACAACTTTACGCTTTTTTGAACTTGATTTTGCCATCTGTTGACTACTTTATTTAGTTACTTTCTTTTTGTTAGCAACTGTCTTGCGTTTTCCTTTACGTGTTCTCGAGTTATTCTTGGTGCGTTGACCACGGAGTGGTAAACCGACACGGTGACGAATACCTCTAAAAGAACCGATGTCCATCAATCGCTTGATGTTCAATTGGGTTTCCGAGCGAAGTTCACCTTCAATCTTAAATGAAGCAACAGCATCACGGATACGACCAATTTCGTCGTCATTCCATTCGTTTACTTTTTTGCTTTCGTCAACACCAGCAATAGCCAAAATTTCTTTAGCACGGCTGCGTCCAATCCCATATATATAGGTTAGCGAAATGACGCCTCTTTTTTGTTTAGGAATATCTACTCCAGAAATTCTAGCCATAATTATCCTTGTCTTTGTTTAAACCTAGGGTTCTTTTTGTTAATTACGTATAAGCGTCCATTGCGACGTACAATCTTGCAGTCGGCGCTTCTTTTTTTAAGTGATGCTCTTACTTTCATATCTTAATATCTAAATGTGATGCGTGCCTTTGTTAAATCATAAGGCGACATCTCTAACTTTACTTTATCACCAGGAAGGAGCTTAATATAGTGCATGCGCATCTTTCCAGAAATATGTGCCGTTACCACGTGACCGTTTTCCAACTCCACGCGAAACATCGCGTTGGAAAGCGCTTCAATGATTTGACCATCTTGTTCTATAGCTGCTTGCTTTGCCATTAGTTTCCTGCTGTTTTATTTCGTTTACTACCTGTTTTCATTAAGCCATCATAATGACGGTTCAACAAATACGCATTGATTTGCTGAATGGTATCAATCGCCACACCTACCATAATAAGAAGGGAAGTTCCTCCGTAGAATAACGCCCATCCTTGTTGCATCCCAAACAAGTGGTACACCACTGCTGGTAACACGGCCACGGCTGCCAAAAACAGCGAGCCCGGGAAGGTAATTTGCGACATAATGCGATCTAGGAAGTCTGCCGTTTCTGTGCCTGGACGAACACCAGGAACAAAACCACCACTTCGCTTTAAGTCATCAGCCATCTTGTTGGTCGGAACCGTAATAGCTGTATAGAAATAGGTAAAGACAATAATCAAGACGGCAAACAATACGTTGTACCAAAGTCCGAATATGTCCGAAAAAGAAGCTTGTAACCATTGTCCCACACCACTATCAGAACCCAAAAGGCTTCCCATAGATGAAGGAACAAACATCAATGCTTGTGCAAATATGATGGGCATTACACCAGAAGCGTTTAGCTTGAGTGGTATGTACTGACGTGCGCCAATTTGGTTTTTGTCAATGCCGCCAGAAGCAGTTCTACGTGCATACTGGACAGGTATCTGACGTACCGCCATTACCAATAGGATACAAATGGCATTTATTCCAATCCATACCATAGTTTCTATTACGATAACAATGGGACCTCCGTTGTTTTCGGTAACTCTTGAAACAAATTCTTGTGCAAAAGACATGGGTAATATAGCTACAATACCTACAGTAATCAATAGTGAAATACCGTTTCCGATACCTTTGTCGGTTATCTTCTCACCCAGCCACATCGCAAAGATGGTTCCGGTTACAAGTATGATAACAGACGGGACCATAAAACCAAGTCCTTTTCCAAGTACAAAAGCAGACTCAGGAACACCAAGTGCGCCCAGCGAGTATAAATAAGCAGGCGCTTGGAAAACACAAATAGCAATAGTCAGCCAACGCGTAATTTGATTGATTCTACGACGACCACTCTCACCCTCCTTTTGCAATTTTTGTAAATACGGAATGGCAATTCCCATAAGCTGCACAACAATAGAAGCAGAAATATAAGGCATGATTCCCAACGCAAAAACAGATGCATTGGCAAAGGCACCACCTGTAAACATGTTTAACACGCCAAGCAGTCCACCTCCACTGGTTTTGCTTGTTAATTGAGAAAGTTGAACAGGGTCAATTCCAGGCAATACTACCTGAGCACCGATACGGTAAACTACAAGAAATCCAAGGGTAATCAAGATACGGTTCTTGAGTTCCTCTATTTTCCAAATATTCGCTAAGACCTCTATTAATCTTTTCATTTATTCAATCGTAATGGCTTCTCCTCCAGCTGCTTCTATAGCTGCCTTTGCAGTTGCAGTAAATCTGTGGGCGCTCACCTTGAGCTTGGCAGATAGTGTACCACGGCCTAAAATTTTAATCAAATCGTTTTTGCCTACCAAACGCAATTGGATCATGGCTTCTTGGTCAACTTTCGTTTTGATTTTTTTAGCATCGGCTAGTTCTTGGAGTTTGTCCAAGTTGATACCTGCATATTCTTTTCTGTTGATATTGGTAAAGCCAAACTTAGGCACACGGCGTTGTAAGGGCATTTGTCCTCCTTCAAAACCAATTTTCTTGGAATAACCAGAACGAGATTTGGCTCCTTTGTGACCACGTGAAGCGGTACCACCAGTACCAGAACCTTGACCTCTACCTAGACGTTTGCTTGCGCCTTTAACCGAGCCTTTAGCAGGCTTTAAATTTCCTAATTCCATATTAAACGTTTTGGACAGTTACCAAATGTTTTATTTTATTAACCATACCCTTGATGGTGGCTGTATCTTCATGTTCAACAACCTGACCAATCTTGTGTAAACCAAGAGCAGCAAGTGTGCGTTTCTGATCCTCAGGACGCTTGATGTTGCTCTTTACTTGTGTAACTTTAATCTTTGCCATGCTTATCCATTAAAAACTTTATCAAGTGAAATACCACGTTGCTTGGCAACAGTGTTGGCATCGCGTAATTGTAACAATGCGTCAAAAGTAGCCTTCACCACGTTGTGAGGGTTTGAGGAGCCTTGAGATTTTGACAATACATTGTGAACACCCACGGCCTCTAGTACGGCACGAACTGCACCCCCTGCAATAACTCCAGTACCATCAGATGCTGGTTGAAGATACACACGGGCACCGCCGTATTTCCCTTTTTGCTGGTGTGGAAGTGTTCCCTTGTTAATAGGGATACGTACCAAATTCTTTTTGGCGTCTTCAACAGCTTTGGAAATGGCTTCAGCAACTTCTTTCGATTTTCCTAAACCTTGTCCAACAACACCGTTTTCGTCACCTACAACAACAATTGCAGAAAAGCCAAAGGCACGTCCTCCTTTTGTTACTTTGGTAACTCGTTGTACACCAACCAAACGATCTTTGAGATCTAGTCCACCTGGTTTTACAAATTCTACGTTTTTATAATCTTGATACATACTTAAAATTTTAGTCCTGCTTCTCTTGCACCGTCAGCTAGTGACTTTACACGTCCATGATATAAATATCCTCCACGGTCAAAACGAATGGAAGAGATACCAGCAGCTAATGCTTTTTGGCCAATCAGCTTTCCTACTTCTTGCGCGAGTTCAATTTTTGTTCCACTATGCTTTTCAAGTTCCTTATCGCGAGATGAAGCAGCCGCTAGGGTTACTCCAGTTTCATCGTTAACGATTTGCGCATAAATTTCTTTATTGCTTCTAAACACAGACATACGCGGCATAGCTGCTGTGCCAAGAACAGTGTCTCGGAAGCGCTTCTGTATGCGTTGTCTACGTTGGGTTTTTGTCATTTTCATATCCCTAATGCTTATGCAGATTTACCTGCTTTTCTTCTAATTTGTTCTCCTACAAACTTCACACCTTTTCCTTTGTATGGTTCTGGCTTACGGAAACCGCGAATTTTCGCTGCAATAGATCCGACCAATTGGTTGTCGTATGAACTGAGTTTGATGATGGGGTTTTTACCTTTTTCCGATATCGTCTCAACCTTAACTTCGCTTGGAATTTCAAACACAATATTGTGGGAAAAACCAAGTGCGAGATCAAGTTTTTGACCTTGGTTGCTGGCACGATACCCTACACCGACCAATTCTAATTCTTTTGTAAATCCAACAGAAACACCGGTAACCATATTGGCAACAAGCGCACGATACAAACCGTGCTTGGCTCTGTGAGGCTTACTATCCGAAGGACGTGAAACCAACAATTGACCATCTTCATGCGCAATGCTAACATCGCTGTACGTTTGTGTCAATTCACCTAGTTTCCCTTTAACGGTAATCACACCAGGTTGGATGTCAACTGTGACGCCTTCTGGAACTACTATAGGATTATTACCAATTCTTGACATAATTCAAATTTTTATTAGTGAACGTAACAAATTACCTCACCACCTACGTTTTCTTTTTTCGCTTGCTTTCCAGTCATGACGCCATGCGACGTAGATACGATAGCGGTACCCAAACCATTTAGTACACGGGGAATATCTCCAGAAGAAGCATATTGACGCAAACCAGGTGTACTGATTCGCTGTAATTTTTTGATTACAGGTTCTTTGGTAAGACGGTCGTATTTCAAAGCAATTTTGATGCTTTTTTGGACGGTATCGTCTTCCACCTTATAACTAAGGATATAGCCTTGGTCAAATAAAATCTTTGTGATTTCTAGCTTCAGTTTTGAAGCAGGAATCGAAACCACGCGGTGACCGGCGCTGTTTGCGTTACGAACGCGTGTTAAATAATCTGCAATTGGATCTGTATTCATAATTCTTTTTGTTTACCAGCTCGCTTTTTTAACTCCCGGGATTAAACCTTTATTCGCCATTTCTCTAAACATAACACGAGAAAGACCAAATTGACGCATATATCCTTTCGGACGTCCCGTAAGCTTACAACGGTTGTGGCCGCGTACAGGAGATGCATTTTTTGGTAATTTTTGCAACGCTTCATAATCGCCAGCTGCTTTTAAGGCAGCACGCTTATCCGCATATTTAGCGGCTAGTTTTGCTCTTTTGACCTCACGGGCCTTCATTGATTCTTTTGCCATACTAGTTTTTCTTAAAGGGCATGCCCAATTCGTTTAACAATGATTTAGCTTCTTTATCGGTATTAGCCGATGTTACAAAGGTAATATCCATACCTGCAATCTTGTGCACCTTATCGATGTCGATTTCAGGAAAGATAATTTGTTCTTGGATACCCAAGTTATAGTTGCCACGGCCATCAAAACCATCAGCTTTCACGCCTTGAAAGTCACGTACACGTGGAAGTGCCGCCGTAACCAAGCGATCAAAAAATTCGTACATCTTGTCTCCGCGTAGGGTAACTTTTACACCAATGGGCATTCCCTTACGGAGTTTGAATGAGGCAACATCTTTCTTAGAAAGGGTTGACAATGCTTTTTGGCCTGAAATCATGGTGAGTTCATCCACTGCATGATCTACAAGTTTTTTGTCGGCAACGGCTGCCCCAACACCACGGCTCAGCACTATCTTTTCAAGTTTAGGGACTTGCATGATGTTGCTGTAACCGAACTCTTCTGTTAGTCGTGTTGTAATACGGTCTTTGTATTCCGATTTAAGTCTAGGTATATAACTCATGTTAAATAGCTTCATTGGTTTTACGTGATACACGTACTTTCTTACCGTCTTCCATGCGATATCCGATTCGAGTGGTCTGCCCTTCTGCCGTTAACAAGGAGAGGTTAGAAATAGCAATAGGTGCTTCATTTTCTATGATTCCCCCTTGTGGGTTTTGTGCATTGGGTTTGGTGTGACGTTTTACAACATTCACGCCCGAAACAATCGCTTTGTTTTTTTCGCGGATTAGCGTAACTATTTCGCCTTCCGTCCCCTTGTGGTCTCCCGCAATGACACGAACTTTATCTCCGTTTTTAAATTTTATCTTACTCATAATTATAGTACTTCAGGAGCTAATGAGATTATTTTCATAAACTGTCGATCACGTAGCTCACGAGCGACAGGGCCAAAAACACGCGTACCGCGCATTTCGCCTTGTGCATCTAGTAAGACACATGCGTTTTCGTCAAATCGGATATATGACCCATCTGGACGACGAATTTCTTTTTTGGTACGCACAACAACCGCAGTAGATACCTGTCCTTTTTTGACGGATCCATTGGGTGTTGCTTCCTTGACCGTAACGACTATTTTATCGCCAATAGAAGCGTAACGACGCTTTGTACCTCCCAACACACGGATGGTGAGTACTTCTTTGGCGCCAGTGTTGTCGGCTACTTTAAGTCTTGATTCTTGTTGTAACATTATTTAGCTCTTTCAATAATTTCAACCAAACGCCAGCACTTTGATGCGCTCATGGGGCGTGTTTCCATAATTTTTACCGTATCTCCGATGTTGCAATCGTTGGTTTCATCGTGAGCGACGTATTTCTTTGTCTTTAAAACAAATTTCCCATACATCGGGTGCTTAACGCGTTTTACTTCAGAAACAACAATAGACTTCTGCATTTTGTTGCTCGTTACAACGCCAATACGTTCTTTACGTAAATTTCTAGTTTCCATATTATGCTTGCTCTAAAGTTCTTTTTGTGAGTTCTGTTTTGATTCGTGCAATGGTTCTACGCTGCTTACGCAAAGAAAGTGGATTCTCTAGGGGCGATAATACATGTGTAGCACGTGCACTTTCGTAGCTTTTTTGAAAAGCAGCTAGCTTTTCGTTTAGCTCCTCAACCGATGACTCATTAATTTCTGTTTGTTTCATAACTACTTCTTATGCTTCGTAATCGCGAGCGATAATAAATTTTGTTTTAACTGGTAATTTTTGAGCTGCTAATCGCAATGCTTCTTTGGCAACCTCGATAGGCACACCCGAAATCTCAAACATGATACGTCCAGGCTTGACAACAGCCACATAGTGATCTAATGCTCCTTTACCTTTACCCATACGAACCTCAAGCGGTTTTTTAGTGATGGGCTTATCTGGAAAAATCTTAATCCATAATTGTCCTTCACGTTTCATGTAACGTGTAGCGGCAATACGTGCAGCCTCAATTTGGCGTGACGTGATAAACTTGGAATCAAGTGCCTTGATGCCATACATGCCATTGGATAATACGTGTCCGCGTTGCGATAGGCCTTTCATACGGCCTTTCTGCATTTTACGGTGTTTTGTTCTTTTTGGTTGTAACATGACCTAACGTTTATTTTCTACGGCGTGGACCACGTCCACCGCGCTTATCGTTTTTACCTTTGGCTGCATTCAAGCTCATTCCTACTAGAGGAGACAACTCGCGCTTGCCATATACTTCACCTTTCATAATCCATACTTTGATGCCCAATCTACCGTAGGTAGTATGCGCTTCAACCAAAGCGTAATCAATGTCTGCACGGAACGTAGACAAAGGAATACGACCGTCTTTATAGCTTTCAGAACGTGCCATCTCAGCGCCGTTCAAACGACCCGAAATTTGCACTTTAATACCTTCTGCATTCATGCGCATTGCCGCAGTAATTGCCATTTTGATGGCACGACGGTAAGAGATACGACTCTCTATCTGACGCGCAATACTTGCGCCTACCAGTTGGGCTTCCAACTCAGGACGCTTGATTTCAAAAATGTTCATCTGAACTTCTTTGCTTGTGATTTTTTTAAGCTCTTCTTTAAGCTTGTCAACTTCTTGACCACCCTTACCAATGATGATACCCGGACGGGCGGTGGTAATGGTAATGGTAACCAGCTTAAGCGTACGCTCAATGATTACGCGAGAAACGCTTGCCTTAGCAAGACGGGCGTGAACATAGCGGCGGATTTTATCATCCTCGGCTAGCTTATCTCCGTAGTCGTTTCCACCATACCAGTTGGATTCCCATCCACGTATGATACCTAGTCTATTGCCAATTGGATTTGTCTTTTGTCCCATATTCGGTTTTAGCTTTGTGCGTTATCTTGTGCTCCCAACACCATGGTAACATGGTTGGAACGTTTTCTAATTCGGTGGCCTCTTCCTTGTGGTGCTGGACGCAAACGCTTTAGCATTGCTCCGCTATCCACACGGATTTCTTTGATGTAAAGACCTGCTTTTTCAATGTCAGCGTCTTCATTTTTTGCTTGCCAGTTTGCAATCGCAGACAACAAGAGTTTTTCGAGTCTTTTGGACGATTCCTTAGCACTAAAACGCAGCACAGACAATGCTTTTTCTACTTCATTCCCACGGATTAAATCTGCCATAAGACGCATTTTTCTCGGAGATATAGGGCAGTCGTTGAGTTTTGCAAAAGCAAGATGCTTTCGATTTTCTTTCAATTGTGCTGCCATTTCCTTTTTACGAACTCCCATAGCTTATTTTTTTCCTTTGTTTTTAGCTCCTGCATGGCCTCGGAATAAACGAGTAGGTGAAAATTCACCAAGCTTGTGCCCTACCATATTTTCAGTAATATATACAGGAACAAACTGACGACCGTTGTGTACGGCAATGGTTTGTCCAACAAAATCGGGAACAATCATCGAGGCGCGAGACCACGTTTTAATTACCGATTTTTTTCCTGAATCTACGTTGGCTTGAACTTTTTTCATCAAGCTGTAATGTACGTAAGGTCCTTTTTTTAGTGATCGAGCCATCGTTTATATTTTTCTACGTTCAATGATATACTTATTTGACGCCTTGTTCTTATTGCGCGTTCTGTATCCTTTTGCAGGAATACCGTTGCGTGAGCGTGGGTGACCTCCAGAGGCACGCCCTTCACCACCACCCATGGGGTGGTCGACCGGGTTCATAGCTACTGGACGTGTTCTTGGACGACGTCCTAGCCAACGGCTACGACCCGCCTTACCAGAAACAACCAATTGGTGATCAGAATTGGAAACCGTACCGATAGTAGCCATACATGTGCTTAGTATCATACGGGTTTCGCCAGAGGGCAATTTGATGGTTGCAAACCTGCCTTCACGTGCCATTAACTGTGCAAAAGCACCAGCACTACGGGCAATGGTTGCACCTTGACCGGGGCGTAGCTCAATACAGGAAATGATGGTACCTAAAGGAATGCTTTCCAAAGGCATGGCATTTCCGATTTCGGGTTGCGCCTTTTCAGCAGAAACCACCTGTTGACCAACTTTAAGACCGCTTTGCGCAATGATGTATCGCTTCTCGCCGTCCTCGAACTGAGTCAAGGCAATAAATGCAGATCGGTTTGGATCATATTCGATGGTTTTCACCTCTGCAGGTGCATCAAAGCGATCGCGTTTAAAATCGATTATACGGTAGCGTTTTTTGTGTCCACCACCGATGTAGCGTGACGTCATGCGTCCGCTGTTGTTACGACCGCCTGAACGTTTTTTCGGAGTAAGCAAGCTTTTCTCCGGCTTATCAGTGGTGATGGCGTCGTTTCCATTTACCACTCTACCGCGCTGTCCAGGTGTTATAGGTTTTAGTTTTCTAACTGACATATCCTATTTTATAAATTACTATAAAAATCAATATTTTCTCCCGCTGCTACTTCCACAACTGCGCGTTTGGTAGCGTTGGTTTTCGAATGATGTATACCACTTTTGGTATAACGTGAGCGTCTTTCAGGACCGTAATTAAGCGTGCGCACTTTTTCGACGGTAACGCCGTAAGTTGCCTCAACTGCTTTTTTGATTTCAACCTTGTTGGCTTTTGGATCAACCAAAAAAGTATAACGGTTTCTCAACTCACTCTCGCGAGTTGCCTTTTCGGTAATAACAGGTTTTAATAAAATACGCATAGTTTGTTATTTACTCAGGTTAGCTTCAATGGCAGCAACGGCACTTTCTGCAAGTACCAAGTGCTGGGCATTCATTATTTTATATGTGTTCAACTCATCGTTTGTAAGCACCTCTGTTTTGGCAAGGTTACGTCCAGATAAAAACACATTTTTATTGGTTTCACCCAATACCCAAAGTGATTTTTTGTCGGTAATACCAAGTGCACTAAGTGCTGCTTGAAACGATTTTGTTTTCGGTGCATCGAACTGAAAGTCTTCAACAACCGTAATGTTTTTTTGCTGTGCCTTGAGGCTGAAAGCAGATTTACGAGCCAAACGCTTTACGTTTTTGTTCACTTTCTGGTTGTATGCGCGAACTCTAGGTCCGAATACACGCCCACCACCACGGAACAACGGGTTTTTGATGCTGCCCGCACGGGCAGTACCTGTACCTTTTTGTCTCTTGATCTTACGCGTACTACCCACAATCTCTGCGCGTTCTTTGGCTTTGTGCGTTCCTTGGCGTTGGTGTGCCAGGTATTGTTTTACATCTAAATACAAAGCGTGTTCGTTTGGTTCAACACCAAAAATAGCTTTGTCTAGGGCAACAGTACGACCTGTTTCTTTTCCGTTAATATCAACTATAGCTACTTTCATTACTTACGAATTAATATAAACGCATTCTTATGGCCAGGCACACAACCTTTAACCACTAATAAATTTTTCTCAGGAACAACTTTAAGAACACGTAGGTTTTGTACGGTTACTTTTTCATTGCCCATTTGGCCAGCCATGCGCATTCCTTTAAATACACGCGCTGGATATGAAGCTGCACCAATAGAGCCAGGCGCTCTTAAACGGTTGTGTTGTCCGTGTGTGGCTTGACCAACACCGGCAAAACCGTGACGTTTTACAACCCCTTGAAATCCTTTTCCTTTAGAAGTTCCTGTGACATCAACAAATTCGCCAGCAGTAAAGTGGTCAACTGTAATGGTATCACCAAGTTTGTGCTCCTCGTCGAAGCCTTGGAACTCAACAAGCTTACGCTTAGGCGAAGTGCTTGCTTTTTTAAAGTGTCCGCTAGCGGCTTTGGTTACTTTACGTTCAGGCTTTTCATCAAAACCAAGTTGTAAAGCATCGTAGCCATCAACGTCTTTGGATCTCACTTGTGTAACGACACAAGGACCTGCTTCAATAACGGTACAGGGAAGGTTCTTCCCATTCTCGTCAAAGATGCTCGTCATACCAATTTTTCTTCCTATTAAACCAGACATAATCTGAATATTTACTCCCTAAAAGGGTGTTATACTTTAATTTCTACTTCAACGCCACTAGGTAACTCAAGTTTCATCAAGGCGTCAATGGTCTTTGATGAAGAGCTGTAAATATCCAATAAGCGCTTATAAGAGCTTAATTGGAATTGTTCACGCGATTTTTTGTTTACGTGGGGGGAACGCAAAACGGTGAAAAGCTTTTTGTGTGTTGGTAACGGAATAGGCCCTGTTACTACCGCACCCGTCGACTTTACTGTTTTGACGATCTTCTCAGCAGAGCGATCTACCAAGTTGTGGTCGTACGATTTAAGTTTTATTCTAATTTTCTGACTCATCGTTTATATTTTTAGCTCTGACCTGTTGCTGCCGCAATTACTTCAGATGAAATATTTTGTGGTGTTTGTTCGTAATGTGAAAATTCCATGGTAGAAGTTGCACGTCCAGATGAAAGTGTACGTAACGAGGTTACGTAACCAAACATTTCGGAAAGCGGCACGTTCGCCTTCACAACTTTAGATCCTGCGCGATCGTCCATGCTGTTTACCTGACCGCGACGACGGTTTAAGTCACCAACGATATCACCCATGTTTTCTTCAGGAGTTAGCACCTCTAGTTTCATGATGGGCTCCATAATTACAGCACCAGCAGCTTTTGCAGCGGCTTTGTACCCAAGCTTTGCGGCTAATTCAAATGATAACGAATCTGAATCCACGGGGTGGAAAGATCCGTCCTTTAGCGTAACCTTGATGGCATCTACTTCAAATCCAGCCAATGGGCCATTCGCCATGGCTTGCTTGAAACCTTTCTCAACAGATGGAATATATTCTTTCGGTACATTACCTCCCTTAATTTGGTTTACAAACTCAAGACCTGATTTACCTTCTTCGGCTGGCTCAAGTGTAAATACGATATCGGCAAACTTACCACGTCCACCCGACTGCTTCTTGTACACCTCACGGTGATCTGTAGCTGCCGTAATGGCTTCTTTGTATTCAACTTGTGGTTGTCCTTGGTTTACATCAACCTTAAACTCACGTCTTAAACGGTCGACAATAATATCAAGGTGAAGCTCACCCATTCCAGATATAATGGTCTGGCCAGAAGCCTCGTCCGTTTTTACTTGGAACGTAGGATCTTCTTCCGCTAGTTTGGCCAATGACATACCTAGTTTGTCCACATCTGCTTTGGTTTTAGGCTCTACCGCAATACCAATTACGGGATCGGGGAAGTCCATGCTTTCCAGAATAATAGGTGATTTTTCAGCAGAAAGTGTATCACCTGTTTTGATGTCTTTAAATCCAACAGCTGCACCAATATCGCCAGCTTCAATGTGATCGATAGAGTTTTGCTTGTTGGCGTGCATCTGATAAATACGTGAAATACGTTCTTTGTTACCAGAGCGATTGTTCAATACATAAGAACCTGCATCCAAACGACCAGAATAAGCACGGAAAAATGCCAAACGACCTACAAAAGGATCGGTTGCAATTTTAAAAGCTAAGGCCGAAAACGGATCGTTTACAGATGGCTTACGTGAGATTTGCTCTCCGTTATCTGGATTAGTACCAATGATTGCTTCTTTGTCTTCTGGTGAAGGCAAGTAGCGACAAACGGCATCTAACAAGAATTGAACCCCTTTGTTTTTGAAGGCAGAACCACAAATCATGGGAATGATACTCATGTCTTGTGTTGCTGCACGAAGGGAGTTGTGCACTTCGTCTTCAGAAATACTATCAGGGTCTTCAAAATATTTTTCCAAAAGGTTGTCGTCATATTCTGCAACAGCTTCAATAAGCTCGCCACGGAATTTCTCAACGTCTTCCTTCATATCTTCAGGGATGTCAACAACATCGAAAGTTGCGCCCATGTTTTCCTCATGCCAAATAATCGCACGATTCTTAACTAAGTCAACACATCCTCTAAAGTTATCTTCATCACCAATAGGCAGTACAATAGGTACTGCATTTGACTTTAACATCTCACGAACCTGGTTACAAACATTCAAGAAGTTTGATCCTTGACGGTCCATCTTATTAACAAAGCCCATACGTGGCACTTTGTAGTTGTCGGCCAAACGCCAGTTTGTTTCCGATTGTGGCTCAACACCATCAACAGCCGAAAACAAGAACACCAACCCATCTAGCACGCGTAATGAACGGTTTACCTCAACAGTAAAGTCAACGTGTCCGGGGGTGTCAATAATATTAAAGTGATACGGTTTTGCTCCGTCAAGCGGCTTACCTTGATCGGTAGGGAATGTCCACTCGCAAGTAGTAGCTGCAGAGGTAATGGTAATACCACGCTCTTGCTCTTGTTCCATCCAGTCCATTGTGGCGGCACCATCATGCACCTCTCCAATTTTATGGCTAACACCCGTGTAGTATAAAATACGCTCGGTGGTAGTGGTTTTTCCAGCGTCAATGTGCGCTGCAATCCCAATGTTACGTGTATATTTTAAATCTCTTGCCATAATTGAATATGCTACTGTTTGTTAAAATCTAAAGTGAGAAAATGCTTTGTTTGCTTCTGCCATCTTGTGGGTATCTGTACGTTTCTTAACGGCAGCACCTTCTTCTTTTTCAGCAGCTAGTATCTCGGCAGCTAACTTTTGCGCCATAGATTTTTCATTGCGTTTACGTGCATAGCTAATCAACCACTTCATGGCCATTGAAATTTTTCTATCTGGACGTATCTGCATTGGAATTTGGAAAGTAGCACCTCCTACACGACGACTGCGAACCTCAACGTGGGGCATCACATTTGATAAGGCATCCTTCCAGTATTGGAGGGCTTCTTTTTCTTCGTCTTGTTTTTTGGAATCTACGATATCAATGGCATCGTAAAATATCTTGAATGCTACAGATTTTTTCCCGTTCCACATCAGGTTGTTAACAAAGCGCGTGACCAGTTGGTCATTAAATCGCGGGTCGGGAAGTAGCGGGCGTTTTTTCGCCTTTCTTTTTCTCATATTCTGGGTTTGAGTGGTTCAAGCAAGCTTGAACGTCATGTTTTCCTATCGGGTCTAAACTATTTTTTTGGTCGTTTAGCACCATATTTCGAACGACGCTGTAAGCGGCCTTCTACACCAGCGGTGTCAAGTGCTCCACGAACAATGTGGTAGCGAACACCAGGTAAATCTTTTACACGACCTCCGCGCACAAGCACAATCGAGTGCTCTTGCAGGTTGTGACCTTCCCCTGGAATGTAGGCATTTACCTCATTTCCATTGGTCAGGCGCACCCTTGCCACTTTCCGCATAGCAGAATTAGGCTTTTTAGGTGTGGTGGTGTACACACGGGTACACACGCCCCTTCGCTGTGGACATGAATCCAAAGCTGCGGATTTACTCTTCTTTGTAAGATCTTTGCGACCTTTCCGAACTAGTTGCGATATGGTTGGCATACGTTTTACTTGCTTTAATCCTTTATTTAAAGGGCTGCAAATGTAGTATAATTTTCATCTCTTTCAAATAAATTTGTAGCTGTTTTTATTTCTTCGTTAAACTGCCGTGCAAAAGTAGGGATAATTATCCCAAAAAATCAGAATGTTGAAAGGATGTGCTAAATTTCAATTTACTGTATGTAATTTTGCGCCTGCCGGGATGAAAATCGAAAACAACTTTTACGACTTATTTGAACAGCTAAACGGTGCCAACCGCCCTTTTGTGCTCTATCGCTTACCCAAGACCAAGACGCTTATTTGTGTCCAGCAAGCGGATGACCGTCACCATATAACCACATCACTCAAAGAAGAAGGTTTTGTGTTTGCACCCTTTAGCCACACAAATCAATTTACTTACATACCAAACCATCACGTTGCACAGCTTGATATTCCTGAGCCAAAAGTCAGAACAAACACGCCAACGGCAACCGATACAACGGAACAAAAAACATATTACAATGACTTGGTCGCAAATGCCATTGCAGCCATAGGAAAAGGAGCCATTCAAAAGGTGGTGGTGTCACGGCTTCATAAGCAAGCATTCAAACATAACATAGCGGAGTCTTTTGTCCGCCTACTAAATGCCTATCCGAATGCCATGGTATATTATTGGTCGCACCCACAAACAGGCACATGGATGGGCGCCACTCCCGAAACACTATTAAACCTAACGGGTGGCAAATGCAAAACAATGGCGCTAGCAGGAACATTGGCCTATGAGGATAACAAGCACCCGAAATGGTCTTCCAAAGAAGTTGAAGAACAGCAAATGGTCACCGATTTTATCAAGCAGCAACTTGAAGTCTTGTATCCAAACGAAGCCATCAAGCCCTCTGAAGTTTATACTAAAAGAGCTGGAAATCTGTTACACCGCTGTGCTGATTTTGAATTTAATATCAACGAAGTGGCCTTGGTCGATCTTGTGCAATCCCTACACCCTACGCCTGCTGTTTCGGGTGTGCCTGTATCCAAAAGCTTGGAATTCATAAAGGGGCATGAAACACATGAGCGGAAATACTACGCTGGCTTTCTAGGTCCAACACATAACGAAGCTGCACATTTATACGTCAATTTGCGCTGCGCAGCAGTAGAAAAATCACAACTTACCCTCTATGTGGGTGGTGGCATAACGTCCGAAAGCAACATTGCAGCAGAGTGGGAAGAAAGCCAACGCAAGGCCGAAACACTGCTCAACGTCATATAATGTACAACCGTTAGTACACTCACATGCGGTTTTGTACTTTTGCAGGGCTATGAAGTTCAATTCCCAATCACAGCATTTACGCTACACAGAAATTCCGCTGCCACAAGCAGTGGTGTTTTATTGTGAAGAATACGGTATTGAGCACATTGTTATTTCTGCAGGTTCACGCAACGCACCATTGACAAACGGCTTTGCTGAAAATCCGTTTTTTAAGACCTATAGTATTGTTGACGAGCGCGCTGCTGCATTTTTTGCATTGGGCATGGCGCAACAACTCGGCCGCCCTGTGGCAATTGTATGCACGTCTGGATCGGCGCTGTTGAACTACTACCCTGCCGTGGCAGAGGCCTATTACAGTGGCATACCACTTATTATCCTATCGGCAGATCGCATGCCGCACCGCATTGGAATTGGCGATGGACAGACCATAGAACAGCAAGGCGTTTTTGGACCGCACTTGTTAAGCTCCGCTGATTTACTCCCTGATGTTTCGCATGCTACCGAAACCCTACTCAAAAGCAATAAGCAGCCTTTTTTTACCAAAAAACCCAACCAAAAAGAAGTGGCTAGCCTGCAAGAAAAGCATCAAGCACACAACATTACAGAGTTGCAACGCGTGTTTGCATTGGCAAATCACAGCAAGGGGCCGGTGCATTTAAACATACCCATGGAAGAACCCTTATACGGGATGACCACCACACCCTTAGCCTTCCCGAAACGCAAAGCGCAAACGAGCACCAATCAAAATGCAAACATCTCAACCCTGCAAACACTTTGGAGCAAGGCAAAAAGAAAAATGATTTTGGTGGGCGTATCAAAACCTGATGCCGAACTAGCTTCGGTGCTTTCCACATTACTGGAAGACCCATCCGTGGTGGTACTGACCGAAAAGACCTCAAACTTTTCTCACGCAAAAGCCATTGGCGCTATTGACTGCCTTATGGCCCCCCTCGAGCTGGAGCCCAAAAACCAAGCAGACCTACAACCCGACTTACTGATTACCACTGGCGGTATGGTAGTGTCAAAAAAAATCAAATTTTTCCTGCGTGAACACAAGGCAAAACACCACTTTCACTTAGGCAACACCGCAGCAAATGATACCTTCTTTTATTTAACCGAACACATAGATGCGTCGGCAGCAGCAACCTTAGACAGCTTGGAGATCGGACACAAGAGCAACTACCAATCAACTGTGCTAGCACACTACAACAGCTACCTACAAACAGCGGTTGATTATTTGAATACGATTCCCTTTTCAGATTTACGTGTTTTTGACATGATCACTGCTGCCTTGCCCCAAAATACGCATCTACAAATCGCTAACAGTTCACCAGTTCGTTACATTCAATTGTTTGACTTACCAAGAGGTACAGAAGTGTTCTGCAACAGAGGAACCGCAGGCATAGATGGCAGTACAGCAACGGCTATGGGAGCCGCCCAAATCAACCCCAAGCAAACAATATTAATTACTGGGGATTTAAGCTTTTTTTATGACGTGAATGGCTTGTGGAACAATTACATCCCAAAAGACGCGCGTATCCTTGTAATCAACAATCAGGGGGGTGGTATTTTTAGAATACTTCCGGGCGAAAAAGACACACCCAAATACGACACCTATTTTGAAACCGTCCACAACCGCAGCGCCCGAAACGTGGCCAAAAGCTTTGGACTGGGATACAAGCGTGTTCAGACCAAGTGGGCATTAAAGCAAGCATTAAAATCATTTTTTAAGCCTAGTACAAAAGCGAAAATTTTAGAAATTTGCACACCCAGAAAAATAAACAATGTGGTACTTTTAGATTACTTTAAGGCCATGGTTAAAAACGAATTAAATCAAAAATTATGAGAACATGGGAAGCCATCAAGAGTTACAGCGACATCCGTTTCGAGTTTTACGAGGGGATTGCGAAAATCACCATTGACAGAGAAATCGTTTACAACGCATTTAGACCCGAGACCAACAACCAAATGTTGGAAGCTATGGATATATGCCGCGAACGCGAGGATATCGATGTGGTGGTGTTTACTGGAGCTGGAGAGAAGGCATTTTGCAGTGGCGGCGATCAAAACGTGAAGGGCGTTGGTGGCTATGTAGGCGAAGATGGCGTTCCACGTTTGAATGTCTTGGACTTACACAAAAAAATTCGCGAGATTCCCAAGCCCGTTATTGCCATGGTAAACGGTTATGCTATTGGGGGCGGTCATGTACTGCATGTGGTTTGCGATTTAACCATTGCAAGTGAAAATGCCATTTTTGGGCAAACGGGGCCCAAGGTGGGTAGCTTTGACGGCGGCTTTGGATCATCGTATTTGGCGCGCCACGTAGGCCAGAAAAAGGCACGTGAAATTTGGTTTTTATGTCAGCAATATTCCGCGCAAGAAGCACTAGACATGGGTATGGTAAACAAGGTTGTTCCACTAGATAAATTGGAAGACACCGTAGTGGATTGGTGTCAGATCATGCAACAACGCAGCCCTTTGGCATTGCGTATGATTAAACGCTGTATGAACGCCGAGTTAGACGGGCAGCACGGCCTGATGCAACTTGCCGGTGATGCGACGCTTATGTACTACCTCATGGACGAAGCCCAAGAAGGTAAAAACGCCTTTTTAGAAAAGCGCAAGCCTAACTTTAAGCAATATCCTAAGTTCCCATAGTGTCAAAAAAATCCTTGTTTATGGTTTGGGTAGCTGCAGCACGACTGCGCACTTTGCCCTTGTCGGTAGCGGGGATTGTTGTAGGCAATGCGTTAGCCATCGGAAACGATGGGTTTTGCCCCTATGTTTTTGCGGGAACCTTGCTCACAGCTGTTGTGTTTCAAATACTCTCCAATTTTGCCAATGACTACGGCGACGGACTAAAAGGAACCGATAACCACGAACGCATTGGACCCAAACGCGTATTACAACAAAACTTATTGTCGGTAAAAACCCTTTTTAAGGGCATCGTAATTACTGCGGTTATCGGATTTCTATTGGCAGCAGGCACCATTGCCATTGCCTTTGAAATGGGCGAGCTAAAAAGTGTTTTGGCGTTTTTAGCATTGGCCGTAGTTGCTATCCTAGCTGCTTATAAATACACGGCTGGCAAAGGGGCCTATGGCTATCACGCCTTGGGCGACGTATTTGTATTTGCTTTTTTTGGACTGTTGGCTGTTGGTGGGTCGTATTACTTACAAACCAAACAATTAGACAATAGTATGTGGTGGTTCGCCATTGCCATTGGTGGGTTAAGCACTGGGGTTTTGAACCTAAACAATATGCGAGATATGCAAAATGACAGCGCAGTAGGTAAAAAAACCGTGGCCGCACTTTTGGGGCTTCAAGGAGCAAAAATCTATCAGGGCATACTGATATTAGGCTGCATCACAGCATTAACTGTTGGGTTGTTGCACAATTGCAACGGATGGGTGGGGTATATTCCCGTAGTCGTAGTTATTCCTTTGGTGGCACAATTGACATCAGCGCTAAAAATAAAAACACACAAAGACTTTGACGCACTGCTTAAGCCGTTGGCGCTAACAACATTTGGCACTAGTATGTTACTGCTGCTAACGCAAATTTTATTGGCATGAAAGTAAGCTACCGTAAATATAATTTAGACTTTAAGCAGCCCAGCGGGACTTCACGGGGGGTGCTAAGACAAAAAGAGACGTTCTTTATTGAGATTCGCAACGGATCACAATACGGCATTGGCGAATGTGGTTTGTTTCGTGGGTTAAGCAGCGATGATGTACCCCATTTTGAGGAGCAACTCACAAAGGTCTGCGCTGCGTTGGAAAAGGGCGTGGATGCTACTTTGCTTTATGCTGATTTCCCTGCCATAATCATGGGTGTGGAAATGGCTTTAACGTCTTTTGCCGCTGATGCGCCATTCCATTTATATGACACTCCTTTTAGCAATGGAGAACAGCCCATTTCCATAAACGGACTGGTATGGATGGGAAGTATTGATTTTATGCGTCATCAGGTTTTTGACAAAATTGAAGAGGGTTACGACTGCATCAAACTCAAAATTGGTGCTTTAGACTTTGAGCGGGAATGCCAGTTGTTGGCTGAAATAAGAGCACGCTATTCGCCGGCAGAAGTTACCCTAAGAGTAGACGCCAACGGGGCATTTGGCCCTGAGGAAGCATTACAAAAACTAGAAAGACTTTCACCGTTTGGATTGCACAGCATAGAGCAGCCAATAGCTGCTGGTCAGTTTGAAGCCATGAAAAAGCTATGTGCTCAAACTCCCATACCCATTGCCCTTGACGAAGAGCTGATAGGCGTATTGGATGCAGCTGACAAAGCCGCATTACTGGATGAAATTGAGCCGCAATACATTATTTTAAAACCAAGCCTCTTGGGTGGCTTTACGGCTGCTGAAGCGTGGATAGCACTGGCCGAAGCCCGTAATATAGGTTGGTGGGTTACGAGTGCACTTGAAAGCAACATAGGCCTAAACGCCATTGCCCAATGGACTGCAACACAAAACACTTCCATGCCACAAGGGCTGGGAACAGGCGGATTGTTTACCAATAATATCGATAGCCCTTTGGTGGCAGGCAAGGGAGTACTGCAATACAACAATGCCCTGAGTTGGGATACAAATTACATACGCTAATGTTGGTTCATGCTTCATTTCGACTCAATGGAAAGGCGTATGAGCGCAATGCCTTGGATTTGGCTGCGCAGCAATGGACCGTCAGTTCAGATGAAGAGCAGCAAGCATTGGGGTATTTTCTTATGGATTGGCTTAGCGACGATGAACATATTGCCTTGCATACTTCAGGCTCTACTGGAAAACCAAAAGAAATCCAGATGCCAAAAACGGCCATGTATGCCTCGGCAGGTCGAACGGCTGCCTTTTTTAATTTATCGGAAGGCGATTCGGCACTGCTGTGCTTGCCGATACGGTATATTGCGGGTAAAATGATGTTGGTACGGGCCTTGGTATTGGGATTACATTTGGACATCATACCGCCCAAAACCAAACTAACTATTGAAAAGGACTACACTTTTGCCGCTTTGATTCCCTTGCAGGCAAATGCTTCGTTTGATGTATTGGGGCGGTTTAAAACCGTATTGATTGGTGGTGCTCCCATACCCACTGACCTCCGCAAGCGCATCAGCAAAAAATACAAGCACTGCATTGAGACCTATGGCATGACAGAAACGCTTACGCATGTGGCAACGCGAATTGTAAGCGATGCGGTTATTCCCTTCAAGGTGATGCCGGGGATTGGGATTGCTACAGATGAAAATGACTGTTTGGTGCTTGAGGTACCTTATTTACCGCTGTCGCCCCTTGTTACACAAGACGTGGTAAGGCTTGAAGGGAGGGACAGCTTTAGGCTTTTTGGTAGACGAGATTGGGTAATCAATTCTGGTGGCATGAAGATTTTTCCAGAGGACTTAGAGGAAGTCTTGACGCCCTTTATCAAATTTCCATTCTTTTTTACGGCACTTCCTGATGCGAACTTAGGCGAACAACTTGTGTTACTGGTTGAAGCACCCGCTACTGAAAAAACAGCAATTATGGCAATCGCCCAGCAACATTTGGGTGCCAACAAACACCACATTCCCAAGCAAGTCATTTGTATGGATGCTTTTATGCATACGCGCTCGGGCAAACTGGACCGAAAAGCCACAATTAAGAGGCTAAATATGTAACGGTGTTACTTTTGACACTGCGCCTACACCCCTTTCATTAACGTTCTCTCAATATAAAAAAAGCTGAAAAAATAGTAACCAAATTTTTATACGAAATCGTCAAAAATAAGCGTTACTGAGATTTTTGCAGCATAATAGAACGCTAATGCTTTAGGGATATTAATTAAAAATCATTAGTCTATGTTTCATAACCCCGCCAACTTTGGCGGGGTTTTTGTTATTTTTGCTATGTGAAAAAGAAAATATTGTTATTGTTCGGGTTATTGCTGGTGGTTTCCTGTGTTACTTCTACTGCGCTAAACGACAAAACAAAAGCGCAAGACGACAAGGCCCTACAAAAACAGGTACTAAAGGAGCGTATTCAAAGCAGGATGGCGGCGCAAAACCGTATCATTGATAGCCTTATTCAAGTAAAAGACCCACGGCTTAAGAAGGACAAAGACGGAAATTTTATCAGACCCAACAGGGTCACGCCTAGCGGTAAACCCCTTTATTACGAAACCTATCACGGACGTTCTCATCGTAAAGCCATTAAAGCGGATGTCGTGGGAACGGGAGGTCGCGCAGGCTACAACCTCACTGGCACGGGTGTTCACATCGGCGTTTGGGATGGCGGGCATGTTTTTGCCGCACATGATGAGTTCACAGGGGGTCCCGACTATTTTGACCCAAGCCTAAGCATTGAAATTTCAGACGCAGACGCGGCAGCTATTTGGAGTAGTCACCCTACTGCGGTGACATCCATAGTGGTGGCCAAGGGACTGTTTCATAAAGATAACTACGACATAACCGGCATAGCGCCAGGTTTAGCTAAAATATACAGCTACGATTGGGAGGATGACCTGTCTGAAATTTTTGAGCAATTGCAATTACGTGCAAATCCAGATTTTATTTTGTCTAACCACTCTTACGGGTATCCTCTAGTGGATAGTTATAATGAGGTTATTCCAAATCAATACATTGGCGATTATAGCGACTGGAGCGCCCTGTTGGATGAAATCGCCTACCTCTACCCCACTTATTTACACGTCTTGGCTGCGGGTAACGATGGCCGTGAGTCATATCCGGACCAGCAAGTATTAGGCTTAGATCAACTAACTGGATCTACTTCAGCAAAAAACGTATTGACTGTTGGGAGTTTTTCAATGGATGACAACGGATCAAACAAAGGGGCAACTGAATTTAGCAGTGCGGGGCCCACAAACGATTTTCGTATCAAACCCGAAATTTGCGGCCTAGGAGAAAACCTTGGCGTAGCTGCTTGGGCGCAAGACGAACCTACAGCTACAGATCGCTACCGTGCAAGTAGCGGTACTTCTTTTGCATCGCCGGCTGTTGCAGGTGGTGTGGCCTTACTACAGCAACTTCACAAAAGTACATTTGATACCTATATGGATGGTGCAGCAATGAAGGCATTGCTTTGCCACACGGCAGATGATATTACCGAATGGGCAGGTCAAGACATCACGGGACCAGATGTAAAAACGGGCTATGGCGCAGTTAATTTAGAAAAAGCAGCACTACTTATTAAGAAAGACGAAAAGGAAACACTCACCATTCACAACTTTGAATTAGACCAAGGGGAAACAGAAACCTTATATTTTCAAACTACGGCTGTTGGGGGGTTGTTGTCGGCAACACTTAGTTGGTATGATCCACCAGCCGCATTTTATGCTTCCAATACGCTTATAAACGACCTCGACCTACGTATTACCCAAGAAGATAAAAGCTATTTACCATGGGCGTTACCCACAACTGCTCAACAGGCAGTGGCTGTTTTAGGGGATAATACTAGAGACAATTTAGAAAAAGTAGTGGTGTCAGATCCGCTGGGTGGTCGATATAAAATCACGGTTTCTCATAAGGGCAGTTTACAGCGCATTAATCAGGCAGGTGAATTTGAAAACACCACACAAAAAGGTGCTTTAGTTGTTACCGGTCCCGGTATTTTCTCAAAGTCGGAACAGGAGTTGGATCAATTTTCAACAGTAAACAACTTTTTAGTGGCCCCTATTCCGGCAAAGGAAAACTTTACGGTCAGTGCGTTAAACAATAATATTCCCTTTAAAAGCTTAAAAATCTTAAGCCTCAATGGAAAAGAAGTATTAAGTAAGACAAGAACCCATTTCTCTTTGAGTAGTACTACTGTTGCTATTTCCGAATTGACTACGGGCACCTATATTTTAGGTATAGAAACAGAAACGGGTACTATCTTTAGGCAGATAATTATTGCCAACTAACTGTGAAATTCAAAATATGCTGCCTTAAATTTTTGTTAATCTAAAAATCAGAGAAAAAAAATATTTTTTTAACAATTATTTCACATTAAAAAAAAAAAATTTGTGTAGTTAACATTTAATTAACATCTTTGGGGTTGCTAACAATTAAATTAATTATGAAAACTAAACTTATTAAAATTTTAACACTTGCGTTAATCGCAGTGTTTCAAGTTGCTTTAGCTCAACAAGTTGTTCAAGGTACTGTTACTGACCAAGACGGCATGCCACTTCCTGGTGCAACTGTTGTAATTAAAGGAACTTCTACGGCAACTTCTGCCGACTTTGATGGAAATTTTACAATTGCTGCTAAAAACGGTGACGTTTTAGTCATAAGCTATGTAGGATATAGTCCCAGCGAAGTTACTGTCGATGGAGCATCTGCAAATGCTAAACTTTCAACATCAACTGACCTGGATGAAGTTGTTGTAACCGGTTATGGAGTTTTTGATAAAAAACGTTTTACAGGTAGTGCTGTGACTATTGGCGGTGAGAAATTAAGTTCTAAGAATGTTCCTAACGTCTCTCAGGCTCTTTTGGGGGAAGCTGTAGGTGTTACAGTAGTTAATACTTCAGGACAACCTGGAACAGCGTCTACGGTTCGTGTTCGTGGAAGAACAGGCTCTATCAATGGAAATTCTGCTCCTTTGTACGTTGTTGATGGAATTCCGTTTAACGGAGGTATAAATGCTATTAACCCTAACGATATTGCCTCAACTACTATTTTAAAAGATGCTGCTGCTACCGCAATTTATGGTAACAGAGGAGCTAACGGTGTAATTTTAATTACAACTAAAAGAGGTAAAGTTGGGGAGACTAAAATATCATTAAACTTGAAAACTGGTACTAACATGGATTATCTGCCTAGGTATTCAGTCATTAATAGTCCTGAAAGATTTGTTGAAATTGCATGGGAATCAGTTCGTAATAGACAATTGGGTCTAGGTGAAACTGCTGCAAATGCTGCTACAATTGCAAATTCTACATTATTTGCCAATGCAGGTACTTTTGATCCAAATTATAATATGTGGAATGCTGCAGGCGATCAATTGATTGATCCCGCTACAGGATTATTTTTACCTGGTATTACAAGAAAGTATACTCCCGAGTACTGGAGAGATTATGCTTTTCAAGATTCTCAAAGAAATGAAGCAAATTTAAGTATCAGTGGTGGAGGTGAAAAGATGTCTTATTTTTACTCTGTTGGGGGTCTAGAAGATGTTGGCTATGGTATCAACTCAAACTTTAAAAGATACAATACTAGATTAAACCTAGATTTTAAACCCACAAACTGGTTAACATACAAAGCAGACTTAAGTTACACCTACACAAATACCAATGCTAATGGTCAAAGTTCTGACTCTGGAAGTATTTTTTGGACTACAGCAAATATGCCTAGACTCTACCCTTTATTTGAAAGAGACGCAAACGGTGAAAAAATGAGAGATGTATATGGAGGGTTTAAATATGATTATGGTGAGACTTATTCAAGGGGGTTTTCTGGATTGACTAACTCAATTGCAGATGCTCACTACAATACAAATTTGTCTCATTCCCATAGAGTAGGCACAATTCAAAGTTTTGTGATTGATATTAGTAGCGATCTCGATTTTGAAACAAATTTTTCCTACTACGTTCAAGAAGGTGATAGTACTTTCCGCTCTGACCCTTTTTATGGGTCTTCTCGAGGACAAGGTGGTTATATTTCAAAATCAACTTCGGAATATTCTCAATGGGTAGTAAGAAATGCCTTAAGATTTAATAAAGAATTTTGGGACGGGTACATGGAAGTTGATGCTTATGTTGCTCATGAATCAGAAAGTCGTGAAAGCTATGGAATGAATGCGAATAAATTTAATTTAGTTGAGCCTCAAGGCCTTGAGCTATATAATGCAGTCGTTAACAATACGTCAACCTCAAGTAAATCCATTTTATCTCGTGAAGCCATAGTTGCTTATGCAAGGTTTTCAATTGATGACAAATATTTCTTTGCTGGTGATGTTAGGCGCGACGGATCTTCTGTATTTGCTAATGAAAAATGGGGGACTTTCGGTTCTGTTAGTGGTGCTTGGATTATTTCAGAAGAGGACTTTTATCAATCCGATATATTTGACTTTCTTAAAATTAAGACAAGTTATGGTGTCTTAGGAGAGGCACTAGGACAAGGCTTCTACCCTGGATATGATGTTTTCTCAATACAAAATTTAGACGGATCACCATCACTTGGGTTTGTAAGTAAGGGTAATCCTAATTTAACATGGGAAAGAGCCGAACAATTAAGCTTTGGTGTTGAATTTGAAGCGGGTATTTTTGAAGGCTCTGTAGAAACTTATGTTAAAGATAGAGATGATATGTTCTTCACTCAAAATGTTGGTCCTTCTGTGGGATATCGTTCGATAATAGTAAATGATGGTGGATTAAGAAATAGAGGTGTAGAATTTGATATTAGCGCACAGCTCATTGATTCAGATGATTTCAAATTATCTCTAAACGTATTAGCTGCAATAGAATCTAATGAAATTACAGCAATGCCAATTGACCCTGCTACTGGTGAGGAAAAACTATTCGACCCATCTGGTTATTTTGGTCTTGCCACAGGTCATAGTTCTTATGAGTACTACATGCGAGATTATGCTGGTGTAAATCCCGATACCGGATACGCACAATGGTACAGAAACTTTGACGATGCAAACGGAAACGGAGAGTTTGACACTGGTGAGTTTATCGAAGACTTACACGAATACAAGATTTTAAATCCTGATGCAAATATACTAGAGGACGTGACTGAAACTTACACAGGCGCTACCAAAAGATTTATTGATAAAGTAGCACTTCCAGATTTAACTGGTTCCTTCACTATTGATGCTGAATATAAGAGATTTGATTTATCAGCAATTTTCACTTACGGAATTGGTGGATATGCCTATGATTTCGCATATCGTGATTTTATGGAAAATGCAACTGCGTCAAACATGCAACAGTTACACTCTGACATCGAAAATAGATGGCAGAATGTTGGTGACATAACAGATGTTCCAATACTCAACTCAAACTTGCAACCAAATCAAGCAAGTACATCAACAAGGTTCTTAACTGAAGCTGATTTCTTAAACTTTGCAAACCTCCAAGTGGGATTCTCTCTTCCAAGTGATGCAGTTAAAAAGTTTAAAGCAACTGCTGCAAGAATTTTCATTTCAGGAGATAATCTTATGATATTGTCCAAGAGAGATGGATTCAATCCGACATATTCCCTGTCTGGTGGTACGGGAAGATACACATATGAGCCTATGACAACAATATCGGCTGGCTTAACTATAAACTTTTAATCAGAAAATCATGAAATTAAATAATTTATTTTACTTTTTTTTAGCTTCAGTGCTATTCATTAGTTGTGAGGAAGAATTTCTTACAGAATATCCAACAAGCTTTATTACACCAGATCAAATTGCTGCTGCGTCAGCAGTCAATCCTGATTTACAAGGTGGAACAGTAGCCGGAATTTATGAGAATATTTATAAATCAGGTACTGGAGGAACATCCAACCACGATGACTTTGGTCAAAGGGGTTGGGATATTGCAACAGACATGCTTTCAGGTGATATGGTACTTGGTGCAAAAATATATGGATGGTATTCTGGATATTCAGAATTGACTTTTACTGTTGATTACACAAGTACAAGAAACTATATGCCGTGGAGATATTACTTTAGAATTGTAAATCTTTCAAATATTGTTATTGAGGGACTTGGAGGGCGTGATAATGTTCCTGACAGTGATACTGGAAAGCACTTTTTAGGGCAAGCATTAACAACACGAGCTTACGCTTACTTTTATTTGACACAATTGTACCAAGACGGTTATGATCCCAGTGAACCCATATTGCCCTTGTATCCAGATACAAAAACGCCTAACGTAGCGAAAAGTACTGCTGCTGAAGTATTTGCTTTTATTGAGGCTGACTGCCAAGCGGCAAAATCGCTCTTGTCTAACTACACTCGTTCATCAGTAAGTTCTGCAGATAAATATGTTGCAAGTACTGTTCTTGCATATGCATATGGTGCGCAAGGTAAATGGGCTGAGGCTGCAGCTGAGTCTGCAATTGTTGTACTCGATAGTGGTTATAGAGTAGTAAATAGAGATGAAGCAGTATACTCTGGCGGTGGAGATCCCGTTGGTGGATTTAATAGTGTCTACAATTACTCAAATAGCATTCTTTGGGGAACAGATTTAACAACTGACAGTAATATGGGACTAGTATCTTTTTGGGGTAAGGTAGATTATTATTCCTATAGCTATGCAGCTGCAGGTGATGGTAAAATCATGGATCGCGGTCTTTATGCACAAATGAGGAGCGATGACGTACGAGCTGGTCAATTTTTGAATTTACCTGGTCATCCAGTTGATATGTATCCATTGTACAAATTTTATCATGAAGATCGTGTATTTTTTGGGCAACGTACAGTAACTGCTGACTATTTTTACTTCAGATATGCTGATATGGTATTGATGCATGCAGAAGCTCAAGCAAACTTAGGTAATGATGCTGCTGCAATATCAACATTAGAGATTTTACTTTCAGAGCGCTTGGATGATACATCGTATTTAGCTGCTTTATCTGGTCAAGACCTGATTGATGAAATTTATTTACAAACTAGATTAGAATCTTGGGGTGAAGGGAAATCATATCTGGCAATGAAACGTAATAAAGCAACAATAACAAGGGGTCCAAACTGGATTGATTTTGCTGGAGATAGTTTTAGTTATGATGATGATAAATTATCATTTGAAATTCCAGAGGCCGAAATCAGAGATAATCCCTTTATTAATGACCAAAACGAATAGTCAAGCCTTTATAATTTAAAAGTTTATATAAAAACCCACCTGTTTGGTGGGTTTTTTATTGTCAAATATTTTTAATCGTAAATCATTTTATGATTTAAACACAACGTTTTAAAGTTTGAAGATCCACTACAATAAAGGAGTATAAAGAATTTTTCAATGCATTATAACATAATGTTAATCTGTCTAAGCCACAATACGATTTTGTATCACAGATGAAATGTCATTTAAAAACATAGATGTGGTCATTAGCTTATTGACGAAGTGCATTTCAAAATTAGATAGATAATAATTTAGTAAAGTATATTATTTAATTTAAGTTTCTACACATAATCCCTTACAGAGTTAGAATTTATATAATGACTTTTGCTATATGAACTAGATCATTAGAAAGATGAACCTTTACCATGTATATTTGTGTATTATTTGAGTCTAAATTAATATTGTGCCTAGATGGTAATGTTTTAAATTGAGCTTTATTAACGATCCTACCACTAATATCATAGACATAAATCTGACGAATCATTGCAATACTGTTTGTTTTAATCTCAATATTTGAACCGATAGGTCGAATAGAAATAGCATTTTTAATGTCCCTATTCTCTAGAGAAAGTGTAAAACAACTTGAAACGGTCATGGGGTCTCCACAAGGATACGGCGAAATAGATTCACTCACGCCAGTTATTCCAGATGAAACAAAAGGCTCAGGTATTTCTTGAAGGTTTCTATAGCCATTACTGCCAGCATAATGCATTAGGCTATTGTTGTCAATAACATGGTAAAATAATACAGCGTGACCAATTTCGTGCGCCGTCGCAAATGAAAAATCAAATTCGTTTGGGGCAACGGTGTCATAACCCCAGTTTACTTGGTTATCATATACAAAGTCGATTTCTGTCAATATTGCTGTTATAGATTCTGGATCAGGGCTAGAACTCGAACTTGGACATGTATAAACTCCTTTAATACTGGTAAAAGCTGCACCTCCATAACCTTGTTCATCAAAATTTTGAAACCTTACTTCATTAAGCGAGCCACTAAACTCATCTTCAAGAGTTCTGACTCCGGCGTCAAGGAAGTTAATTCCTGTCTTACATGACCATTCTTCTAGATATTTCAAAAAAATTGTTCTGGCACTTTCGTTATTATAAAAGTTTGAAAACATTTTAAAATGATACGCGCCATCGATTAAATGAGCTGAAGTGGGTGGGTTAGCTCCATTAGGCATTGCGCCAATATGTCTTAAGGGAATTGTTAAAGAATCTCCATAGGAAGTAGTTGTTAAAGTAAAGCGTGAATACGGAATTGTAATTTCAGTTCCAAAGGGAGCCATTACAGAAGTCTCGGGGGTTGTTGGTATTTTTACTTTTATTCTACCTGTTTGGCTTACCTCTTGCTTTTGTTCGTGTTC
>PKDU01000046.1 GCA_002862705.1 Flavobacteriaceae bacterium
AGGGCCGCGAAGGCTCCCTACAAGCGCAATTCGTAAGGGCGCCATGACCATACCCAGCTTTATCTTGTTTTCATTTGCCCATAACGTTATCGCATTGCTTAAGGTTTCCACCTCTTCATCTGGAGCATTTTCAATAATCTTTACAACCTCAGATAAAATTCCGGGCGTTTCCTCTTTCCACTGTCTGCCCAAGGCTTTTTCATCATAGTCAACAGGCGCAACATAAAAGAAATGGGCTTCGCCCCAAAGGTCAGTAAGTAGTGTTAGCCGACCATGTACCAGCCCTACGACTTTAGTAGTTGAAACGGACGTATTTGCTATCCCTTTTTGTTGAAGTAATTGATTAAGAGAAGTCTCAATAAGCGATGAATTTGTTTTATGGAGGTGCTGTTGGTTAAACCACTTACAGCGCTCGGGATCAAATCGCCCACCGGCCTTGGTTATACCCTCAAGGGAAAATAACGCCACCAAGTCATCTAAAGAAAAGAGCTCATCTTCACCACCAGGGTTCCACCCTAATAAAGCCAAATAATTGACGAGTGCTTCGGGCAAATAACCAGCCTCTTTGAAGCCCTGCGTGTCTTTGTTCCATTCCAAGGGGAATACAGGGAAACCGAACATATCACCATCCCGCTTGGAAAGTTTTCCTTTTCCTGAGGGCTTTAAAATCAAGGGCACATGTGCAAAAATAGGGGGCTTCCAGCTAAAGGCATTGTACAAAAGCACATGCAGCGACATAGAGGGCAACCATTCCTCCCCCCGAATGACATGGCTGATTTCCATAAGGTGATCGTCTACTACATTTGCCAAATGATATGTGGGCATACCATCTTGTTTTACAATAATCTTATCGTCTAACAAAGATATATCAAAGACGACATCTCCTCGAATTTTGTCATTTACAGTCAACGATTTTTCATCCCCATTTGAAAAACTTTTAAAACGAATTACATAAGGCGTTTTGTTTTTAACAAGAGCATTTACCTCGCGCTCGCTTAATGACAGGCTGTTCTTCAAGCCACGTCTATTTTCCCAATTATATAAAAATCGCCTCCCCTTTTGCTCAGCAGCCTCTCGGAGCTTTAGTAATTCATCGGATGAGTCAAACGCTAAATATGCATTGCCGGTTTTCACCAATAACTGGGCATGACTCAAGTATCCTGCTTTTCGCTCGCTTTGACGATAGGGCCCAAATGCACCAGGGCTGTTTGGACTTTCATCGGGGCGTATACCCAACCAATCAAGCGTTTTTGTAATGTAGGCTTCTGCTCCATCCACAAAACGGTTTTGATCTGTGTCTTCAACCCTGAGGACAAAAACACCTTTGTGTTTTTTAGCGAACAAATAGTTGTATAGCGCCGTGCGAACCCCCCCAATGTGTAAGGGGCCGGTAGGGCTAGGTGCAAAACGGACGCGTATAGACATAATAGTTTGTCAAAGATACAACGACTATTGGTCTTTTATTACAACTCTAATTGAATATATTTGCCCCATGAACGTTTCTGTTGACTTTACATACCAAACAGAATTTGTCCTTGTTGACGAACAAATGTTTGTCAACTGGCTTACAAAATGCGCAAAGCAATACAGCGCAACGTCCATGGCGCTTGTTTATGCCTTTATGGATGACGAAGCCTTGCTCGAATTAAACCTTAAGTATCTGAATCACAATACGTTAACCGACATAATTACTTTCGACGACACCGTTGGCAAAGATGTTTCTGCCAACATTGCCATATCTGTAACACGTGTTCGTGAAAACGCAGTTGAGCAGAATGTTCCTTTTGATGAAGAGCTGCTTCGTGTTATGTCTCATGGACTCTTACATTGTTTGGGTTTTAAGGATAAAACAGAATTTCAAATAGCAGATATGCGGAGCGCAGAGCAAGCGTGTATAAAATTGTTTCACGTGGAACAAAACAAGGAAAACCATGTTTCGTGATATTTATGATGTAATTGTAGTTGGTGGCGGGCATGCAGGAGCAGAGGCCGCAGCTGCCGCAGCCAATATGGGCAGCAATACGCTACTTATTACCATGAACCTTCAAAATGTCGGGCAAATGTCTTGTAACCCAGCCATGGGCGGTATTGCAAAAGGACAGATTGTTAGGGAAATAGACGCCCTTGGCGGATATAGCGGAATTGTTTCAGACTCATCGGCCATTCAGTTCAAAATGCTTAATCGCTCTAAAGGTCCTGCCATGTGGAGCCCGCGTGTACAATCAGATCGCATGATGTTCGCTCAGCACTGGCGCAACAAATTAGAGCAAACGGAACATCTTGATTTCTACCAAGAAATGGTCACAGACCTCCTTTTTGAAAAGGATAGGATTGCAGGAGTTGTCACCACACTAGGGATCGAAATCAAAGCGAAGTCTGTGGTGCTAACTAGCGGTACCTTTCTTAATGGACTTATCCATATTGGTGAGAAACAATTTGGAGGCGGTCGTGCAGGCGAAAGCGCTTCTTTTGGTCTCACCGAACGACTTATAGAACGAGGCTTTACATCGGGCCGTATGAAAACAGGCACTCCACCCCGGGTTGACGGAAGGTCTTTGGATTACAGCAAGATGATAGAACAACCAGGCGACAGCAACCCCTCTAAATTTTCATATTTAGACAACAGCCACATACTTAAAACACAGCGCTCATGCCACATGACATACACTAGTCCTGTCGTACATGATTTGCTTAGGGAAGGTTTTGACCGATCCCCCATGTTTAACGGGCGAATTAAAAGTATAGGTCCCCGTTATTGCCCATCGGTAGAGGATAAAATCAATCGTTTTGCCGAAAAAGATAGACACCAGTTGTTTGTTGAGCCGGAAGGCTGGGACACGGTAGAGGTTTATGTCAATGGCTTCTCAACATCGCTTCCAGAAGAAGTCCAGTTTAAGGCACTTTCTGCTGTCGTTGGTTTTGAAAAGGTTAAGTTTTTTAGACCGGGCTACGCCATTGAATATGATTTTTTCCAACCCACGCAACTCAAACACAGCTTGGAGACCAAGCTTGTCTCAGGCTTGTTTTTCGCAGGGCAAATCAACGGTACTACAGGCTATGAAGAAGCGGCCTCACAAGGCATTATGGCTGGAATCAACGCCCACAACCACGTCGCTCAAAAAGAATCCTTTATTCTCAGCCGCGAAGAGGCGTATATAGGTGTCCTGATTGACGACCTTATCACCAAAGGCACTGAAGAGCCATATCGTATGTTTACTTCAAGGGCAGAATACCGCACCCTCTTGAGACAAGATAACGCAGACCTTCGTCTTACGCCTAGGTCTCACAAAATGGGGCTTGCTTCTGACAAGCGTATGCGTCTGTTAGAAACCAAATCACAAAAGACGACGGCCTTGTTGCGCTTCTTTGAAAAAACAAGCGTAGTGCCAGAAGACATCAACCCCATTTTGGCAAAGAGAGATTCAAACCCCGTCAAACAATCCCTCAAAATGGGAAAAGTATTGTCCCGTCCAAACCTAACCATTGCAGATTTCCTTTCGCTTAACACGGTCAGAGATTTTGTGGCCAAAGAAGCCATCGACACCGCCACTTTAGAGCAGGTTGAAATACAAATTAAATACGCAGGTTATATTGCCAAGGAAAAATTGCAAGCAGACAAACTCTCTTCTTTAGAGCACGTGCCGATTCCAAAAGATTTTGACTATGAAATGGTAAAATCCCTATCCATAGAAGCGCGACAGAAACTCAATAAAATCCAACCCGTAACCATAGCACAAGCCTCACGCATTAGCGGTGTATCACCAAGTGATTTGTCAGTCTTGTTGGTGTATATGGGCCGTTAATTGTTCCACGTGAAACCATTTACTGTTATCGATCATCTCGTCAGCAAGTCCAGCTTTGATTTAGTTTTGGACAAGGAAACGACGGCGCTAAAAACCACTCCCGAACTCAGCGAAGCGGAACTTGAACACTTTTATCCCAAAACAGGATATGCTTCACACGATACCCAAGCCAATGGTTTTAAAGCTAAAGCTTATGCTTGGGTCAAGCGTAAAAACATCAAATCAAAACTCAAGTGGATTCGTCAATATGCGACCACAGGGCATATGTTGGATTATGGCGCAGGCAACGGCGACTTTGCCTTAGCCGCTCAGCACGAGGGATGGCAGGTTGGTGTTTTTGAAACTTCGCCTGACGCAACTGAAATTCTCAAACAAAGACAGCTTCTTGTGGTCGCCCAACCACTACAAGAAAACCAATTTGATGTCATAACATTATGGCATGTCTTTGAACACATCAACAGACCCGAGGACGCCCTAGCCACGTTTTATAAATCCCTTAAGCCGGGAGGCGTATTGGTTTTAGCCGTACCTAATGCAGCATCATGGGACGCCAAACACTACAAATCTTTTTGGGCTGCGTATGACGTACCCCGCCACCGCTGGCACTACAACAAGCACGCCATTTCGCTACTTGGCCGTAAAGCAGGGTTTGAATTGCTTACTACGAAAAACATGTGTTGGGACGCGTTTTATGTTTCGTTGCTTTCCGAACAATATCGAAACGCCAAAGCCCCGTGGGTCAAGGCACTTTATAAGGGATGCTTCGCAAACCTCAAAGGGTGGCAAACCACAAACACCTCGTCACTCACTTTTTTCCTCCAAAAACCTAAATAAAGCGTTTTAAGCGCCTTTCTCAGCCGCGACGACACTTGCAGCACGAACAACTAAATAAAAGCGGGCAGCAACGAAAAAAAGAAGGAATAAAAATAACTGCCCCCTATAATAAAACAAAAAAACAATAGACAAAAACTATTTATGCTTTTGTGTGTAGCAAGCGAGTTAATTTAAAGGAAAGTTCGGTAAAAATCATTTGTGGGCTGCCATTTCGGGAAAGATGATAGACGCTGTCTTCAAGCGCAGTAATAATGGGCAAAATGTTAGTCCCATGAATAAAAGCGGCAAAGCGTTCTAGTTTGAAATCTGACTTGGGGTAAAAGTTGGCAACAGCTCCCAACGCATAATGTTTCATTAGCGCAGCCCGAAACAGTTGAATGGCAAATGACAAAAACTGCTTCTGCGTTTCTATGCCCTTAGACGCCAAAGACTGACTCCAATCCGCTAGTTCTAGCACCACCGATTTGTTCCCTTTTGCACGAAAAGCAGTGCGCACCCAAGCAACAAACCACTCTTCATACTGCGCAAGTTCATTTTGTTGATCCACAAGACCAAGCGCCTTCCCTACATTTCCACCCGACTGCCCAGCAACTGCCGCGGACAATTCCTTAGCGACCCCCTTTTTTTCCAAATATGCTGCAATGAGATTTTGCCCAACACTTCCAAAGCTTGTTTGCTGACACCTAGATCTGACGGTTGCAATAAGCTGAAAGGCATCGGGGCACAAAAGTAAAAACAGCGTTTCAGCAGGAGGCTCTTCAATGCTTTTTAGCAGTTTGTTAGACGCTGCAATGGTGAGTTTTTCGGCGTGCCAGATGATGACACATTTCCACCCACCCTCAAATGATTTAAGGCTGACTTTTTGCATGACCGAGAGCGCATCGTTGACATTGATAACACCCTGCTTGTTCTCAGCGCCCAAATAGCGCATCCAATCATATAGCGATCCAAAGGGCTGTTCAGAAACGAAGCTTCGCCATTTTCCAAGGAAGTCATTCGAAGTGGGTTTTGTTTTTACATCGGAAGTAATTGCCGTTGGAAAAATGAAATGGATATCAGGATGAACCATTCCCATTGCTTTTTGCACGGAAGCTTCTTCTGGATTATCTCCACAGACCACAGCATTGGCATAGGCCAGCGCAACGCTTAACACTCCGTGTCCGTCATCGCCTTCAAAAAGTTGGGCGTGGGGAATACGTTTGACAGCAAGGCTATCGGCAAGTGATTTCTTTTGAGTATCGTGACCCAATACGGCATTAAAAAGCATGCCTAAATATACAAACATGCCGTTTATAAAAACGGACTACTTCAAACCAAGATGATATTGTATTTTTACACAAACAAAATACACACATGAAAACCCTACAAAACACTTCATTTAGCCAGGAACGCGCCTTGATACGTGTAGACTTTAACGTTCCCTTAGACGATAACGGCAATGTAACAGACGCCACAAGAGTCGTTGCGGCGCTGCCAACCATTCAGTATATTTTAGAACAAAGCGGGAGCTGTGTGTTGATGTCTCACTTGGGGAGACCCAAAGGGAACGACCCAAAACTTAGCCTTAAGCAAATAGTTCCTACACTTGAAAAACACCTAGGCAAAGCCATTCAATTTTGTGATGAGGTTGTTGGTCCAAAGGCCACCGCGCAAGCAGCTGCATTGGCACCGGGCGAGGTACTTTTAATTGAAAATTTGCGATTCCACGAAGCCGAAACCAAAGGAGACAAGGATTTTTCAGAAGCCCTTTCTAAGCTAGGGACGGTTTATGTCAACGATGCATTTGGCACCGCACACCGCGCACACGCCTCAACCACAATTGTGGCACAGTTTTTTCCAAACAAGAAGTGTTTTGGGCATTTGCTTGCAGGAGAAATAACGGCCATTGACAAAGTAATGAGGTCAGGAGAAAAGCCTGTCTTGGCTATTTTGGGCGGCGCAAAAGTATCTTCCAAAATCACCATCATTGAAAATATTCTTTCAAAAGTTGATCACCTTATTATTGGCGGTGGTATGGCTTTCACCTTTATTAAAGCACAAGGAGGCGAAATCGGGAAATCTATTTGTGAAGACGATAAGATGCCCTTGGCCCTGTCGATTCTTGAACAAGCAAAAGCCAAAGGCGTGCAGGTGCACTTACCGGTAGATGTACGCGCTGGACAAGCCTTTTCTAACGATACGCCTCAGCAAATATTTTCTATTGATGAAATCCCAGACAGCTGGGAGGGGATGGATGCAGGACCATTGTCTGAAGCTAAGTTTGACGCCGTTGTAAAGCAATCCAAAACCATTTTGTGGAACGGACCTTTGGGTGTTTTTGAGTTTGAAAACTTTTCTAAAGGAACCCGCGCTTTAGGCGCGAGTATTGCGGAGCAAACCAAAAACGGTGCATTTTCGCTTGTGGGCGGCGGAGACTCTGTTGCAGCAGTAAAGCAATTCAAACTCGAAAACGAGGTCAGCTATGTTTCTACCGGTGGCGGGGCCATGTTAGAAAGTTTGGAAGGAAAAACACTGCCAGGAATTGCCGCCATGTTGGCGTAATTATTGCTGATACCGTAATATGAATATACGCTTTCTCTTATTGTTTTTTGTTGTGTTGGGCTGTCAAAACCGCCCTTCAGCACCCATGGTAAAATCCTCCAACGGAAACATCAACACCATATCTGTGGTGATGCCCGATATGTTGTGGGAAACAGAAGTAGGCGAAGCGGTACGTGCTGCCTTTGCTTTTCCGGCGGAAGGATTGCCACAAAAAGAACCTTTTTTTGACCTAAAGCAAATACCCCCTGAAGTTTTTACGGGCTTTACAAGGTTAAGCCGTATGGTCTTATGGGTAGGTTTTGGCGATGAGGTTGTTATAAGAACGGACAAAAACCGTTATGCAAGCCCCCAACAAATGACCGTATTGAGCGCCCCTGATACCGCTACGCTTGTTGAAATGATACTGTCTCAATCGCCAGGGATTATCAAGTCGTTTAAGGCGGGAGAGGTTGCAGAACGTCAAAGACGCACACTCAAATCAACATTAAATCAACACGCGCTTCAAGACAGGTTTGGAATAGACCTTTCGATTCCTTCAGCCTACACCGTATTTAAGGAAGAAAAGAGCGCCGTTTGGTTTCAGCGGGAAATTCGCAAAGGGCATGTAAACCTTATTGTTTATGCGCTCCCAAGAACAACAAAGCTAGATTTTGAACAACCCTTGGCAGACATTATTCGTATTCGGGATTCTGTTGGCCAAGCATTTATTCCAGGAAGACTAACAAACACACACCTTATAACCGAAGCGGCATACGAGCCCTATGTTTATAAAACGATGATCAATGGCATGCGTACTGTTGAAACACGCGGCACTTGGGAAGTTAAAGGAGATTTTATGGCAGGGCCTTTTTTGCAGTTTGTACTGGACGACAAAAAGAACAGCAGGTTCCTTGTTATGGAAGGCTTTGTTTTTGCACCTACTGTAGCCAAAAGAGACTATGTGTTTGAAACAGAGGCAATTATGAAGTCAATGCAAGAATTAAAAAAGGATTAGTCTTCTTTTGAAGTATCTTTTTTCTCTTCTTCTTTGGTGGCGTTTTTAAACTCTTTTATTCCGGTTCCAAGGCCTTTCATAAGCTCTGGAATTTTCCTTCCACCAAACAAGAGTAGCACCACAAGCGCAATGACAAGAATTTGAACAGGACTAATAGCAAGTATCATACTATTGATTTTTCACAAAGGTAACAAAGAAAACGGACTTGGCAGAAGGAAGCATACGCTATTAAACAACTAGTTATATTTGCACAGATGGATAACAAAAAAAATAAAAAATCTGGATTTTGGCAGCGGTGGCTGGCCAAGTACCGTTTTGTTATCCTAAACGAAGAAACATTTGAGGAGCGGGTCTCTTACAAACTCAGCAGATTAAACGTCTTTCTTGCTGTTGGAGTTATTATAGTATTGCTTATCGCAACTACTTTTTTAGTCATTTCACGAACTCAGTTAAAAGAGTACATCCCCGGCTATGACTCTTCAGAAATAAGGAGGCAAGCCATTCGCAACAATTATCGCCTAGATTCGCTCCAGTTGGCGTTGTTGAGAAACCAGCGTTATATTTCGTCGGTCAACAAAGTGCTAAGAGGCGATCTAGACCTTCAAGAATTGGAAACCCAGATGCAACTGGACACCACTCAATTTAACGAAACTACTGGGTTTTCGACATCATCTGCAGATTCTTTGCTCCGCGCAGAGGTTGCTCAAGACGACAAGTACAACCTATTGGCATCTGCAGGGCAAACCATTCCATTTGTCTTATTTCCACCCGTTTCGGGAACCATCAGCCAGGGTTTTGACTCATCTGTAGCACACTATGCTGTAGATGTTGCGGTACCACGAAACACCCCTGTTAAAGCTGCGGCAGAGGGCAATGTGATTTTTGCCAGTTGGACAACTGAAACCGGTTATGTTCTTATCATTGACCATCCCTTTAATATTATTTCGGTTTACAAGCACAACGCATCATTAAACGTTCTTCAAGGCGATGCTGTGGAACCGGGCCAAGTTATTGCTGTTGCGGGCAACACAGGGACCATGACAACGGGGCCTCACTTACATTTTGAGTTGTGGAGCGATGGCTACGCACTAAATCCGGAAGAGTTTATAGATTTCGAATAATGAGCATCAAACAACTTTTTGCAAAAAAGTGGGCCAAGCGGGTTGTTAATAGCACCAATAAATGGGCTCAAAACCCAATAGCAACGCAAGAAAAGGTGCTGAAAATGTTGCTTCAAAAAGCAAAAAAAACAGCTTTTGGTCAAGACCATGGCTTTGCTCAAATAGAAAATTACGAAGATTATGCAAAACAAGTACCCATTCGAGATTATGAAGGCTTACGTCCTTATGTTGACAGGGTTGTTGCAGGAGAAGCAGACATCTTATGGCCAGGGAAACCGCGTTACTTTTCAAAAACATCAGGCACCTCGTCTGGGGTAAAGTATATTCCCATCTCAAAAGAGTCGATGCCGACGCACATAAAAACCGCTCAAAACGCATTGTTTCATTATATCCACCATTCGGGGAATACGTCTTTTGTTGATGGGAAAATGATTTTTTTACAAGGCAGTCCAATACTATCCAAAACCAACGGGATTGATACAGGCCGTCTGTCGGGGATAGTAGCGCATTATATTCCTTCGTATTTGCAAAAAAACCGCATGCCCTCTTGGCAAACAAACTGCATAGACGATTGGGAGCAAAAGGTCGACGCTATTGTGGCAGAAACACACGACCAAGACATGCGCTTAATCAGCGGAATTCCACCGTGGGTAAAGATGTATTTTGAGCGCCTTAAGGCCAAAACCAACCAACCAATAAAAGACATTTTTCCAAACTTTTCTCTCTTCGTATACGGGGGAGTAAACTATGCGCCGTATAGATCAATTATAGAGCAGTTGATAGGCAAGAAAATTGACAGCCTAGAGTTATATCCAGCATCGGAAGGCTTTATTGCCTTTCAAGACCATCCAGAAGCGGACGGCATGCTATTGCAACTGGACGCTGGGATTTTCTATGAGTTTGTTGAGGCAGATAAAATACACCAAGAAAACCCACCCCGCATTTCATTAGCCGCTGTTAAAAAGGGGGTTAATTACGCCATCATTCTCAACACTTCTGCGGGCTTATGGGGCTATAATATTGGCGATACCGTTGTGTTTGTCAGTCTTAAGCCATATCGCATAATTGTTTCGGGAAGAATAAAACATTTTATTTCGGCATTTGGTGAACACGTAATCGGGAAAGAGGTGGAACAAGCGATGGAAAAAGCGCTACAAGCGCATGATGCTCGTGTAACCGAATTTACTGTTGCACCACAAGTTACCCCTGAAGCGGGATTGCCCCATCACGAATGGTGGATTGCTTTTGATAGTGCCCCAGAAGAATTGGCTACATTTGCAAAAACATTGGACCTGTCTATGCGTAAGCAAAACACCTATTATGACGATTTAATCACAGGAGGGGTTCTGTGTCCATTGGTCATCAAGCCGTTACCTGCAGACGCCTTTGAAAAGTACATGAAAAAGATCGGTAAACTGGGCGGACAAAATAAAACACCTCGGCTTACAAATGATAGAAAAATTGCGGATGCACTAAACAACCAGTTGTAACAAAATAAAACCACAGAAAATCCGTTCTGCATTAACGCAGCACAGAATTAAATAAAAAAAGCATGAGTACATCTAAACCCAAAAAAACAAACGAAAGCGAAGAAATCGATTTAGGCGTTCTCTTTAATGCCATTGGAAAGGGGATTTCAAAGCTGTTTTCTGCCATTGGCAACAGCATTCTATTTGTTTTAAACACCATACTGCAGCTTGCTGTTTTTGTGCGCAAACGCATCACATATTTTGCCTTAGCCAGTATTTTAGGCCTTGGAGTGGGCGTTCTTTTAGAACGCACAATACCCCCGAAATACATTGCCACCGCTACCGTCGAACCACACTTTGATAGTGCCCGACAGCTCTACGGGAACGTAAATTATTTAAATGACCTTGCTAAGCAAAAAGACTCTGTTCAACTGGCGTCTTTTTTTGGTATTTCTTTAGCTGAGGCAGCCTCGTTAAAAAAGATTGAAATAACTCCTTTTGTGACCAAAACAAGCTTGTTGCAGGAATATAACGATTATACAACGGGACTAGATTCTTTGGTAGCTACCGAGGTGTCTTATAAAAAATACGTCAATCAGATAAGCGATTTTGAAAGAAAAACACACATGCTTAAGGTTGAATCAACCCAACAAGATGTTTTTGCGAAGTTGTTGTCTCCGCTGATTACATCTGTTTCTGAACCAACGTATTTTAAAGAACAACAAGCAACGCAGCTTGCCAATTTAGAGCTAATGGACTCTATTACACAAGCTACGATTGTACAAGCAGATTCGTTGTTGTCGTTGTTTGAAGAGGTTAGAATTATTGAAGCGAATAAGGAATTTTCAAACGGAACCAACCTCTATATGTCAGAGTCCACAGAAGACAATGCAGAAATAGCCTTACTCAACAGAAAAATCACGCTTTCAGAACAAATAGAACAACTACGTCTAGACAAACTAAAGGCAAAGAATGTGGTTGATATCGTGGCTTCTTTTCCTGATGTAGGATACTTAGATGAATCCTTTTGGAAAAACAAAAAGGCTCAAGGGATTGCCGCAGGCCTTATGTTATTGTCGTTGTTTTATTTTACAATTTATCTAGACGCCTTCTTAAAAAGCAAAAGTTAAAACGAATGAAAATTCTTATTACAGGAGGCGCTGGCTTTATTGGCTCGCATGTAGTTAAGCGCTTTTTGAAGGACTCATCCTATGACGTTTTCAATTTAGATAAGCTTACGTATGCCGGGAATTTGAATAACCTTTCAGAAATAGCGAACAAGGGGAACTACACCTTTGTTCATGGGGACATTACAGACGCCAAATTTATACAAAATCTTTTCGAACAACATAAATTTAAACACGTCATTCACTTAGCAGCAGAGTCGCATGTGGACCGCTCCATTTCAGATCCATTTGTGTTTGCTAAAACCAATATTTTAGGCACGCTTAATCTGTTGCACAGCTTTAAGGCAACGCACTCTTCAGGAGGGTTGTTTTATCACGTCAGCACAGACGAGGTGTATGGTTCGCTGGGCGAAACAGGACTGTTTACAGAAAGCTCACCCTATCAACCCAACTCCCCCTATGCTGCATCAAAAGCGAGCTCAGATCATTTTGTTCGCGCCTACGCCGAAACCTATAAGCTACCTGTGCTAATATCGAACTGCTCTAACAATTATGGCCCCAACCAGTTTCCCGAAAAGTTTATTCCGGTTTGTATTGAAGCGATTGTAAACAACAAAAATATCCCTATTTATGGCGATGGGAATTACACCCGAGATTGGCTATATGTCGAAGACCACGCCCATGCAATAAAAACGATTTTAGAACACGGAAAAATTGGCGAAACCTATAATATTGGCGGACTAAATGAATGGAAAAACATTGACCTAGTAAAAGTGTTGATAAGGGAAACCGACAAGGCACTTGGCAGGCCCGAGGGCGCTTCGCTACCGCTAATCACGTTTGTGAAAGACCGCCCTGGGCACGATAAGCGCTATGCCATTGACAACGCCAAAATTATGCGGGAACTGCACTGGAAGCACGAACATACGTTTGAAGAAGGGATTGTAAAAACCATAGATTGGTATTTGTCAAACCAAGCATGGATAGACGCCATACGTGACCGGCTCATATCAAAACAGTAAATTTAACACATGAAAGGCATTATACTAGCAGGAGGTTCAGGCACGCGACTTCATCCGATTACCTTATCGGTGAGTAAGCAATTGATGCCCGTATATGATAAACCGATGATATACTATCCGTTGTCAACGTTGATGAGCGCCGGAATTCGAGAAATTTTGATTATTTCCACGCCAAAAGACCTTCCGCTTTTTGAACGCTTGTTAGGTGACGGCAGTCAGTTGGGATGTTCTTTCTCTTATGCTATTCAGCCCGAACCAAAAGGTTTGGCACAAGCATTTTTAATAGGCGAGTCCTTTATTGGAAACGATTCCGTAGCACTGATTTTGGGGGATAACATTTTTTATGGCACAGGCCTGCAAACAACACTTCAAAACTGTATAAATCCAGAAGGCGGAATTATTTTTGCTTATGAGGTGCATGACCCTGAACGCTATGGGGTGGTATCGTTTGACGCATCGGGAAATGCAACTTCATTAGAAGAAAAGCCTAAAAACCCAGCATCAAAATATGCTGTTCCGGGTATTTATTTTTACGATAACGAGGTTGTTTCTATAGCGAAAAATATAGCTCCAAGTGCCCGTGGAGAGCTGGAAATTACGGATGTGAATAAAGCTTATTTGGAACAAAACAACCTTCAAGTACAGGTGCTGGACAGAGGAACGGCGTGGTTAGATACGGGCACATTCACCTCGCTTATGCAAGCGGCGCAGTTTGTACAAGTGCTGCAAGAGAGGCAAGGGCTTCGTATCGGTGCGATTGAAGATGTGGCACTTCGAATGGGCTATATCAACCAAGCGCAACACGACACGGTTATTTCTCCATTTATAAAAAGCGGTTACGCAAAGCCATAGTTATGCAGATAGAAGAAACCAAGCTTAACGGTTGCTTTTTAGTAATGCCTGATGTTCACAAGGACGGGCGCGGGTATTTTATGGAAACCTACCGCCAATCTTGGACGGAAGCATTAGGTGAATTTACAGGTTATTTTGTTCAAGACAACCAGTCGTTTTCGCATTACGGAACCATCAGAGGATTACATTTTCAAAGGGGCGAACATGCCCAAGCCAAATGGGTTCATGTGCTTTCTGGAGAAATTTTAGATGTTGCCGTGGATTTACGCAGTGAGTCTCCTACATACGGACATCACATTTCTGTAGTACTTTCAGCAGAAAACAATCATCAATTATGGATCCCCAAAGGGATTGCGCATGGGTTTTCAGTCCTTTCAGAAACGGCAATCGTATGTTATAAATGTGATGCCTACTACAACAAAGACGCAGAGGGAGGCATTCATCCCTTAGATGCTGATTTAGCCATCGATTGGCAGCTTCCAACAGCGAAGCAACGGATTTCAGAAAAGGATTTGGCTCTCCCAACATTTAACTCCATATACAAATGAAACGGGTATTGGTCACAGGGGCAAATGGGCAGTTGGGGAAATCGATTCATCGGGTTGCGCCAGATTATCCCGAACTAAAATTTGTTTTCACCGACGTAGTGGAGTTAGACATCACAAATAATGAAGAGGTTAATACTTTCTTCGAATCTAATGCCTTTGATTATTGTATTAATTGTGCGGCATATACAGCAGTTGATAAAGCAGAAAAAGAGGTTGAGAAGGCATATTTAATTAACGCTACAGCGGTTAAAAACCTTGCCGAAGCCTGCCAAACAACAGGAACGGTGTTGATTCATATATCTACCGATTTTGTTTTTGATGGCACTAAAAGGACTCCCTATACAGAAGAAGACACACCAAACCCGCTAAGTGTTTACGGAAAATCTAAACTAAAAGGAGAAGAGTATGTTCAAGAAATTTGTGAAAGACACTTTATCGTAAGAACGTCTTGGTTATACTCTGAATATGGAAACAATTTTGTGAAAACCATGTTACGATTGGCAGAAACAAGAAAACAAATAAGCGTTGTCAACGACCAAATTGGATCACCGACCTATGCAGGAGATTTGGCTGAATTTAGTTTAAAAGTAATTTCATCTGGATCAACAGCTTATGGGTTATATCACTACTCAAATTTGGGAGCAATTAGCTGGTATGATTTTGCCGTTGAAATTTTTAAGCAGCATAAAAAAGAGGTCCGCGTTGTTCCAATACCAACAAGCTCATATCCTACTGCAGCCAAAAGACCACCTTTTAGTGTTTTAGACCTTCAAAGGGGAAATAAAAAGATGAAATCACAAATTTACTTTTGGGATATTCGATTAAGTGAAAATAAAGCTCCACTGAATAGTATTTAGCGTTTCTGACAAAATCAAAAAAAAACTATTTGCTTACACATTCAACTACTATTAAAGAAACAACGGAAGGCCGATCGATGGATATTAAGGAGATCTCTTCACACATAACAAATTCAAAAGGCTGAATGTACTTAAGGAAAATACACAACATAATTAAAGAACGAACTAAAACGCTTGTTTTCAAAAACTTCAGCGCTTTAATGACATTACAGCTGGGAAATACAGTATTAGCCCTAATAATTATGCCTTATTTAATAAATACTTTAGGTATAAGCAAATATGGCCTTTATTCATTTGCATTTGCAATAAGCATGTATTTAGTAATAGTTACTGATTATGGATTTGGATTTACTGGTGTCAAGTTAATTTCAGTAAACAGAAATAACTTAAATAAGGTAAGCGGTATTTTTCACTCAATCCAAATTATTAAGATAATTATACTATTAATTTTATTAGTAATTTACTCATTAGCAATTTTGTTTATTGAAACTTTGTCCGAGAATAAAGAGTTGTTTTTTTTATCATTCGGTATTTTAATTGGCCAAACGATTATCCCTATCTGGTTTTTTCAAGGTATGGAAAAAATGAAGTACATAACAGTTATAAATTTATCCATAAGATTAATTTCACTTATTTTAATCCTTGTTTTTGTAAAACAGCCAGAGGACATTAACTTAGCAATAGCTTCACAAGCCTTCGGTTTTTTATTTGCTGGAGTATTATCTGTATTTATTGCATATGCCAAATTTGATTTAAAGCCCAGTTTTCCAAAGAAAACAGATGTTTTTCACCTGATATCAAGTAGCAAAGACATGTTTTTTTCTTCACTTTCCCTTAGTTTGTACAAAAATTTCAATTTAATTTTTTTAGGCTTTTTATCTACCAACACTGAGGTGGGGATTTATTCCGCCGCAGAAAAAATAATTAAAGCAGCCCATTCTTTAACAGCTCCTTTATCTCAAGCCATTTACCCAAATATGAGTCTCAAATTTTCAGAACTCAAGACAAACGAATCGGTTTCAAAGCTCCTCAAATTATCCAAGTATTATACAGTTCCTTTACTCGGGATTATTTCATTATTGTTATTATTTGAAGATTTCTTTATAAGATTTTTGGGTATATCTGATAGTGGCTTTTCAAGAGTATTTATTGTTTTGACTCCTGTAATCTTTCTGGGAAGCTTAAACTATTTATTTGGGATTATAGGATTAGTTAACCTAAACAAGGAGAAGAACTTTAACAAAGCTACATTAACTGGGGCTGCAGTAAATTTAACATTGTGTTGGCTATTGTCTGAAAATTATGGCGCCACAGGCTCAGCAATTGCATTAGTTATCGCTGAATTTACCGTCTTGCTTTTGGTGATTTATTTTTTGTTTAAAATCAAAAACCGTAAAAATTAAAATGTATATTTTAAAACTATAATAAATGATTTAGTAAAACTGTGAGAAAATCAATTTATGTACTTCACGAGCGAAGCACGAAAGAACATTTTATAGCATTGGAAAGCTATGCTTTATTAAACAATCTTGAAATAAAGTATAGAGAGTTTTTAATTTTACGTTTTTTTGCCAAAAGTATATTAAGATTAGACCATAAGCTTTTTTTTCAACAGCTTAAAAACGTCCAGTTTTTTATTATGGCACTTTTCACAAAAAAAAGGACCATAATTATTGGAATAGCCCCTTTAGACTTTCATTTATTAATACTGATCTTTTTTCTAAAAAAGCATGAGTTATTTTATTTTACGTCTTGGTGTGATTGGTCCGGCAACTCTTTCCCTAAAAACTTTTCTTTTGACTCAACGGGTTTAAAAAAAACATGGTCAAAATTTTTAAAAAACCACATAAAAGGAGCCTTTTGTGTAACTGAAGCATCAGCGAAAAGTCTTCAAAAAAACTTTGACCTTTCCTGTCCAGTTGTTGTAGTAAGCCACTCAATAAATAATTCGATTACACCAATTAAACGGATTAATAGTCAAAGTGATAGTAAAAAAATTAACTTGATATACGTTGGCAGATTAGTTGAAAATAAAGGGATAAAAGAACTACTGTCCTTAAATAAAAACCTAGATAAAGAACTTTTTTCATTGAAAATTGTTGGCGATGGCCCTTTAAAAAACATTGTTCAAGAAGCCTCAAGAGTGTATTCAAACATTGATTATGTTGGGTACGTAAAATCCAAACGAAAACTCTTTAATCTGTATTGTCAAAGCGATATTCAACTATTATTCTCGAAAAAGACATTGGATAACATTTGGGAAGAACTGTTTGGCATTGTAATTATTGAAGCTATGTATTGCGGAGTTCCTACAATCGCAACAAGTCATGTTGGCCCAAAATCAATTATTGACCACGGGGTTAATGGTTTTTTAGTTGATGAAAAAAATATTATTGAAGAAACAAAAAAAATACTTGAGGAAAAGCTCTTCATGAATAAAGAATTTATTGATGAAACCCAACTAAAAGCAAAGAAGTATTATAAAACCCACTTAGTAAAAAAATGGGGAGAAATATTGGATGCTTGATTTTTCAATCAATCGTTATCCTAAAAAAGAAAAAAATGGCAATACAACTTTCTATAGTTATCGTAAATTATAATGGCTTAAAACACCTAAAAACTTGTTTTGACTCAATAGACCAAAATCTTACAGGAATTTCTCATGAGGTCATTCTTGTGGACAATAATTCTACAGATAATAGTTGTCAGTATTTGGAAGAAAACTACCCTGATATTAGACTTATCAAAAGCAAAGAAAACATAGGCTTTGGAGCAGGAAATAACTTAGGTGTAAGCAAGGCAAAAGGGAAAGCAATACTACTTTTGAATAATGATACGATACTTTTGGATCATCTTTCCAGAGCACTAGACACACTTTATCAAAAGAGCACACATGGGATTGTTGCTATTAACATGTTAAATGCCGAAAAAAGATATTTGAATGCGGTTGGACGATTTCCAACCCCAACAAGATTAATTAGAATATCATTTCTAAATTACAATATAGGGGTTTTTAAATCTGGGAGGTTTGATAAACAACAGTATTATGTTGACTGGGTGACCGGCGCATTTATGTTGATGAGAAAAGCTGATTATTTAAAAGTAAATGGCTTTGACTCAGATTATTTCATGTATGTTGAGGATGTAGATTTATGCAAAAAAATAGAAACCATAGGTAAAAAGTGTATTTTCCTGCCCAATATTTCCTATATCCATTTTGTAGGATTTAACACCAAAAGAGAACAGTTGCTGATTGACGGCTATAGAACATATGCCTCAAAACATTTTGGTAAATGGGGTAATTTAATAGCTAATATAGCGTTAACAATTAACATGGCTGTAAAAACACGTTTAAGATGAAAATCGGAATCGACGCAAAATGGTTTTTTGCAGGACCTGTTAGCAATAGGGTTGTAATTAGAAATCTTCTTGAAGAGATTTTAAGCCAAAATAAGGAGGATTTTTTTTATGTTTTTTTACGAAAATCAGACAAGAAAAAATATTTTCCTTTTTTGCGGGAAAATGTTAGAACGGTTTATGTAACCACTTTCACAAATGCCTTTACTAATATATTTATTTTACCTTTTTATTTTAGAAATTTGGATTTAGACATTGTGCTTTTTCAAAATTTCCCAAGTCCTTTTTGTAAATCAAAATCGATTAACTACATACACGACATTCTTTTTTTAGACTACCCTCAATATTTCACAATTATAGAAAGAATTTATTTCTGGCCAATTAAGTTTTTGACTAGAAAATGCGACCATATCATTACGATATCAAACAATGAAAAATCTAGGATAATAAAGCATAAGCTCGCTAGTGAAGAAAAAATCACGGTTGTCTATCACGGAGTAAATAAAAAATATAATCCAAACTATTCAGAAAGTCAACGGCAAAGCATTGAAAAAAAACTTAGCCTTCCTAGAAAGTTTATATTATATATTGGAAGAATTAATCGGCGAAAAAATATAGAAACGCTGATAAGAGCATTAAATCAAACAGATGAAATGCATCTTGTAATTGTTGGAAAAAAGGACAATCAAAACATTGATTTAATGAAAATGATTGGCAAATTAAACATACAAGACAGGGTAATTTTCACAGGGCATTTAGCGGATAACGATACACCATTACTTTATGCTATGGCTAACATTTTTTGTTTCCCCTCTTTTGCAGAAGGCTTTGGCTTACCGCCTGTAGAGGCTATGGCATCAGGAACGCCGGTAATCGTCTCTAACACCACAGTTATGCCAGAAATTTGTGGGGATGCTTGCCTTTATTTTGACCCTAAAAATATTGGTGAGTTGGCCAGTCAAATTAAAAAATTAACAAAAGATGAGGATTTATATTCAAAGCTTAAGGAAAAAGGAATTGAAAGAGCTAAAAGCTTTAGCTGGAGTAAAGCAGCACATAAGATTAATCTAGTTTTTCAAAAAATTATTAAACAGTAGCTAATGAAAAAAATAATACTTTCTATTGTAGGCGTAATTGATATAATTTTAGTCCCATTCATAATTCCATCTGCCGTAACAATGTGGTTAACAAGGAGAATTGGCCTCTAAAAACTTCCTTTTTCCAGAAAAGGCATGTTAAAAATCAGACTTCTTCCTGTCATTGATCATTATTACGAGCCGTTAATTAACCAAGCATTTAAGGTTTTCCATGATATAAAATAGAAACTTAGTTGGAATTAATAGGAATATTGAAGGACAGTTAAGTTTATTGAATACGTTTAAATATCTTATATTGTTTCTAATTTACTTGATTTTCCAATAAATAACATAAAAACCCTAATATCATTTCAGAATTTATTTAATAAAGTTGAATTAAAATGGTAAACGGAAACGAAAAGCTTTTGTTACCCAGACAAACAACCCTGTAAAACAACACACGCTCTAAGCTTACCAGTTGAATATAACAAGAACAAACTATGATAAAGACAAAGAAAAATATTAAAAAATTAATTAGAACATTAGATAGATACTCTCCGTACCCGTTATTTTTCAAGTTCCGAATGAGTATAGACGAAAAAAAGACATTTAATAAATATATTAAGAATTCAAAGCACTACCTGGAGTTTGGCTCTGGAGGAAGTACGTTGCATACATTATTAAAGTCAAAGACTAGAATATATTCCGTAGAGTCTAGTTTAGACTGGATTAATTATATGTGTAAGTATTTAATCATCAATTTTTCCTTAAAAAAGAGATTATTTTTTTATTATGTTGATATAGGGAAAACTAAAGAATGGGGTTTTCCTATTTCAAACGATTCAAAAGAGATATTCCCAAATTATTCTAATGATATTTTCAACTCTGTGGACTCCAATACTTTAGATATAGTAATGATTGATGGACGTTTCAGAGTTGCATGTCTATTAAGTGTCATTTTAAATATGTCTTCAACAGAAGATACTACAATTCTTTTTCATGATTTTTGGAATAGAGAAAAATATCATATCGTGTTAAAGTATGTTACTGAAATTGAAAGGGTTGACACACTAGCCGTTTTCAGGATAAAAAACAAACTTGATTTAAGTTTAGTTAAACGAGATTATGAAATCTATAAATACATACCAGACTAATATGCCACACTAAATAAAAATCAACAAGAAAACCCAATTAAATAACGAATTTTTGAACTTATAACTGAGAAGTTTCCTAAATAAACTTAAATATTTTGAACCATGGACATTTTATATTCTAAAATTTTATGTTGATAAAGACGAACACCTTTAAAACACATGTGCTAACCACCAAAGACCATTTAAATGGCTTTGGCTTAATTACGATAGAGGCCCATGGTTTAAGAAACTCTAGTGATAGTATTTGTAATAAAAATAATATATCTGAAATTCATGGTCATGCCAGCCTCCATTAGCTCGAAGGCCGGGACACAAAAAAAAGCAAATGACAATGAATTATATTTATAACTTAGCAAAGAAATAAATTTTTTAAAACCTAAGGCGTTTTTTTGCTCAAAAAATTAGTTTAAAAAAGATTAATGTGAAATTAGATTTAAGCATCGTAGGGCAGTATAAACTTTGCTTTATATTGCTCTTGTCGGTCAGCTTGCTATTTGCATCGTTTGAAATCACTGTTATTTTATCTACGCTTGTTGTTTTGTTTGTTTTGGCGCAAAAGAAAATTAAGTTTTCAAACAACTTCATTTTTCTAATCTCCTTATTAATTATATTAAGTACAATAGCAATTATTACAGGCCTTGTGAAAAATGAATTGGGATATGATTTTTTAAAAGATTTGTGCTATTTAAACAAACCAATATTATTAATCCTTGCAGGTTACGCCATAGTCCGAAAGATAAACAACCAAGAATTTGTTTATAGAACTGTTGTTTCGGTCGCTGTCTTTTTTGCGATTATTCACTTGTTTTTAGTAGCTCAGTACGTTATTGCTGAGCCGGACTTCACTGTGGCGGGCATTAGATATTATGCGGGTAAAGATAGTGTTCTGGAGCTCTTCGCATTAAGCTTTTTAGTGGCCAATATCAGGTTAAAAAAAATTAAGTTGAAACACCAAAACCTCATAACTTTGGTTTTAGCATTGTCATTTTTTTTCTATCTATCTAGGACGATGACACTTATTTTTATGTTTATGTTTATAGCCTTTTTGGGTTATTTAAAGCTGACAACTAAAGGGTTAAGATATATTCTCTTTGCAACACTAATTATCAGCGCACTATATGCCTATTTATTTTCTGTAAAAATCGATAGGGATTCTGATAGACCAATTGATAACTTTTTGTATAAACTTAAAATTGCCCCTGGTGAAATCTTTGTTAAACAAGGAAGTTTTGATGTTAAAGACCATGCAAAACTTTGGGATCATTGGCGTGCTTATGAAGCCAGTAAGGCAATCGACGCACTCAATGATCGAAAAACAATCGATTGGTTTTTCGGATTGGGTATGGGGTCGCTAATAGATCTTGATTTTTATGCCCCCCTTTCTGATGATGATAAGGGGATGAGATTTATTTCATTGCTACACAATGGCTATGTATTTGTGCTTTATAAAGTAGGGCTCGTTGGACTTCTTATTTACATTTTGTTTTTTGTTTTTATAGTTGTATCATTCAGCAGCACAAAACATGTCCTACCCTCTTATAATATTCTTGTAGGGATTGTAACCTTTTACTTTTTTTCATCTTTTGTAATAAGCGGAATTTATAATTTAGCGGACCCAATTTCATTATTAATTGGAGCCTTTTTTAGACAGTGCGAAATTGAAATTTATGAAAATAGCAATAATAGGTACTAGAGGAATACCCAACAATTACAGTGGGTTTGAACAGTTTGCGGAGAGTTTTGCCGTTTTTCTTGCCGAAGAAGGGTATGAAATAACGGTTTACAATTCTCACAACCATAATTATCAAAAACAGAGTTATAAAGGTGTAAAAATAATTCATTGCTATGACCCCGAATATCTTGTTGGAACATTCGGACAGTTTATTTACGATTTTAACTGTATATTAAACTCAAGACGCCATCAATATGACCTAATCCTACAACTTGGGTACACCTCAAACTCTATTTGGCACTTCCTACTTCCAAAGTCTGCGCGTGTGCTAACAAATATGGACGGGCTTGAATGGAAAAGAACTAAATACAGCCCAGTTGTACAAAAATTTTTAAAGTATGCAGAAAAATTAGCTGCAACAAAAAGCAATTTCTTAATTGCAGACTCGTTGGGAATTCAAACTTACATTAAAAATAAATACAAACTTGAATCGATATACATTCCTTATGGCGCAACTCCAGCCAATCAGTTCAACGAAACTATTTTAGATGAATACAATGTATCACCATATGATTATAATATGCTTGTTGCTAGAATGGAACCAGAAAACAACATAGAAACCATTTTGAATGGATTTACTGATTCAAACAGTAACCAGTTATTTTTGGTTGTAGGCAATTACGAAGGAACAAAATTTGGAAAATATCTTTACAACAAGTTTAAAGACAATAACGCCATAAAATTTTTAGGAGGCATCTTTGATTTGGAAAAGCTGAATTCTCTTCGAAAGTATTCTAATCTTTATTTTCATGGGCACTCTGTAGGTGGTACAAATCCATCTCTTTTAGAAGCAATGGCCTCTGAAGCTTTTATTATTGCGCATAACAATGAATTTAACAAAGGAATACTACAAGAAGACGCATATTATTTTGAGGACTCCAAACAAGTGGCATATTATACGAATATGCTAAAAAAACAAAATCACACAGCCTTTCTTAAAAACAACTTAAACAAAATTCAATCTCAGTTTAATTGGGAAAGAATAAACAATCAGTATTTAAACTCATTAATTGAAGCATATCAATCAGTTTAAAAAAATATTAAGTCATCAAGATACTTATGTGTACTTAATTTCTGGAGTGCTGTCTTTGCAGCTGTTAGACTTTGCATATGGAAGCATAGGATTAATGCTTTTTTCTACTATTTGCTTAATAAATGCTTTTTTACATAAGACAACATTTAACAAATCAATGATATTCCCGCTGGTTTATTTTTTATCTGCGGCAATCTCTTTATTATGGTCTTTTGACAATGAGACAGTACTAATAAACTTTCAGAAAATACTCCCGTTTTTTTTCATACCATTTTCATTTTCATTTATTAAACCTTTAAATAGAAAAGATATAGAAAAGGCATTAAAGATACTGTCCAGGATTCAGGCGCTTTATATATTGCTATTGCTAATGAATGCAATTTTGAAATATAGCAACAATGCCGATGTTTTCTTTTATCATGAGCTTTCGTCTTTATTTGATCTTAATGCCATATACCTTTCAAGCTTTTTGTTACTGTCTTATGTTTTCCTTTTGATGAGAAAAACAAAATCTAAGCTTGACTATTGCATTCTATTTTTGCTATTTATTACTTTAATCTTACTTTCTTCAAAACTCATATTTGCTATTCTAATTTTAGTGTCCTTAACTAAAGGGTTAATGCACTTCAAAAAGCCCATTTCAAAACTTATATTCATAACCTCAACAGTTTTTTCTGTTATTATAATATTAAATAATACCAAAATTTCAGAAAGAATAAGCCAAGAATTAAACAGTAGTTTTGAAGAAGTTTTAACGTTAAAAAAATTCAATAATGTTTACTTATGGACGGGTTCATCAATAAGACTTTTTCAAGGGCGTGTATTCTTGGAAATGCTGCAAGAAGACAAAAAATATCTCTTTGGATACGGATTTAATTCAACTCAAGAACGAATTACCGCCAAGCATATTCAATTCGGCTTATACCCAGGGTTTTATAAATATAACTTCCATAATCAATACCTCCAAACAACGGCTGAGTTAGGCTTTGTTGGACTTTTTGTGTTGGTCGCGATGTTTATTAGCTTTTTTTCACGCGCATTAAATTCAATATCAATATGGCCATTAATGATAGGAGCTATTTTTTTAATTCTTTTTTTGACAGAGTCTTATTTGGTAAGACAAAGAGGAATAGTTTATTTTTTGTTTTATTATTGCCTAATAATTAAATACGCCCACCAAAGATGAAAATAACTGTTATCGGCACCGGCTATGTAGGTCTAGTCACGGGCACTTGTTTGGCAGAAGCTGGCAATGACGTATTGTGCATTGATATTGACAGCGCAAAGGTGCAGAAAATGCAAAGTGGAGAGGTGCCTATTTACGAGCCGCACTTAGAAACCTATTTTGAACGCAACATTAAGGCGGGTAGGCTACATTTCTCTACAACCCTTGAGGAAGGAGTTGATCATGGAGAAGTTATTTTTTTAGCACTACCAACACCTGAAGATGAAGATGGCTCGGCAGACTTATCGTATGTACTGGGTGTTGCCAATCAAATTGGTGACCTGATGAAAGACTACAAAATTGTGGTCAGTAAGAGTACTGTGCCAGTAGGTACAGGCGAGCGCGTAAAAGCAGCGCTTAAAGCCAAAACGGATATTCCTTTTGATGTGGTGTCCAATCCAGAATTTTTACGTGAGGGCTTTGCCGTGGAGGACTTTATGAAACCCGATAGAATCGTGGTGGGCGTGGAGTCAGAAAGAGCCCAGAAAACCATGGAAAAGCTATATGCGACCTTTGTCCGCTCAGGTAACCCTATTGTGTTTATGGACATCAAATCGGCAGAACTCACCAAATATGCAGCGAATGCTTTTTTGGCAACGAAGATTACCTATATGAATGAAATTGCGAATTACTGTGAAAAGGTTGGCGCGAATGTAGATGACGTGCGTATGGGCATGGGTCTTGATGCGCGTATTGGAAAACGTTTTCTATTTCCAGGCATCGGCTATGGTGGCTCATGTTTTCCAAAGGATGTAAAAGCATTGCATAAATCCGGCAAAGACGAAGCACATCACTTTGCTATTTTGGACAGCGTTATTGAAGTGAACGAAAAACAAAAAACAATTTTGTTTCCCAAAATGCAGCAACATTTTGGCGAAGACTTAAAAGGCAAAAATATCGCCGTTTGGGGATTGGCATTTAAGCCCGATACGGACGATATTCGCGAAGCTCCTGCTTTGTACATGATTGATAAACTACTTGGCGCAGGCGCAGCTGTTACTGCTTTTGACCCAGAGGCAATGGATAATGTAAAAGCTAAACTGGGCGATAGCATTTCTTTTGCATCAGGCATGATGGACGCAGCAAAAGGTGCTGATGCCTTGCTGATTTGTACGGAATGGCATGCCTTTAGGAACCCAGATTTTGAAGGGTTAAAAGCAGCCCTAAAAAGCCACGTTGTTTTTGATGGTCGTAATATTTACAGCCCATTTGAAATGAATGCTCAAGGGTTCACCTATTATTCCATTGGTCGATGAAAACAGCACTAATAACAGGCGCAGCAGGCTTTCTCGGATCACATTTATGCGATAAACTGTTGGCTAAAGGCATGTCGGTTATTGGCATGGACAACCTGATTACGGGCTCCATGTCTAATATTGCCCATTTAGAGGACAACTCAAATTTTCGTTTTGTAAATCACGATGTGTGTGAGCATATAGTAATTGAAGGTGACTTGGATTATATACTTCATTTTGCCTCTCCTGCGAGCCCAATTGATTACTTAAAAATTCCCATACAAACGCTTAAGGTTGGTGCGCTTGGCACGCATAATGTACTAGGACTAGCAAGAGCAAAAAATGCCCGTGTTTTAGTGGCTTCTACGTCAGAAATTTATGGTGACCCCCTCGTTCACCCACAAACCGAAGATTACTTTGGCAACGTTAACACCATTGGCCCTAGAGGAGTATATGATGAAGCCAAACGCTATTTGGAGTCCATTACGATGGCATATCACCGCTATCACGGTGTAGACACACGTATCATTCGTATTTTTAATACATATGGCCCAAGAATGCGCTTAAACGATGGGCGCGTTATTCCTGCTTTTATGGGGCAAGTGCTCAGGGGAGAGGATTTGACGGTTTTTGGAGACGGCTCGCAAACGCGTTCATTTTGTTTTGTGGAAGATGAGATCGAAGGTATTTACCGCCTTTTGATGAGCGATTATCATCTGCCAGTGAATATTGGAAACCCGGATGAAATTACCATTTTAGATTTTGCCCAAGAGATCATAGCCCTTACGGGAACAGATCAAAAGATTGTTTACAAAGAACTGCCCAAGAATGATCCATTACAGCGAAAGCCAGACATTACCAAAGCTAAAGAAATTCTAGGCTGGGAACCAAAAGTGGGTAGAGCAGAAGGAATGCAGCGCACCTATGATTACTTTAAGTCTTTAAGCCAAGAAGGGTTAAATAAAATGGAATATAGAGATTTCACGTCTTTTAAAACCTAGCCAGACATACAATAAGCCCCTTATAATGTCGTTGTTATACTTGACCAACTTTTTTACTATTGGAGAAAAATATACAAGAAAGCTTTAAGTTACTACCATACCTCCCTTTTTGGTTTTTTGAGTGGGGGTCTCTATTTGTTTGTTCTTTATACACCCTTAAGCCTACCTTTTTAACCAACAATAACACAACGGTCTTTTATGTGTTAGTATCCATTTGGTTGCTTGGCGGGATTTTGTCCCGATTTTACAACTATGAGCGCAACCTGAATTTTACTAAACAAGTACAACGTTTTATTTTATTTTCTTTCTTCTGGGCGGCTTTTTTTTATTTAGCCACCCTCTTTTTTTCGGATAAACTTGTATGGAACACTTTAGCAGTAATCAATTTTACAGTAAGCCTATTCCTTATAAAAGCGTTAGCCGTAATTGTGTTGTTTAAACTCAGGAAAAGTGTTCCGCTGTTTCAAGAAAAAATATTGGTATACAATGCAGATTCAGGAACTAATTTCATTAAAGATGTGCGTGATCTAAAAAGAACAGGATTTAACATTTACGAAGCAGACAAAACACTTTTTGAAGAAACTTCTTTTGACCAACTACAACAAACAATACAAGAAAATAACATAAAATCCATATATGTGCCTCTTGATATCGTTTTAGACGAGACAAATGCCCACATATTAAATTTAAACTGGAATAAGCGGGTTCGTATTAAACTTATTACAAATTATAACTCCCCCATTACAGTTAGAAATGCGCACTGTTACGGGCTTACACAAGTGGTATCACATCATGTAAGTCCACTAGACTCGATTTTATATCGAATTCAAAAAAGACTTTTTGACATTGTTTTTTCTGGGGCTGTTATTGTTGGGCTGTTATCTTGGTTTACTCCCCTTTTGGCCATTTTGATTTGGGCAGACTCAAAAGGACCCTTATTTTTTATTCAAAAACGGCCAGGACGCTTTAAAAAAACATTCCCTTGTATAAAATTTAGGTCAATGACCGTCAACAACCGAACAGAGAAGTCAGCAACTAAAAATGATGCCAGGGTAACCCGAGTTGGAAGGGTTATTCGCAACACAAGTCTAGACGAATTACCGCAGTTTTTCAATGTTTTTTTTGGACAGATGTCTATTGTCGGACCAAGACCCAACTTAACATCCCAAAACGATCATTACAGTAAAATTTTTGATGATTATCCAAAACGCATGTATTTAAAGCCCGGTATTACAGGCTTGGCACAAGTTAGCGGAGCAAGAGGCGGTATTGATAACGACATTGAAATGAAGCATCGCATCAAATACGACATTTTCTACATCAGACACTGGTCTTTTGCACTTGATATAAAAATCATTATCCGAACCGTGATAAACATCATCAGAGGCGAAGAAAAAGCCTATTAGCTTTTTGTTTGATACTGCTTGGTCACCAAATAAACACCAAGCAATACAACCCCACCAGCGCCAAGCTTATAAGCTGTTAGCGCATCTGCACCCACCAGAATCGCATATCCAATACCAATCAACGGTTGTAAATAGGTAAACACCCCAACCGTACTGGCTTTTAGCTGCTTGAGGGCATATACATTGAGCAAGTAGGTCATAAAAGTCGTTCCTATTACCACAAAAGCAAAACGCCAAAGGGCCTCAAAAGGCAGGGCACTCCAGGCAACCTCGCTAAATTCAGGATAGCTGATGGGCAATGCCATTATAAAACCAAACAAAAACAACCACTTTAATAAATGCACGGTCGTATACTTTGCCGAGAGTGACTTAACCAGAACCAAATACATGGCAAACGACGAAGCATTGACGACAAAAAGCGTATTCCCCAAAGGAATATTGGGAGCATCTTGACGGATCTCATTCCCAAAAACAATCAATACCAAAGCCCCGATAAAGCCTAATATTACGCCAACGACCCTTGGAAGTAAAAGCCGCTCTTTTATGAGAATTGCCGAAAATACAAACACCAGAATGGGAGTAATGGTTATGAGTACAGCACTGTTAATAGGTGTTGAAAGTTCAATTCCCTTAAAAAAGCAAAGCATGTTTATAACCATGCCAAAGAGCGCACAAAGTAGCATCTTCGGAAGATCAGCACGGTCAATTTTTTGTTGCGGAATAAAGAGGCTTACCAGCCAAAACAAAATTGCTGCTCCAAGAAGACGTACTTGAACAAAACCAAACCCTTGAATATATGTGGGCATCACCTCTTTGGCGATGGTATGGTTTAGACCATAGATGGTTGTTGCTCCCAAAGCGGCCAGAAGCGCCAGTGTTCGCTTATCCATCAAGCGCCGTTTTCATTGCTGCAACAGTTGCTTTCGAATTCCCCAAAAACACGTTGTTATTCCAAATAAGGATGGGTCGCTTAAGGCAGCTGTACTCTTTTTCAAGCAATGCTTTATATACCGCCTCTGAAAACACAGCTCCCTCTCGTTTCAGCTGCGCATAGACACGCCCGCGCTTGTTTATAAACTGCTCATAATTGTTTGTATGATTATATAAAAAACGCAATTGTTCAGGTGTTACCATTGCTTCTTTTAGGTTTTGTAGAAAATCTGCGTCTTCTATACCCAATGATTTGATGATACGGACACAGGTAGAACAAGTAGACAGATAAAGAAAGGTGTTTTTCATAATGATACAAAGGTGAGTAAATTAACTAAATATGGGCCAATTTCAACCATTTTTTAGGGAATAGAAAAAGTTAATTTGTTTCAAGACAAAATGAACAGCACCATGAATAAATAACAATCACAGATATACTTTTGTTTGCTAATGATACAACAGGTAAATTTGTTCAAAATATAGCCATGGCAAATAAAAAACTAAAATTCAACTCCCGAACCATTCACGGCGGTCAACAGCCCGACAAAGCCTATGGCTCCGTTATGCCCCCCGTTTATTTTACATCTACCTATGCGCAAGAAAAGCCGGGAACTCACCTTGGTTACGAATATAGTCGATCACACAACCCAACACGGACTGCACTAGAGGCCTCACTTGCCAATATTGAGTCAGGTGCTCATGCACTTGCTTTTGCTTCAGGCATGGCCGCTATTGATGCGGTAATAAAACTTTTAAAACCTGGCGATGAGGTTATTTCAACAAACGACTTATACGGAGGAACCTATCGGATTTTTGATAAGATGTTTGCTGCTTATGGCATTACTTTTCATTTTGTTCCAATGGGGGATATGGAAGTAGTCGAAAAGCATATTAACGCAAACACCAAATTGCTTTGGGTAGAAACGCCAACCAACCCATTGATGCAAGTCATCGATATTAAGGCCATGGCAGCACTAGCTAAGGCACACAAGCTTTTACTAGCTGTTGACAACACCTTTGCGTCACCCTACTTACAACGCCCTTTGGAATTAGGTGCCGATATTGTCATGCACTCTGCTACCAAATATCTGGGCGGACACAGCGACGTTGTTTTGGGCGCATTGGTTGTCAATGATGCGGATTTGGCCGACCGTTTAGCATTTATTCAAAATGCCAGCGGCGCCGTACCAGGCCCAATGGACGCATTTTTGGTATTACGAGGGATCAAAACCCTTCATGTACGCATGCAGCGACATTGTGAAAACGGCCGCGCAGTAGCGATGTTTTTAGAAAGTCACCCTGAGGTTTCAAAAGTGTATTGGCCAGGACTTAAAGACCACCCCAACCATGAAGTTGCCAAAGCACAAATGGATGATTTTGGCGGCATGATTTCTTTTGTCCACAAAGACAATAGCCTTGAAAAAGCAGTAGCTATTGTGTCGTCGTTTCAAGTATTTACTTTGGCAGAGTCTTTGGGCGGTGTGGAAAGCTTAGCGGGACATCCAGCAAGCATGACGCACGCCTCTATTCCAAAAGAAAAACGTGAAAAAACGGGCGTTACCGATGGTCTTATTCGCCTTAGTGTTGGCATTGAAGACAGCGAAGATTTGATCGCCGACTTAGCTCAAGCCCTGAGTTAAATAAAATTATACATACATTTAGGTTTCAAATCGACGACTATGGAAAAAATCATCACTAATTTTTTGCAAGAAGTAAACCAACGCAACACCAATGAGCCGGAGTTTATGCAGGCCGTTTCTGAAGTAGCGCAAACGGTTATACCCTACATTGTTGCCAATGATATTTATCACGGAAAAAACATCCTGATGCGCATGGCAGAACCTGAACGTGTGGTTATGTTTCGTGTGCCATGGATTGATGATAGCGGAGAAATCCGTGTGAACAGGGGGTATCGTATTGAAATGAATTCAGCTATTGGCCCATATAAAGGGGGGTTACGGTTTCATGAGTCGGTTAACCTTAGTATTTTAAAGTTTTTAGCTTTTGAGCAAGTATTTAAAAATGCCTTGACTACACTTCCCATGGGAGGCGGAAAGGGAGGCGCTGATTTTAATCCAAAAGGCAAATCAGACGCTGAGCTAATGCGCTTTTGCCAAAGTTTTATGACGGAACTGTTTCGCCACATCGGCCCTAACCGAGATATTCCAGCCGGTGATATTGGTGTTGGCGGTAGAGAAATAGGCTATATGTTTGGTCAGTACAAACGTTTAAAAAATGAGTTTACAGGTGTTCTTACTGGTAAAGGCATTTCTTGGGGAGGCTCACTTATCCGTCCTGAGGCAACAGGATATGGCGCAGTATATTTTGCGCAAAATATGCTGGAAACAAGAGGTGCTTCTTCTGAAGGAAAAAAAGTAGTGATATCTGGTTCTGGAAATGTGGCACAATATGCGGCTGAAAAAGCCATTCAGCTTGGATCAAAGGTTTTGACAATGTCAGACTCTTCTGGATTTATTCATGACCCAGATGGGATTGATGAAGAAAAGTTGGCTTTTATCATGCAGTTTAAAAACGTGCGCCGACAACGCATCCATAAATATGTGGAGCAGTATCCCAAAGCTAGTTTTCACAAAGGCGAAAAACCATGGCGTGTTTCGTGTGACATCGCCATGCCCTGCGCAACACAAAATGAGCTTGATGGCGTAGATGCCAATATCCTAATTTCCAACGGTTGCTATTGTGTGAGCGAAGGAGCAAATATGCCTTCCACACCAGAGGCAATATTACACTTTCACAACAACAACGTACTATACGCACCAGGGAAGGCTTCAAATGCAGGAGGCGTGGCAGTTTCTGGCCTTGAAATGGCACAAAACTCCCTCCGCTACAGCTGGACACGCGATGAGGTTGATCAGCGCTTACAACACATCATGAAAGACATTCACCAAGCCTGTGCTTCGTATGGTAAAGGGAAAGAAGGCATTAATTATGAAAAGGGGGCTAACATAGCAGGGTTTGTTAAGGTTGCCGATGCCATGCTGGCACAAGGCGTGGTCTGACATACGTCATCAGCTTTTTACTCGTTTAACATATAATGAAACCAACCCTTCAAAAATATATCGCTTGTTTGTTGCTCACAGGACCACTGATGGTTTGGGGTCAAAATAATGTTTGGGAGTCATATTATTCTTACAATAATACTTCCATTGGCAGCGTAAGCAATCAAATGATAGTTACGGCTGCCGAAAACGCCCTTTTTCTATTTGATACCTCACAAGGCACACCTGAAACCATCACTACGGTTGAAGGCCTTTCAGGAGACAACATTTCTGCGCTAGCAACCTATGAAAACGTAATTTTAGTTGGACATGAAAACGGTCTTCTTGCACAAATCGACATCAATACCAAGAAAACACTATTTGAAAGCGGTATCACTCGGAGCAATATAATTTCCGCTGAAAAAAAGCAGATTAATCATATACAACTTGTAGATAATATCGCATACGTAGCTACAGGGTTTGGTATTGTAGAAGTTAATCCTCAAACGCTTGAATTTGGCGACACGTATTATTTTGGACCGACAAGTAGCAGCATAAAAGTTAATCAAGTTTTTGTTTTTGAAAACGCACTGCACGCAGCTACTGAACAAGGCTTATTCAAAACGCCTCAAGCGAACCCAAATAAACTGGAGTTTTCATCTTGGGACCTATTGGCATTAGGCAATTGGGCATCCTTGTGGACCCAAGATAATAGTTTGTATGCAGCCAAAGACGAGGGCAGCTCCCTTTCCTTTTTTCAATTGGGTAATACGGTTCAAAAAAAAGCAACTTTTCCAGGTGTATTAAAGAATATTTCACCCCACGAGAATGGCATACTGATAACGGTTTCTAACCGAGTTTATGACACGGATAAATCTTTTGTCAGAACCCAAACTGTAGGTGATTTAGACGGGGTGAAACCCAACACCTTTAACTTTGCAGTAAGCTTAAATGGTCAGAAGTGGATAGGCACCTCAAGCGAAGGACTTATACGCTACGCAAATGATAATAACTTCGATTTAATCAGCCCACAAGGCCCATTGTTAAACAGTATTTTTGATATTGAGAATTTACAGGATGAGCTCTGGATTGCCCATGGGGATTATAATTTATTCTATAATCCCTATCCTTTAGAAAAATATGGCTTAAGTCGTTATGTCGACAAGCAGTGGGAAAACATCCCCAACAACCAATTATTTAGTGCAGACTCATTTGTTCGCGTAGTGGCTCACCCAACTGAAATAGGGACGTTTTATGTTTGTTCCTATCATGGAGGAATAGTTTATCTAGAAGACAATACGCCGGAGGCGTTGTGGGACCAAACAAATAGTGGCCTGGAAAGCCTAACATTTGACGGAGCAGATTATATAAGCATTCGTGTTCGCGATGCTTTGGTTGATGACAGCGGAAACGCCTGGTCTTTAACCGGATTTGTTCAAAAAGGACTTAAAAAAAGAACCCAATCAGGGCAATGGACTGCATATGATTTATCGGACGTCGTTTTGGATTATAAGGAGGAAGCAGGCTACTCAAATTTAGAGTTTTACAACAATAAGATTTTATTTTTTGGAGGTGTAAATAGTGGACTTATCGGTGTTGATATTTCGCAATCTCCTCCACAAATGAAACGCATCATGGGTGGTGACATGGGGCTGCCATCAGATGATATACGTAGCATACGTTTAGACAAAGACAACCGCCTGTGGGTGGGTACTAAGGATGGCCTTGCGGTTCTATATGCGCCGAATCGCTTCTTTGAAGAGGACACCCAATTACGTTCTGTAGTCATTTCCGATGGTGGAAACTTGCGAGAACTATTAAGCGGACAATTTATATCTGACATTGAGGTAGATGGCAACAATCAAAAATGGATTAGCACAACAAGCTCTGGCGTGTTTTTAATTTCTCCTGACGGCAGTCAAATTTTACAACACTTTACTAAGGAAAATAGCCCGCTTCCAACCTCATCTGTGAAAACAATTGGGATAAATGAGGTGTCTGGAGAGGTTTATTTCGGAACACTTAACGGCATGGTTTCGTTTCAAGGGGATGCTTATGCAGAATCTGAAAGCTTGTCTGACGCAAATGTTTTCCCA
>PKDU01000061.1 GCA_002862705.1 Flavobacteriaceae bacterium
CACGCTTTCGTCCATGAGCGTCAGTATATTGTTAGTGATCTGCCTTCGCAATGGGTATTCTGTGTGATATCTAAGCATTTCACCGCTACACCACACATTCTAACCACTTCACAATAACTCAAGCCTATCAGTATCAAAGGCAGTTCTACAGTTGAGCTGTAGGATTTCACCTCTGACTTAACAGGCCGCCTGCGGACCCTTTAAACCCAATGATTCCGGATAACGCTTGGATCCTCCGTATTACCGCGGCTGCTGGCACGGAGTTAGCCGATCCTTATTCATATAGTACCGTCAAGCCCCCACACGTGGGAGTGTTTCTTCCTATATAAAAGCAGTTTACAACCCATAGGGCAGTCATCCTGCACGCGGCATGGCTGGATCAGAGTTGCCTCCATTGTCCAATATTCCTCACTGCTGCCTCCCGTAGGAGTCTGGTCCGTGTCTCAGTACCAGTGTGGGGGATCCCCCTCTCAGGGCCCCTATCTATCGTAGCCTAGGTGAGCCGTTACCTCACCTACTAGCTAATAGAACGCATGCTCATCTTTTACCGCCGGAGCTTTAATCATAAATCAATGCTGATAAATGATATTATGGAGCATTATTCCAAATTTCTCTGGGCTATTCTCCTGTAAAAGGTAGATTGCATACGCGTTACGCACCCGTGCGCCACTCGTCATCAGATTGCAAGCAATCTATGTTACCGTTCGACTTGCATGTGTTAGGCCTGCCGCTAGCGTTCATCCTGAGCCAGGATCAAACTCTTCATTGTATAACTTTAAATAAAATTAACAACAAAAAAATTGACAAATTAGAGCTGTCTCATGATTGTTTTACTATTCGTATTTTAATCGCAATTGCGATTAATACGCGCTGTCATTCTCAATAATTCAATGAACTTTTAAATTCGCTCTTTTTGAAAGCGGTTGCAAATATACGCTGCTTTTCGGTTTACACAACCCCACAACGAAAAAAAATCAAAATTATTTTTGAGTGTGGTTCGCAGCTTTTTTGCGGATTTCAAATATACAGCCCTTTTATCCTCACTGACTAAATTTATTTACTTTTTTTATCTCCGGGTTTTAACACACCTTCAGCAAAGGCTTTTTGTAGTGTATACTCTATTAACGCATCTTCCTCAACCTCAGTGGGATTATAGGCAGTTTTCAAATTTATATCAAACATTTTTGCCGTGGTTTGATAGATAAAAGCACGCCATCCATTACGTAGTTTTTTTATCAATGCGTGGGCAGTAAAACCCGTTTCCCTATAAATTAGCTTGATTAAAATTCGCCCTTCCGAACGCGTGAGCTTCTTCAATTCGTCCTTAAATTCACCTTCTAAGTAACGCTCAACTTGTTTTACATAGCGTTTTTTGGCGCGTTTGCGTTTGATATTGGCCAGTCGTTGGTTCAAAACCGTCAGGCGTTCTGCTGCAAGTTGGGCATAAGGATAGACTTTTATGGTGCGTCTTTGCAACCGATAATAGGCAATATAGTCGTCATAACTTTTAAATTTAATGCTTGGAAGCACCACAACTTCACTTAAATCAACATAGGGATTGGTCAACGTATCGCCCGCTACTATATATATAGGTTGTTTCTGCTGTCCGTATAGACTGCAAGCCAACATTATAACGCCTACATACACGAGTTTGTTCATGCATTCAAAAGTAATAAGATTGTTTTACCTATATGTCGTAATTTAGCACACTTAAATAAAAAACCGCAATGGATCGTATTTTAAACAAAAAATCGCACGCATTTCTAAAACAATACCTCAACAACCCTGCTCCTACTGGATACGAATGGGAAAGCCAAAAAATTTGGATGGACTATCTAAAGCCCTACGTTGACGAATTTATCACCGATACCTACGGTACTGCGGTTGGTGTTATCAATCCAAAAGCACCATTCAAAGTAGTGATTGAAGCGCATTCAGACGAAATCTCTTGGTATGTTAACTACATATCCGACAAGGGGTTAATCTCTGTGATTAGAAACGGGGGTAGCGACCATATGATTGCACCGTCTAAATGGGTTAACATCCACACAAAGAAAGGCATCGTAAAAGGGGTGTTTGGTTGGCCTGCTATTCACACGCGCATGGCTGGAAAGGAAGAAACGCCTAAGCTTGAAAACATTACCATTGATGTTGGTGCTTCTAAGAAAGAAGAAGTAGAAAAAATGGGCATCCATGTGGGTTGTGTGATTACATATCCAGACACTTTTCAAGTATTGAACAAAAATAAATTTGTGTGCCGTGCCCTTGACAACCGCATAGGCGGCTTTATGATTGCGGAAGTAGCACGCTTGCTAAAAGAGAGCAAGGTTGAACTACCTTTTGGGCTATATGTAACCAATTCGGTTCAAGAGGAAATTGGACTGCGTGGTGCTGAGATGATCACACAGACCATCAAACCAGACGTAGCTATCGTAACAGACGTTTGTCACGATACCTCCACACCCATGATTGATCCAAAAAAACAAGGGGACAATACGATTGGAAAAGGGCCTGTTATCTCTTACGCACCTGCCGTTCAGCAGTTATTGCGTGATCGCATTATCGATACGGCTGAAGAAAAAAAGATTCCGTTCCAGCGTTTGGCTTCCTCAAGGTATACTGGTACCGATACAGATGCTTTTGCTTATAGCAATGGCGGTGTTCCCTCAGCATTGATCTCATTACCGCTTAAATACATGCACACCACCGTAGAAATGGTACACCAAGAAGATGTGGAGAACGTAATCAAACTGATATACGAAACACTACAAACCATCAAAAACGGAGAGAAGTTTAGCTATTTCGCTTAATCTCTTCCACCACTTCTGGGTTTAACAAAGTAGAAACATCACCAAGTTGGTCGTATTCGCCTGCGGCAAGTTTGCGCAATATGCGACGCATGATTTTACCACTTCGCGTTTTTGGAAGTCCGCTTACCACTTGAATACGGTCAGGCTTGGCTATAGGCCCAATGGTTTGAGCCACCAAAGCACGCAAGGCTGCTATCAATGCTTCGTGATCAGCTACTACGTTTTTAGCTATAACAAATGCATATAGCGCATTCCCTTTCACATCATGTGGAAAACCAACAACGGCGCTTTCCACAACATTAGGATGTTCGTTGAGTGCATTTTCAATAGGTGCCGTCCCAAGGTTATGGCCAGAAACAATCACCACATCATCAACCCTACCTGTTATACGGTAATTGCCCTTCGCATCACGTAAGGCACCATCGCCAGGAAAATAATAACCAGGATAGGCACTGAAATAAACGTTTTTATATCGCTCGTGATCGCCCCAAATGGTACGGGCAATAGATGGCCATGGGTATTTAATAGCTAAAATACCTTCGTTTTCATCAGCCAATTCATTGCCTTCGTTGTCCAACAAAACCGCTTGAACACCCGGCATGGGAAGTGTGGCATAGGTGGGTTTTTGTGGCGTTACGCCCGCTAGTGAACTTATTAGAATACCGCCCGTTTCGGTTTGCCACCACGTATCCACAATGGGACAATTGTTCTTACCTACGTGGTTGTCATACCAATGCCAAGCTTCTGCATTAATGGGTTCTCCAACAGAACCTAAAACTTTTAGTGTAGACAAATCGTGTTTACTGACCAAGTCTACTGGGTGCTTTTGCAAAGCACGTATGGCAGTGGGTGCCGTATAAAACTGATTGACCTTGTGTTTGGCACATACTTCCCAAAAACGATCACATTCAGGATATGAAGGAACGCCTTCAAACATGACCGTGGTTGCGCCTACGGCCAAAGGACCGTAAACGATATAAGAATGTCCTGTAATCCAACCGATATCGGCAGTACACCAATAAACATCGCCTTTTTCATATTGAAATACATTTTGAAAGGAGTATGCGGTATAAACCATGTATCCACCACATGTATGCACCATGCCTTTGGGTTTTCCGGTGGAGCCCGAGGTATATAAAATAAACAAAGGGTCTTCGCTGTCCATGATTTCAGCTGGACAGTGGTCGTCCACTTCCGCTAATGCTTCGTGCCACCAAACATCAATATCGTTCCAAGCTACTTCTTGGCCTGTTCGTTTAAGTACAATTGACGTTTTTATGCTTGTACAGTGGGTTAATGCTTCGTCGGCAATGGCTTTTAGTGGCGTGACTTTAGCGCCTCGGAATCCGCCGTCGGCAGTGACCAACATGGCGCAGTCAGCGTCGTTTATTCTAGCTGCCAATGCAGCGGCAGAAAAACCAGCAAATACCACAGAGTGAATGGCACCAATTCGGGCACAGGCCAGCACGGATATGGCCAGCTCTGGAACCATAGGCATATAAAGGCAGATCCTGTCACCTTTTTTAGCGCCATGCGCCTTTAGCATATTAGCAACGCGACAAACACGGCTATGCAATTCCTCATATGAAATATGTTGCGCAGTTTCTTTTGGATCGTTTGGCTCAAAAATAATTGCCGTTTGATTGGGCTGCGTTTTAAGATGGCGATCTAAGCAGTTTTCGGTAATGTTTAATTTACCTCCAAAAAACCATTTAACTTCTGGTTTATGAAAATCATATTCCAGCGTCTTATCCCACTTTTGATGCCATTCGAACTGATTCGCAATAGCTTCCCAAAAAGCTTCTGGTTGTGCTGAAGCCTGATCTTTTGCTTGCTCGTATGCTGCTATTGACCGATATGCCAAATCATCCATAAAAAATAAATTTCCATCGAAAATACTAAAATAATTCAGCTAATAGTGAAGCTTATTACATTACAGTGCAATATTTTGCTGTTTAACATGCTTTGTACATATTTTATTGCGTTACAGGGAAGCCCCTAGCGCGCATCAAAGCATCGATAGAAGCATCTCTGCCTCTAAACAACCTATATGCTTCAGCGGGGTCAATGGAGTTGCGTGGCGCAAATAAATATTTAACTAATTTTTCTGACATGGCTTCATCATAAAAGCCGCCCGGTGCCGCTCTAAATGCTTCGGAAGCATCGGCTGTTAACACATCTGCCCACATATAGCCGTAATATGCCGTAGCATAGCCTTCGCCAGAAAATACATGGCCAAAATGCGGCGTCCTGTGACGCATGGGTAGTTCTTTTGGCATGTTAAACGCAGTCAATGTTTCGCGCTCAAACGCACCTACATCTAGATCGGTCGGATCAGCCAGATGGAGTTTCATGTCCATTAGTGCAGAGGCTAAGTATTCGGTTGTAGCAAAACCTTGATTAAAGGTTGCTGCCTTTTTAATTTTTGCAACCAATGCATCTGGCATGGGAGCACCCGTTTCTTGGTGCACCAAAAACCGGTCAATTACGTCGTCTGTGGACAACCAACGTTCTAGTAGCTGCGATTGAAATTCGGTATAGTCTCTAACCCCTCCGTTTAGGGTTGGGTACCTCACTTCTGATGCAAAGAAATGCAACGCATGACCAAATTCGTGAAAGAAGGTAGTGGCATCGTCCCAAGATATGAGCAAGGCTTCGCCAGGTGCGGATTTAACAAAGTTTGAATTGTTGGATGCCAACACGTTTGTTTTTCCATCAAAGGTTGAAAAGCTTCTGTAGGTAGTTGCCCAAGCACCTGAGCGCTTTCCTTCTCTTGCATAAGGATCTAAATACCACAATCCAATGTGATCTCCCGAATCTTTGTCGGTTACTTCCCAAACCTTCACATCCTCATGGAATACAGGAACCGATCCTTCGGGAACGGGAGAAAAGGCATAGCCAAACAAACGACCAGCAACATAGTGCATGGCATCCGTTAGTTTGTCTAGTTGCAGGTATTGCTTTACCTCATCTGAATCTAAATCATATTTAGCTTTGCGCACTTTCTCTGCATAGAAACGGTAGTCCCAAGGAGCTATAGTAATGTTATCTCCATTGGCATCTGCAACAGCTTGCATATCGGCTACCTCTTCGGCAACACGAGCAATGGCTGCAGGCCAAACGGCTTCCATAAGCGCCATGGCATTCTCTGGGTTCTTTGCCATTCGGTTTTGCAGGCGCCAAGCGGCGTAATTGTCATAACCCAAAAGCGCCACACGCTCTTTGCGAAGTTTTAATATTTGCGCAATGATTTCTTTGTTGTCGTATGCATCACCATTATCGGCACGCGCATAATAATTTGTCCAAACTTGTTTGCGTAAATCGCGTTCGGTTGAATAGGTCAAAAAGGGATCCATCGAAGAACGTGTATTGGTAACCGCATATGCTCCTGCCCGATCCTTTCCTTCAGCTATCCGAGCAGCAGACTTGACAAAATCATCTGGAAGTCCCCCTAACTGATTTTCCGTAAGGTAAGTGACGTAGTTTTCTTCATCATGTAAAATGTTATTTGAAAATTTGGTGTAGAGCGACGAAAGTTCTTTGTTTATGGCTGCATAACGCTTCTTTTTCTCGTCGTCCAAATCCGCACCATTCATGGCAAAACTCTGATACGTTAACTCCACTACGCGCTGCTGATCAGCTTCAAGTGGCTTGGTTTTTGAAGCCTCATAAACAGCTTTGATACGCTTGAAAAGCTGCTTGTTTTGTGTGATTTTGGATTGAAACTCTGAAAAAAGCGGTGCCAATTCGGTTTGCACTCCTCTAAATTCGGGTGAAGACATATTACTGCTGAAAATCCCATAATAAGCAAAAGCGCGATCCAAAACTTTTCCTGAGCGCTCCATGGCTTCAATGGTGTTTTCAAAGTTTGGGGCTTCAGGGTTTGATGCAATGGCTTCGATTTCTTCTAAGTTAAGCTCCATGGCTTTTAGCATGGCAGGTTTTACATCTGCTACTTGCATCTTGTCAAAAGCAGGCGTACCCATATATGGGCCTGTCCATGGTTTAAGAAGTTTGTTTTGACCCAGTTCTGAAGTACACGAAAATGTAAATAGAACCAGAAATATAAAAAGAGCGTTATATGCGTTTGAAGTTTTCATTTTTGGGTGTTTTTGGCCAATGTGGCAATCAATAAATATACTAAAATATTTCAGCTTCCTAATAACAGCCTTGAAACCACAAAACTTCAAGTGCCGGATTTATTTTCCAAACACACTAACTCACATCTTTACCCTTTGCACAAAAGTGTTGCCATTCAGCGCATGGATTTCAGCTAAATAAATTCCCCTCACAAATTGTGAAACACCACTTGGTTTTGGGGATAAAAAAATAGGGATCGGCATGCCCATCCCATAAGGTTTCATTATGTTTTTTTTAGAAGATTAATAATAAAAAGAAGCACAATTGCGCCAATAAAAGCAGTGATTAAAGTACTGATAAGAACAGTGCCAATACTAATTCCCAATTGACCGAAGATCCAGCCGCCCAAAATGGCACCGCCAACACAAACCAATAAGTTAAAAATGAGGCCAAAGCCTTTTCCTTTCATGACTTTGCCAGCAAGGAAACCAGCGACTATTCCTATAATAATAGTCCATAATAGATTGTTCATAATTTTGATTTAGGGTTAAACAATGAATTACTAAGATACAAAATTATTTAATTTACCCGTTTTGCATATTGATTAGGTTCTGTCGGTCCGAGAAAATTTTGCGATTGAAATGGGTATAATTCACTCAAAGACATATCAGTGTACACTTGTGCTAAAATGCACAACGGGTGTATTTTGTTAGCCAATACCTCAAGAAAAAATATGCTACTTGATGGCGCGGTTCATGCGCTTAACCACGGCAGGTCCTTCGTATACAAAGCCTGTATATAGCTGCACCAAGGATGCGCCAGCAGCTAGTTTTTCTTGTACATCAGCAGGCGTGTGTATGCCCCCTACCCCAACAATAGGAAAAGCTGCCTTACTTTGTGTGTGCAAATATGAAATGACTTCCGTACTGCGTTTTGTCAATGGTTTTCCACTTAACCCACCCGCTTGCTCGGTTAGCTCGGTGCTACTATTTAATCCATCTCGTGACAGGGTGGTATTGGTTGCAATAACGCCGTCAATATGGGTGTCTGCCACGATATCAATAATATCATCCAATTGCGAATTGCTTAAATCAGGAGCTATTTTTAGCAGTATGGGCTTGCGTGAAGCCTTGTCGCTGTTGCGCTTTTGCAAAACGTTTAACAGCTTGGTCAAAGGTTCTTTCTCTTGGAGGTCCCGCAGGTTGGGGGTGTTGGGCGAACTCACATTCACCACAAAATAATCCACCACATCAAACAGGGCATCGAAACAAATGAGGTAATCGTCTTGTGCCTGATCGTTGGGTGTGGTTTTGTTCTTGCCAATATTACCACCAATAAGCACTCCTTTGTTTTTCTTTAGACGTTTTGCGGCAGCTACTACCCCCTCGTTGTTAAAGCCCATGCGGTTAATAATGCCTTTGTCTTGTTTTAGGCGAAACAAACGTGGCTTAGGGTTGCCGCCTTGCGGTTTGGGTGTAACTGTTCCAATCTCAATAAAGCCAAAGCCAAAATTCGCAAGTTCGTGATAAAGCTTGGCGTCTTTATCAAATCCTGCAGCTAAACCCACGGGGTTTGGAAATCGAAGCCCAAAAACCTCACGCTCCAGGGCTGGGTCTTTGGAAGTAAAAAAAACACGAATAAGCGATCCCATAAAGGGAACACGGTGCAAAAAGCGTATGGCAGCAAACGAAAAATAGTGCACACCTTCTGGATCAAAAAGAAAAAGAAGGGGACGTATTAGACGTTTGTACATAAAAGAAAAAAACTAGATATTATTTTTTTGCAGTGGTTGTGCGTTGCTTGCTCATCTCATGCGAAATAAGACTGCGTTCCATTTTTACCTTACCGGCCATGGTTTCAATAACACAAGTATCGTTACTGTCGTTTACTTCAATAACCTTCCCATGAATTCCGCCTTTGGTCACAACTAGATCTCCTTTTTTGAGTCCGTTTTTAAACTTACGCTCTCTTTTTGCTCTACGCTGTTGTGGTAAAATCAAAAACAAAAACATGACCCCAAACATGAGGATTAACAGTGTGAAGTTACCACCACCAGCAGCTTGAAAAATTTGCATCATTATTGATTCATTTGGTTACGTGCCGCTTGGCGTTGTTGTTCTTTTATAGGATCAGCAGTAACCATTGTCTTGATACGAATGATATCACGACCACGTTCTGTATTATTGGTTAGGGTTACCGTTTTTGTTTGGTTGCCGGGCTTGTTGGCGGAATCAAACTTTACTTTTATATCTCTTGTCTCGCCGGGGGCAATTGGCGTATTTTTTGGGTATTCAGGTACCGTACATCCACAGCTTCCACGCGCATCCAAAATCATAAGGTCGCTGTTTCCTGTATTGGTAAAGGAAAAAGAAGTTTCAACAACATCTCCCTCGTTTATGGTGCCAAAATCGTGTTCTGTTCTATCGAATGTCATTACGGGCAAATCCCCATTGGCTTCTTGTTTTGCTGCAGCTTCTGCAACATTTTCTTGTTTCACTTTCTTTGAGGCACTCTGTGAGCAACCCAAGACAAATAGGGCAACTATGGCCAAAACAAATGGTTTCATTTTATATAATTTTTTCAAAAATAAACATATTACTGCATTCCACGTACATTTTTGCGAATCCGTTTTTGCTTGGTCATGTCTTTTACCACATTGTCCAGCACACCGTTAATGAACATGCTGCTTTTTGGTGTGGCATATTCCTTCGCAATTTCCAAGTATTCGTTGATGGTAACATTAACCGGTATTGAAGGAAAATAAAACAACTCGGCCAAGGCCATGAGCAATAAGGTGAAATCCAATTCAGCAATACGATCCGAATCCCAATTTGGCGTTCGCCCTTTGATTTCCTCAATAAATTCAGGTTTATTGAGCACCACTTTTCTAAAAAGCTCCAGTGAGAATTTCCGATCCTCATCATCTTTATACAAAACAGTGATTATGGCATCGGGCTCAGCAACACGCTTCAAACTGTTTCGCACTATCGTATTGGCAAGTGGCGCATCATCGACCCAAGAAATATTAACTTCTTCCATGAACTCGCCCAAGCGATCAAATGGAGCGATTACCGTGCTGAAAAGCTGCATTAAAAAATCTTGGTCTTGCGCTAAGCTTGTGGTCTCAGTCTTCAGGTATTCATCATAAATGGTTGAAGCAGTAATTTCATCCCAAACCAAACGTACATATTCGTCGTGATTTTTCCAGTACGTAAGTTTGTGTTTTTTAACTTGTGCTGCTAGAGCCGCATTATCACACAGTGCCAAAAGCGCTTTGTTGCTAAAAAACTTGGGGTTCGTTTCATTTTCATCTTCCTGAAGATGCTTCTTGGTGTTTTTCTCGTAGAGGGCATATCCACAAGCATGAAGCTCACGGAACAAATCAAGAAGTGTAATGTAGAGGAGGTAAAAATCCTGGCTGCTCTTCAAAATCCATGATTCTCCTGCTTTAAGGTTGTCTGTTGGGTCAAGTTGCTGCGCATATAATGCCTGCATGACTTTGGTACGTAAATGACGACGTGTAATCATGAATAAGAACGTTTGTTCCTGCAAAAATAAGGGATTTTAGATGATATGCTACACAAGATTTGATGCAAAGAGCTAAAATCCTATCTTCGTAAAAAATAATATTTGCGCGCGCTTCAATATCTTAACCGTTATTTTAAGAAATATAAATTCCTATTACTATTAGGATTGCTATTTACTGTTTCCTCACGTGTGTTTGCCGTACTGGCCCCTAGCCTAGTCGGAGATTCGATTACGGCCATCGAGCAGTTTGTGCGAAGTGGAGAAACAGATTTGACCAACATCAAAAGACTGCTTTTAACCAACATTGCGCTAATTGTGGGTGCAGCACTTGTTTCTGGAATATTCACTTTTAGCATGCGCCAAACCATCATCAATGTTTCTAGGCATATTGAATATGACCTAAAAAACACGGTCTACAACCACTATCAAAAACTCTCTTTACGCTTTTACAAACAAAACCGCGTTGGTGACTTAATGAGTCGCATTAGTGAAGACGTATCTCGTGTGCGTATGTATGTAGGGCCAGCACTGATGTACAGCATCAACACGGTGACACTTTTTGTTATCGTGATCAGCTATATGATAAGCGTAGCCCCTAAACTGACCTTATACACGCTCTTACCGCTTCCCATATTGTCTTTTCTTATATACCGACTGAGCAGGGCCATACACGAACGCAGCACCCTAGTACAGCAAATGCTGTCGAAGCTGTCTACTTTTAGCCAAGAATCTTTTAGCGGAATCAATGTCATTAAATCTTATGCGATCGAGACAAATAGAACCCATGAGATGGCAGCTATATCAAAGGAAAGCAAAACCAAAAACATGTCATTGGTACAGGTTCAAGCATGGTTTTTCCCGCTGATGATTTTACTGATTGGCATCAGTAATGTCTTGGTTATTTTTATCGGAGGAAACCAATACATCAATGGGCAAATTGAGCTGGGGGTTTTAGCCGAATTTATTATTTACGTGAACATGCTCACCTGGCCCGTAGCAACTGTGGGTTGGGTAACCTCCATAGTGCAACAAGCAGAAGCTTCCCAAAAACGCATTAACGAATTTTTGGGCCAAGAACCCGATATTCAAGACGGCATTAGTGCCAACAAAAAACCAGTAAATTTTGACATCCGTTTTGACAAGGTTAATTTTATGTATGACGATACCAGCATTCAAGCACTTAAGAACGTGTCCTTTAGTTTAGAGTCAGGGAAAACCTTAGCCATAATGGGCCCAACAGGATCTGGTAAAACAACACTTTTACAGCTATTATCCAAAACCTATTTGCCCCATTCTGGCAAAGTGTCCTTGGGTGGTTTCGCCTTGGATGAATATACGCAAAAAGACATTCGTGAAATCATGGGTGTTGTGCCCCAACAGCCTTTTCTATTTTCAGATACCATAGCGCACAACATACGCTTTGGTAAACCCGATGCTACTGAACAAGAAATTGAAAAAGCGGCAAAACAAGCGGCGGTACACAAAAACATTGTCGAATTTACAGCAGGCTATGAAACGATGCTTGGAGAACGAGGGATTACGCTCTCTGGTGGTCAAAAGCAACGGGTATCCATTGCACGTGCATTGATTAAAAATCCTAAAATTCTTTTGCTAGACGATTGCCTCTCAGCAGTTGATACGGAGACAGAAGAGGCAATTCTGAATGCCCTTAAAAAGAACAACAAAGACGCTTCCACCATAATTGTTTGCCACCGGGTTTCATCGGCAAAAAATGCAGATTATATTCTGATACTCAAAGATGGGGAAATCGTCCAATACGGCACACACAAAGACCTTGTTAGCCAAGCGGGATACTATAAAGAACTCTACGAAGAACAGCGCATAGAAGAAGAAATCTAATTGCTAAAGATTTGTACTTTAATAAAACCAAATCTTTATTTATGTCCAAAACTGAATACCAAAAAAGTGTCAGAGAGGGTTGCTTGCAAGCAGGCTCTAGACACTATTTTTTTGATGTGAAAGAAACAAAAGCCAAAGATTACTTCTTGGTGATTACCGAATCTAAAAAATCGCCGACAAACAATGCCGTGGTCAAACACAAAATCTTTATCTACAAAGAGCACCTCGAAGGATTTCAATCGCTTTTAGCCGAATCCATTTCCTTTATTAAAAGGGAAAAAGGAGACGAGGTTATTCGATGATATTTTATCGCTATTTTTGAAAAAAAAGAAATGGCACGTACTCCTTCAAACATGTTGGCCTTGGGTACCCAAGCACCTGATTTTTCATTGCCTAATACCATAGATGGCAAAACACATAGTTTTGATAACTGCAGCGGAGCAAATGGCACCGTTGTGATGTTTATATGCAACCATTGTCCTTATGTCATCCATGTGATGGAAGGCATCACGGCCATGGCCAAAGCGTATCAAGACAAGGGGATTGGATTTGTAGCCATTTCCAGTAATGATGTGGTAAACTATCCCGACGACGATCCGGCATTGATGAAAGAAACAGCCGAAAAATACGGCTTTAGTTTTCCCTATTTATATGACGAAAGTCAAAGTGTAGCTAAAGAATATGATGCTGCTTGCACACCAGACTTTTACCTTTTTGATAGCAGAAAAAATTTGGTATACCGCGGTCAAATGGACAGCTCAAGACCTAAAAACGATTTGCCTGTAACAGGAAACGATCTGCGCGCCGCAATGGATGCCCTCCTTTCTGGAAAAATCATTGACACGCTTCAAAAGCCCAGTCTGGGTTGTAATATAAAGTGGAAAGTTTAGCTTACGCCTACCAATTCTACGTCAAAAATAAGGGTAGCACCTGGAGGAATTACACCACCTGCCCCTCTGGCGCCATAACCCAAGTCGCTAGGAACAACAAAACGCGCCTTGTCCCCTACAGATAACAGTTGAATGCCTTCGTCCCAACCAGGAATTACTTGGCCTATTCCAAGTTTGAATTCAATGGGTTGATTTCGCTTATAAGATGAATCAAAAACAGTTCCGTCTAAGAGTTGTCCTTTGTAATGAACAGAAACCGTTTTCCCTTTTTCAGAAGCCACACCATCGCCGCGTTGAATAAACTGATAGCGCAGTCCCGAGGCTGTTTTTTCAAAACCAGCAGCAACTTTTTGAAGTGCTTTTTCTTGTGCTTCTTTAGCCTCACGTAAACGTTGTTCGCGACTGCCTTCAAAAACCCTAAAAGTTTCAACAGCATTAAAGGCTGCTGCTTCGTCGCCAATACGTTCAATAACAAGCGATTCAATACGATCGCCTTGCGCAACCTGATCAACCAAATCTTGACCTTCAACGACAAAACCGAAAACGGTGTGTTTTCCATCTAACCAAGGTGTTTCGTTGTGGGTAATGAAAAACTGACTTCCATTGGTACCCGGTCCAGCATTTGCCATAGACAAAACGCCAGGCTTGTCATGTTTTAGGTCTGGGTGGAATTCATCGTCAAATTGATAACCCGGGCCACCAACGCCAGTACCTTCTGGGCATCCGCCTTGAATCATAAAATTTTCTATAACACGGTGAAAAGTCATGCCATCGTAGTAAGGGGTTCCTTGTGCCTTGTGAGAATTCTCGAGATTGCCTTCGGCTAGCGCAACAAAATTACCAACCGTACCCGGTGTTTCTTTGTGTGTTAAACAAATTTTGATTGATCCTTTTGGTGTTGTGAAAACAGCGAATATACCTTCTTTCATAAGTGCTTTTTGATGCCTGCGAAAATAGACATAAAAAGATTAGTTTGCCACCTCACTCATGAATTTAATTCTAAAAATACGCAAATCGTCCTCTTCATATTCACCATCAAATTCCTCAACGGCTTCTTGTATGTCGTTGTTTTCCGCTTCCATAAAGTATTCGTGAAGTTCTTCTTGCTGATCTTCATCAAAAAGATCGTCGATTGCATATTGAATATTTACTTTAGTTCCAGCAAAAACAATGGTTTCCAGTTGGTCCAGAAAATTGGGAAGTTCCATTCCTTTGGCATCTGCAATATCACGAATAGGCAACTTCCTATCGATATTTTGAATAATAAACAGTTTAAGCGCTGAATTTGCACCCGTGGTTTTGATGACTAAATCTTCGGGTCTGGTGATGTCATTATCCTTGACGTAGGAGTCAATTAAATCAATAAAGGGTTTGCCGAATTTATTGGCTTTCCCCTCACCTACTCCGTGAATGTTCTTTAACTCTTCAATAGTTATGGGATACTTAACAAGCATATCATTAATTGATGACTCTTCAAAGACGGCATACGGAGGAACATTAAACTTTTCTGCAACTTCTTTACGAAGCTTCATCAGCATTTTTTGAAGCTTTACTTCAAAGGAGGCTGTTCTAGCAGGTGCAGCAACAGCAACACTGTTGTCATACAAATGATTTTCAGTCATCAAAAAGCTGTGTGGTTTTTCTAAAAAAGATAAGCTCTTTTCGTTTAGCTTAATCACGCCATAGGTTTCAATTTCCTTAGTAAGGTACCGCGCAACTAAAAGCTGTGATAACAAGGCTTTCCAATAGGCTTGGTCCTTGGTGTTACCTGCGCCAAAAAGGGGATTTGATTGAATGCGATGCGATACCAAAATTGGCGTCTCTTTCCCTACCATGATGTGAACCAACTCCTTGATTTTGTACTGCTCATTGGTATCTTTAATGGTTTGAATAATAAGCTCAACTTCTTTTTGTGCTTCCACTCTTGGCTTTGGGTTTCGTGCATTGTCGTCCATATCGGCACCTGCCCCGCTTACCGCGTCAAATTCCTCTCCAAAATAATGCAATATGAATTTACGCCTAGACATTGAAGTTTCGGCATAAGCCACCATTTCTTGCAATAAGGCATAGCCAACTTCTTGTTCTGCAAGTGGCTTTCCAGCCATAAATTTCTCTAATTTCTCGATATCTTTGTAGGCGTAAAAGGCCAAGCAATGGCCTTCGCCACCATCTCTACCCGCACGACCTGTTTCTTGGTAATAACTTTCAATACTTTTTGGGATATCGTGATGAACAACAAAGCGAACGTCTGGCTTGTCTATACCCATACCAAAAGCGATAGTCGCAACGATAACGTCACAATCTTCCTTGAGAAAACTGTCTTGGTTGTGGACCCTTTGTTTGGTGTCTAAACCTGCGTGATACGGCAAGGCATTAACACCATTGACTTGTAACATTTGTGCCAATTCCTCCACACGTTTGCGCGACAAACAATAGACTATACCAGATTTGCCCTTATGGCTCTTTACAAAAGAAATGATATCTCGGTCTACTTGCGCTGTTTTTGGCCTTACTTCATAAAACAGATTAGGCCTATTAAAGGAAGCCAAATAGGTAGTGGCATCAGAAATATTAAGGTTCTTGAGTATGTCTTCTTGGACTTTAGGGGTTGCGGTTGCTGTCAATCCAATGATGGGTATGTTGTCCCCTATGCGTTGCATAATGGATTTCAGGTTGCGGTACTCTGGCCTAAAATCGTGTCCCCATTCTGAAATGCAATGCGCTTCATCAATGGCTAGAAAACTAATGGGAACCGTGCGTAAAAAAGCAACATAATCTTCTTTTGTTAGCGACTCTGGCGCTACATACAACAGTTTGGTCAAGCCCGAACTGATGTCTTGCTTAACAATTTCGACCTGTGTTTTGCTCAAAGAGGAGTTTAAAACGTGTGCAATTCCATCGTTTTTGGAAATGCCGCGAATAGCATCCACCTGATTTTTCATTAAAGCTATGAGTGGGGAAACCACAATGGCTGTTCCTTGTTGCACAAGTGCAGGCAGTTGATAACACAGTGACTTACCGCCACCAGTGGGCATAATAACAAAAGTATTCTCTTTGTTGAACACACTTTTTATAACGTCTTCTTGTAATCCTCTGAACTCGTTAAAACCAAAAAAATTCTTTAAAGAGGCTTTTAAATCAAGCTCTTTGCCATCCACCTGTAGCTTCATCGTGGGTTTTGTACATTTGTAACCACAATATACGTTAAAACTGTTTATATATCAACATTAATTGAACAAATCCAACCACATATTAAAAGTTGCAGCCGTTGTAATTGAGCAGCAATCCGAGGCCATAGCTGGATTGGCTCCTCAACTTAACAAAGATTTTGAACACGTTGTTGATTGGGTCCATAAAGGCAATGGGCGTTTGGTACTTACGGGTATTGGCAAAAGCGCCATTATCGGCATGAAAATTAGCGCCACTCTAAACTCTACGGGCACAAAAAGTATTTTTATGCATGCTGCCGATGCCATTCACGGGGATTTGGGCATGATAGAACAACAAGACATCGTGCTCTGTCTGTCTAAAAGCGGCACTAGTGCAGAAATTAAAACACTTGTCCCACTACTAAAAAATAGAGGGAATAAGCTAATTGGCATGACAGCCAACCCCACTTCTTTTCTTGCCCAAAATGCAGATGCAATCTTACATGTTGGCATACCAAAAGAAGCCGATCAATACAATTTAGCGCCAACCACAAGTACCACGGCACAGCTTGTTATGGGAGATGCGCTGGCCATTTGCCTTATGGAGCTCTCCGGATTTAAGGCTGAAGATTTTGCGCGCTCACATCCAGGAGGTGCACTGGGCAAAGCATTGAATGTTCAATTGGGACACTTACTACAGCCGCATAAAAAGCCAGCAGTTACTCCCGATACTACCATAAAAGCGGTTATCAACGAGATTTCAACCAAGCTAGTGGGTGCAACAGCAGTTATCCAAGACAGTCAAGTTGTGGGTGTTGTAACAGATGGAGATTTGCGACGCATGATGCAAACGACCGGCGATTTTTCAAGGTTGAAAGCACAAGACATCATGGCAAAAAAACCCATTGTTTTAAGCAGTGACACCCTTGCAAAAGAAGCGTTAACGCTGATGCAAGAAAAAGAAATCAGTCAAATCATCGTTGTTGATGCCAATACCTACATGGGTATTGTGCATATTCACGACATTCTAAACGAAGGTATTTATTAGTGTATGGATAATAAAACCATGCCATTTCTTGATCACTTAGAGGAGTTGCGCTGGCACCTCATCCGCAGTATTTTAGCTATAATCATCGCTGGTGGTGCTGCCTTTTTGGCCAAAGACTTTATCTTTGATGTCCTACTATTTGGTCCAAAAAAACAAGACTTCATTACTTACAAATGGCTTTGTAGCGCAGCACAAGGACTGGGCTTTGACGAAGGCTTTTGTCTAGACGAGTTGCCTTTTAGGGTGCAAAGTAGAACAGTTGCAGGACAATTTTCTGCGCATATTTGGACGTCAATAACCGCGGGGTTCATCATCGCTTTTCCCTATGTAATATACCAGCTGTGGAAATTTATCAGTCCGGGTATGCGCAAGCCAGAACGCAGACAGGCGCGCGGATTTATTATTGTGTCTTCACTGTTGTTTTTCACAGGCGTATTGTTTGGTTATTTTGTTATCACGCCACTGTCCCTTCGCTTCTTGGGAACCTACAGCGTTAGTACTGAAATATTCAACGACTTTGACCTGAGTAGTTATACCGCTCTTGTCCGTGCATCTGTGCTGTCAGCAGGCTTTATTTTTGAGTTGCCCATATTGGTGTACTTCCTTACTAAAATTGGTCTGATTACGCCTCATCTGATGCGCAAGTACCGCAAAATATCACTGGTAATTGTATTGACCCTTTCGGCTATTATTACGCCGCCAGATATTGCGAGCCAAATTATTGTGGCCATTCCCATCATGATTTTATATGAAGTAAGTATCTTTATTTCGAAATCTGTTTACAAACGAATTCAACGATCACAAGAAAATTCCTAACACCAACGCATGAAGCTATACGCTGAAAATATAACCAAAACCTACAGAGGCAGGAAAGTAGTAAACAAGGTCTCGGTTACGGTGAACCAAGGTGAAATTATTGGGTTACTAGGACCCAACGGCGCTGGAAAAACAACCTCTTTCTACATGATTGTTGGGCTTATAAAGCCGTTGAGTGGTCATATTTACCTAGACGATACCGATATTACAAAATTTCCCATGTACAGACGTGCCCAAAGCGGTATTGGCTATTTGGCACAAGAAGCATCCGTTTTTCGCAAACTTACCGTTGAGCAAAACATCAAAAGCGTTTTAGAATTGACCAAGTTGTCAAAAAAAGAACAACACGATAAAACAGAGGCCTTGCTAGAAGAATTTGGCCTAAATCACATCCGTAAAAATCGTGGAGATTTACTTTCTGGTGGTGAGCGCAGAAGAACAGAAATTGCACGAGCCCTTGCTACAGACCCAAAATTTGTACTCTTAGACGAACCTTTTGCAGGGGTTGACCCAGTAGCTGTTGAGGATATTCAAAAAATTGTAGCCCACCTGAAAAAGCGAAATATCGGTATCCTAATCACTGATCATAATGTGCAAGAAACCTTGGCCATTACAGACCGTACTTACCTCATGTTCGAAGGGAAAATTCTAAAAACAGGAACACCAGAAGAATTGGCGCAGGACGAAATGGTTCGCAAGGTATATCTAGGACAAAACTTCGAGCTGCGAAAAAAGAAACTTACGCTCTAAGCCGCATATACAACATTCCAAAAAAGGCATAGGTCAGTACTGTTAAAGACAGCGCTTGAGACCTGAAGATTAACAGTAATGGAATAGCTACTACAGCAAATATCCAAAAAAAGTTTGATGGCTTGCCATTAACAAACTTCTGGCTGGGTAGCATGATTTTCGACACCATTAAAACAGTAAGTAATGCTACAATAACTGTGATAATTATTGGGTTAATTTCGTAAGGAATAAAGGGAATTCCTATGACAAACAAAGCAAATGCTGGGGTTGGCAAACCTTGAAAGTCCAATTGACTTGATGGGGTGATGTTAAAGCGTGCTAATCTAAAAATTGACGCCAGCGTAACTACAAATGCTGAAAGAGAAAGCGGCACCAACTCATAAGACAAAAAGTCACTTAAATACTTATACATAAAATATCCTGGAACTACGCCAAAGGAAATAACATCACATAGCGAATCGAGTTGTTTACCAATTTCAGTAGTTGCTCTGAATGCTCTAGCCACCAATCCATCGAAACTATCTAAAAAGACACCTATCAATACCCACATAAGCGTTTTTTCGTAATTGTTTTCGAATAAAGAAAGTAAGGCCATGCAACCTGAAAAGCCGTTGAGAAGTGTAAGTGTGTTTGGCAAAAATCTGATAATATTCATCAGTTATCGTTTTGGTTAAGCAATACAAACCTACACAAAATTGTACATTAGCAAAATGCCTGTAAAAATCATTCTATCATTGTTGTTTGGTGTATTGCTGGGCCTCTCTTGGCCAACATCAGGATTCACTCCTTTACTTTTTGTAGCATTGGTGCCCTTATTGTGGCTCATCGAACGCACAAAAAATGATGGGTTTTGGGCTTTTTCTTCTCGTGTTTTTTTAGGCTTTTTTGTTTGGAATGCCATTGCCACTTGGTGGCTTTGGAATGCCACTGCTTTTGGGATGTTCTTTGCTATGTTTGTCAATTCAAGTTTGATGACGCTGGTCGTTTTGCTGTGGCGCCGGGTAGATAGAAAATTGGGTAGAAAAGTAGGATTTATCTTTTTGCCGCTTGCTTGGATTTGCTTTGAAAAACTGCATTTGAATTGGGACTTTTCTTGGCCTTGGCTAAATCTTGGTAATGGATTTGCAGCCAATCCCGACTGGGTACAATGGTATGAATATACAGGTGTGTTTGGCGGCACCCTTTGGATTTGGGTGGTCAACATTTCATTATATCAAGCGATCAAACATTATTTGGTCAACAAAAAGGCTTGCAAAAAACTGATTCGACCGCTTGCACTAATTTTTATTCCACTTGGTTTATCGTTTTTTATCAAAAACCAATTCGAGCAAAAAACAGAAGAAACGCTTACGGTTACAGTAGTACAACCCAATATTGACCCTTACACAGAAAAATATGACCAGACTACCCAAGAGCAATACGAACTTTTGTTGGAGCAAATCGGGACTGAATTAAGCAAAAAACCCGACGTAATCGTAACGCCAGAAACCTATTTTTCAGAAGGCGCTGGCACAAATTTATCGTTAATTGAAGAAAGTAAACTTTACCAAGACTTACTTAATGTCGCAAACAGCAATAATACCCAACTACTAAACGGGATACAGTTCTATAAGACATATGCGGAGAACGACCGTACCAAAACAGCAAACAGACTCAATAATGGAGTTTGGGCCGATTTTTATAACTCGGCGTTCTTAACAGACTCCACAGGGGTTCACGTTTATCACAAATCCAAACTGGTTGTGGGAGTTGAAACCTTACCCTTTCGAGATATTGTTGAGCCACTTCTGGGCAATGTTATGCTCGATTTTGGGGGGACTATTTTAACAAGAGCTACCCAAGAAGAGCGAGAGGCGTTCCCCTTGTACAACGATGTTAAAATAAGTCCTGTAATATGCTATGAATCTGTGTACGGTGAATTTGTGACGGGGTATGTTAGAAATGGCGCAGAGGTTTTGGCTATCATGACAAACGATGCTTGGTGGGGCGATACAGCCGGACACAAACAACATATGGCATATGCAAGCTTGCGCGCCATCGAAACGCGCAGAGCTGTTGTAAGAGCGGCCAATACGGGAATTTCTGGATTCATCACGCCACTGGGTGAGGTGTCAGAAAAGCTGGCCTACACTACAAAAGGGGTATTAACAGAAGCGGTGTATCCACAAAGTGCTATCACGCTATATGTACGCTATGGAGATTATATGTTCAGGCTTGGTGGTTTTGTGGCTGGGTTGATGCTGCTATTCTCATTTTCACGCAGAAAAAATTGAACTATATTGAAAATGAGTGATTTACATAAAATAAAGTTTAAGCACATAACTTAAATGTGTATTTTTGTAAGGTATTGCTACGATTATGAAAATTTACACCAAAACAGGCGACAAGGGAGAGACCTCTCTAATTGGAGGCTATCGTGTCTCAAAAAGCGACCTTAGAATTGAATCCTACGGCACCGTAGATGAATTAAACTCTTGGCTGGGTTTGATTGTAGAATTCCTCCCACAAGAACGTATTGAAGAAGTTCAAAGCATTCAAAGTTTGTTGTTTTCTATGGGAGCACAACTGGCAAGTAAATCCAAAGAACAAAAAAGGCCTTTTCCAGAAGTAAGTACAGCTGACATAAAAGCACTGGAAGCGCATATCGACGCATACGAAGCATTGCTGCCAAAAATGACACACTTTATTCTTCCTGGGGGTAACAAAGGTGCATCACATGCACACATTGCGCGCTGCGTTTGCCGTAGGGCTGAGCGTATCGTCGTTCAATTAAGCAGAGTAGATTTTGTAGACAATAAACTACTGGTCTATTTAAACCGATTATCAGACTATCTTTTTTGTTTGGCAAGAGCTTTGGCTTTCTGGGACGGCAAGGATGAAACCAAGTGGATTCCAAGTAAGTAAAATTTTATTTGCATAAATGCAATAAAAATTTACTTTTGCAATTCCTAAAAAAAACTTCATGTACTGGACATTAGAACTCGCATCCTATTTAAGTGACGCCCCTTGGCCGGCAAATAAAGATGAACTAATCGACTATGGTATTAGAACAGGTGCTCCTCTTGAAGTGGTAGAAAACCTTCAATCCATAGAGGATGAAGGAGAAATCTACGAATCCATCCAAGAAATATGGCCTGATTACCCTACAGACGAAGATTATCTTTGGAACGAGGACGAATACTAATTATTCGATTTCCTCTTCGCTTTTTTTGCTTACTTTTGATTTCCTATATTCTTCTCTATGAGCATGCTTAGTGGTATTCTTAAAACATTTGTTGGTGACAAGGCCAAAAAAGACCTAAAAAGGTTGTATCCCTTGGTAGATAAAATTCACCAAGCAACAGCAGTATTAGAGGGCTTAACTCATGACCAACTTCGAGAACAAACAATTACGTTCAAAAAAGAAATTGCAGAAATACGCAAACCGCTTTTTGGCAAAATAGATGCGCTCAAAACTACAATTGAACAAACGGCTGATGTTGATGAAAAAGAAACCTGCTATAACGAAATTGATAGCCTTACAAAACAAGCACACGAAGAAGTAGCGCGTTACTTAGACAATATACTTCCACAGGCGTTTGCTGTTGTAAAAGAAACAGCCAAACGATTTAAAGAAAATGAATATTTAGAGGTCACAGCAAACCCGTTTGATCGCAGCATATCTGCAACCAAATCAAATGTCAAGATCAAAGGCGACACAGCCATTTGGGCCAATGCATGGGATGCTGCTGGCAAGTCCATTACTTGGGACATGGTGCACTACGACGTGCAGTTAATTGGTGGAATTGTTTTGCACCAAGGTAAAATAGCCGAAATGCAAACAGGTGAAGGAAAAACTTTGGTAGCTACCCTTCCCGTTTATCTCAATGCCTTATCTGAAGCAGGTGTGCATTTGGTGACTGTAAATGACTATTTGGCCAAACGAGATAGTGCTTGGATGGCACCCATCTTTGAGTTTCACGGCATGTCGGTAGACTGTATTGATTATCACAAACCCAACTCAGAAGCAAGGCGAAATGCCTATAAAGCAGATATTACCTATGGTACTAACAATGAATTTGGCTTTGATTATCTGCGTGACAACATGGCTCATTCTATGGATGATCTCGTGCAACGCCCACACAACTACGCCATTGTTGATGAGGTAGATTCCGTTCTGGTTGATGACGCACGAACACCCTTGATTATTTCGGGTCCTGTGCCAGATGGTGACAGACACGAATTTGATGCCCTAAAACCCAAAATATCCTCTTTGGTTTCCCAGCAACGTCAGCACCTAACCACGGTACTTGCACAAGCAAAAAAACTGATTAGCGAGGGAGACGTCAAAGAAGGGGGGTTCCTATTGTTGCGTGTATACAGAGGGCTGCCCAAAAACAAAGCACTGATTAAGTTTTTAAGTCAAGAAGGAATCCGTCAGTTACTGCAAAAAACCGAAGGATTTTATATGCAAGACAACAATCGAGAAATGCCCAAAGTAGATGCCGATTTGTTGTTTGTTATTGATGAAAAAAACAACCAAATTGAATTAACTGACAAAGGCGTCGAGCAGCTCTCCAAAGACGGAGACGATGCTGACTTCTTTGTATTGCCCGATCTTGGAAGTGCAATTCTAAACATCGAACAACAAGGCAAATCACCCGAAGAAGAGGCCAAAGAAAAAGAAGCGCTTTTCAAGGAATACAGCATAAAGAGTGAGCGTATTCACAGCATGAACCAGTTGCTAAAGGCCTATACCCTATTTGAAAAGGATGTAGCCTATGTAGTGATGGAAAACCAGGTGAAAATTGTCGATGAGCAAACAGGGCGTATCATGGACGGTCGCCGTTATTCTGATGGCTTACACCAAGCCATTGAAGCAAAAGAAAATGTAAAGATTGAGGCAGCAACCCAAACCTTTGCGACGATCACATTGCAAAACTACTTCCGTATGTACCGCAAACTTTCGGGTATGACAGGTACTGCAATAACAGAGGCAGGTGAGTTTTGGGAAATATACAAGTTGGATGTTATTGAAATCCCAACCAACAGACCCATTGCAAGAAAAGATGAAAATGACCTCATCTACAAAACAAAGCGTGAAAAATACAATGCCGTTATTGATCACGTAACCACACTTTCACAAGCGGGACGTCCAGTGCTTATCGGAACCACATCTGTTGAAATTTCTGAACTGTTAAGCCGAATGTTAAATATTCGAAAAGTAGCGCATAACGTACTTAACGCCAAGCTTCACAAAAAGGAAGCTGATGTAGTCGCCGAAGCTGGAAATGCCGGTGTGGTTACCATAGCCACCAACATGGCTGGGCGAGGAACAGACATCAAAATCAACGATGAAGTTAAAGCGGCTGGCGGTCTTGCCATCGTCGGGACAGAACGTCACGATTCAAGACGTGTGGACCGACAGTTGCGTGGACGTGCAGGTCGTCAAGGAGATCCGGGAAGCTCGCAGTTCTATGTGTCGCTAGAAGATAACTTGATGCGTTTGTTTGGTTCCGAACGTATATCCAAAATGATGGATCGCATGGGTCACAAAGAAGGTGAAGTGATTCAAGCGGGTATGATGACACGGTCTATTGAGCGTGCTCAAAAGAAAGTTGAAGAAAACAACTTTGGTATTCGAAAACGTCTGCTGGAATATGATGATGTGATGAACGCCCAACGAGAGGTAATCTACAAGCGACGCTACAACGCCCTCAACGGAGAACGTCTTCAGCTCGATATTGCCAACATGCTTTATGATACTTGCGATCAGATATGTGCTGTGAACTTAGCAAATAAAGACTACAAGCAATTTGAGTTTGAACTGATTCGCCTGTTTTCACTTACGAGCCCTATAAGTGCTGAGGATTTTGAAAGCCAAAACGAAACAGCGCTTACAGAAAAAATATACCAAGCAGCATTGGCCCATTATCAACAAAAAATGGAGGAAAATGCAGCACGTGTTTACCCGGTAGTTAAAGATGTATACCAAAACCCAAAAAATACATTTAAGCGTATCGTAGTACCCTTCACAGACGGCATTAAAACACTAAACGTAGTGAGCGATTTAGAAAAGTCTTTTGAAAGTGAGGGGAAAAATCTAATTCGCGACTTTGAGAAAAACATAAGCCTCGCCATTATTGATGAATCGTGGAAAGATCATTTGCGCAAGATGGACGAACTAAAGCAATCTGTTCAGCTTGCCGTACACGAACAAAAAGACCCCTTGCTTATCTATAAGTTTGAGTCTTTTGAGCTATTTAGTGTCTTTATGGATAACGTAAATCGAGATATTATTTCGTTTTTATTCAAGGGGGCATTACCAACACAAGACGCCAGTAACATTCGAGAGGCTAGAAGTGCGCGCCGCAAAGAACGCATGAACGTCTCAAAAGAGGAAGTGCTCAACCAAGACCAACAGGCCATGCGTCAAGCTTCTCAACAATCGGGAAGACCCGTCGCTGAAAGACAAGAAACCATAGTGCGTGAACGCCCAAAAATTGGACGTAACGAACGCGTGGAAATTCAGCACATCGTTAGCGGAGAGAAGAAAACAGTAAAGTTCAAACAAGCAGAACCCCTGCTCAACAAAGGGGAATGGGTACTTATTCAAGATCGTTAACATGGTTGTCTTAGTTGCGCCAGTCCATCCGCTTAGAGGGGGTATTGCAGACACCACTGCTGCATTCGCGCAAAGCCTTATCCAACAGGGCCAAGAAGTATGTGTCGTTTCCTTCACAACACTCTACCCAAAAATAATATTCCCTGGAAAAACGCAGTATGCAGCAGATGAAAAAGAGCTCGATTTTACTACTGTAAATGCGATCAATACCCTAAATCCATTAAGTTGGTTACGTACAGCTAAGCGCATTCAATCGCTAAAACCGAAGTTGGTGGTTTTCCGCTACTGGACGCCTTGGCTGGCGATGTGTTATGCCGCCATCGCAAAAAATATTAACGCAAAAAAAATAGGTTGGGTGGACAATGCCTTTCCGCACGAACGCAAAACAGCCGATAAACTTTTACTCAATACGTTTTTAGGGCGTGTAGACGAGGTCTTGTGCATGTCACCATCCGTATCAAAGGAACTAAAAAAACACACCCAAAAAAACATAACCACTTCTTTTCACCCCGTGGACACGAATCTTCCAACGTCAATTACCCAAGAGGTTGCCAAAGAAAAATTGGCCCTAGATGCTAGTTTGGAGTACCTGTTGTTTTTTGGCTTAATACGCCCTTACAAAGGACTGGACTTATTGATAAAATCCTTACCGCAATTGCGACACAACAAACCCAACACAAGACTTTTAATTGTTGGTGAACCTTACGAACCCTTGCGCAAATACCGCGAATTGGTGGCATCGCTAAAGGTAGATGATATGGTATTTTTCCACGATCGCTTTGTGCCCACGGAGCAAATCCCACTGTGGTTTGGTGCCTGTGATTGGGTTGTGCAACCCTATAAATCAGCGACGCAAAGTGGTATTACCCCCATGGCCATTCACTATGCCAAACCGAGTGTAGTAACCCATGTCGGTAGCTTATCCGATGGCATTACAGCCAAAACAGGCCTTGTTTGCGAACCTAACCCCACTGCCCTATCTCAAACCATAGCGAAGGCATTGACAGAAAAAAATCAGTTTACCGATATAAAAGCTTACAAATCGCTTCAAGAAAAAAGAAGCTGGACTGCTTTTTGCAAGGATTTTATCGATACATTTATAAAAACATAAACATATGCCTACTGCTTATCTATCATTAATTGCCGCATTTCAATTGCTCTCATGTTCCTTTTCAGCACCTAAACCTATTGACAACCCTAAGCCAGTAGCAACAAACGAATACCCCCTTCCCCAAGGGCATGAGGTTGCCTATTTTGCTTCAGGATGCTTCTGGTGTGTCGAAGCCGTCTTTGAGCAAGTCACAGGCGTGCACGAAGCTATTTCTGGCTATGCTGGAGGAACTACCAAAAACCCTACCTACAATCAGGTAGTCACAGGAAGAACAGGACATGCAGAGACTACAAAAGTGATTTATGACAAAGACAAGGTGTCCTTTGAAACCCTAGTAACGGTATTCTTTGGCTCCCACGACCCTACTACACTAAACCGCCAAGGGCCAGACCGGGGAACACATTACCGTTCCATAGCTTTTTATGAAACCGCGGAGGAAAAAGAAATCATCGAAGAAATCATTCAAAAATTGACAACAGCCAAACGCTATCCCGACCCCATTGTTACTGAAGTGAAGAAATTCGATGTGTTTTACCAAGCCGAGGACTACCATCAGGACTACGAAAAAAACAATCCTAATAATCCCTACATAAGAGCGGTATCTAAACCGCGGGTGAGTGCCTTTTTACAGAACTACCCCGAGTTGATTAAATCGGATTTGGAGTAATCTTACTTCTTAAATACGCTGTTTCTAATTGTCTTTTACAAAAGTATAGTATTATTACTATATTTGATATGTTGAACTATTGCCCCAAACCGTGAAGTACAGTGCCTTTTTGAAGCGAATAAAAAAGAATGGTTGGCAACTGTTACGACAAGGGAAGGGAAGTCATGAGATATGGGAAAAACATGGAAAAAAGGTGTCTATTCCAAATCATGGGGCTAAAGAAATGCCGAAAGGCTTGGAAAAGAAATTGAAAAAAGAAATGGGGCTCTAATGGCTAATTTTAGAAATTAAGAATTATGAAAACATTAAAAATTGTCATTGAAAAAAGCAGTGATTCCTTTGGAGCATATGCACAAGACGTGAACGGAATTTATGGTGCTGGAGATACATTAGCTGAAGTGAAACAATCTATAAATGATGCTATTGACAACATAAAAACGTTCGACGAAAAAGACATTCCCGAAATTTTAAAAGAAGACATCGAACTTGTTTTTGTATTTGAAACACAAAGTTTTTTGGAATATTATGACAGTATATTTACCCGCGCAGCTTTAAGTCGTTTGACAGGTATAAACGAAAAACAACTGGGACACTATATGCAAGGACTGCATAAACCTAGAAAAGACAAAGCCGAAAAAATAGAAAAAGCACTTCATAACCTTGGTGAAGAACTTTTATCGGTAGCGCTTGTGTAAAGCAATTTACCTGCTTGTTAATACAACGCCACAATGCAATACAATCGTCTAGAACAGCAAAACTATATTTCTGTTTAGTGAAGATTTACAGATTTATTAAAAAATCGTTACAGATGGAAATACTGCATCAAATCGGATTTGGGATAAAGCGTAAGTATAACTTAGCGAAGAGCCATCCACCAAAAACCCCGAAGAGCGTTCCGCTGATGACATCAAGCGGATAATGCACACCAATATAAATACGACTATAAGCCACCATTGCTGCTACCACAAATAGCAATCGTAGCAGTTTAAACTGTCTTGCGAAAAGCACCACAAAGAAGGTAGCCATAGCAAAGGAATTTGAGGCGTGTCCAGAAAAATATCCATACTTGCCTCCGCAGCCTGGTTTAACCCGACGCATGATATCAGCTAGTTCGGCCTCATGACAAGGGCGCAGACGTTTAAATCCGTCTTTAAACAAGTTGGTTACTTGGTCGGTGAACGTAATAAGTATTGCAATGGCAAGTAACATCCAGAGTGTGTTTTTCCACCCCAAACACTTCCCCACAACAGCAGTGAGTATGGCATAAAAGCCAATAGTATATCGCTTGTCTGTGATTGTCATCCAAAAGCCATCAAAAGGCTCAGACCCAAGTCCGTTGAGCCATAAAAAAAGTTCTTGATCCCAAAGCAAAAGGGTGTCCATCAGTCGGTATATTTGTTTACTTCATTGTCATAGAATTCGGTTGCGCGTTCAATCCATAAGGCAACTTCTTCTGTAGCACTTTCTTTATCTTCTTTGGTAAAGGTTTCCCACCATTCGAGTTCGTCATTGGCCAAGTTCAGTATAAAGCGTGGAAACTGTGTGTGTACCACAAAAACCGCATCCGGGTGTTCTGCGTTGTCCGCAAGTAAAAATGTTGGAATAGTGTCAGCCATTTGTGCGTATTAGTTTATTGGATAAGTATCTAAAGCGAAGATACAATAACAATGAAGAAACCACGAGACCAAGGCAGAGGCCAATCCATACGCCTCTTGCGCCCATAGCTGCTTCTACACTCAAGTAAAGGATCACAGGCACCCCTATTAGGACATAAGCCAAGAAGGTAATCCAAGTAGGAATACGTACGTCTTGTAAACCCCTTAAACTCCCCAAAGCCACCACTTGGGCTCCGTCGAAAATTTGAAAAAAAGCTGCAATAAACAAAAGGGATCCTGCCAGTTCTGCTACCGCAAATGTATCTAAGCCAGTGGCCGAGTCGAGATATAACCAAGGAAGCCATTCATTGCATGCAACAAAGACACCTGCGAAAACGACATCCAATAAAAGTGTAAGTAAGAATACAGATAATGCAATGCGTTTCAATTCGCCAAAGGCCTTAAAACCCTTTTGGTTACCCACACGGATGGTCGCTGCCACACTTAACCCCATGGCAACCATAAAGGTCATGGAAGAAAGGTTAAGTGCAATTTGATTGGCCGCTTGGGCATCCTTGCTTAAAAATCCGCATACCCAGATGGCGAACGTAAAAAAACTAACCTCAAAAAACATTTGGAGGGATGAGGGCAAGCCCAATTGCAACAATTGATTTAATTCTTTTTTATACAACCGTTTAGGGACCAACTGCCGTATGATTGTGGCCGTTCTTGGATCTCGATAGAGTAATATGACAACAAAAATCAACATGGTTACTCTTGACGCCAAAGTTCCCACAGCAGCTCCGGTAACGCCCCATTTGGGAAATATCCATATGCCAAAAATGAGGAAGTAATTGATGACAACATTTACCACATTGGCCAGTACCGTAGCATACATGGAGTAGCGGGTAAGCGACATGCCGTCGGCAAACTGTTTAAACGCTTGAAAAACAACTAAGGGTAATAAGGAAACCGCCACCCAGTTTAAGTAGGGAAAAGCCAGTGCAACTACCTCAGGCTTCTGTCCCATTTTAAAAAGCAGTGGCTTGGCGATGTAAACACCAAGAAACAAAACCACACCAAGGATGATACAAAGTCGTAAACCCTCGTGTAATACCTTTTGAAGTGCATGCTGATTTTGTTCGGCATCAGCTTCGGCAATAAGTGGGGTGATGGCTGTTGAGAACCCAATACCAATCGACATGGCGATAAAAACAAAACTGTTGCCCAAAGAAATGGCAGCCAATTCGGTAGTTCCCAATTGCCCTACCATGATGTTATCGACAAATTGCACCAAGGTATGGCCTACCATACCTAGCATCACGGGCCAGGCTAAACGTAGGTTGGTTTTAAATTCTTTGGTGTATTGCTGGAGCATTTTAGGGTGTGTTAGCGCGCAAAACTATTATCGGATGGCACAGCCAATCCGTACTTATCGTATAAGTATATAAGTGAAGTCATGGTAGCGGCACCAAGCTCAAGTTCTCTTTTGTTTACGGCATCAAAAGTGTCGTTTTCAGCGTGATGATGGTCAAAATAGCGTTGTGAGTCTGGGCGTAATCCAGCCAAAACATTGTATTTATTTTTAAGCGGACGTACGTCTGCACCACTACCCCCTTTTTCAAAATAATGAATGAGATAAGGCTTAAACAAAGGCTTCCATGACACTACCTGGGCAAATTCTTCATCAGAACAATCAAATGAAAATCCACGGGGAGTAAATCCGCCTGCATCAGACTCCAATGCAAATATGTGTCGTTCACCTGCTAGCAGTGCGTTATCGGCATAGGCATTCCCGCCTCTAAGTCCGTTTTCTTCGTTCATAAACAACACAACACGTATGGTACGCTTTGGTTTATAGCCCGTGGCTTTAAATAAGCGCAATACTTCCATAGACTGCACCACTCCTGCCCCATCGTCATGCGCCCCATCGCCTAAATCCCAGGAATCCAAGTGACCACCTACTACGATAATATCATTTGGAAATTCACTTCCAGTGATTTCGCCAATAACATTATGCGACCAGACATCGGGATAGGTTTTACATTGTTGACGGAATAAAAACTTAAGCGCTGGCTCAAGCTTTAATAGACTGCTTAATTTTTCAGCTGCATTGGTGCTTATGGCAGCTGCAGGGATACGTTTAGACACGGCTTGGTCACCATAGCTCATCGCACCTGTATGCGGCAAATCGTCAAGACGTAAATTCATAGAGCGGACAATAACGCCAACAGCTCCGTACGCGCTTGCCTCTTTGGCACCACTATAACGCTGATCAACACATCCAGAATAAGCCTGAAAAGTACTGATAAGATCGGCTTGCATGGGGCGGTTAAAAAAGACGATTTTTCCTTCAATTTGTTCGCTGCCCAACGCTTTGAGCTCTTCAATGCCTTGCACTTCAACAACAGGAGCCTTTAGGCCAACGGAAGGTGTTGCCACGGAACCACCAAGGGCTGTTATGGGCACATTAAAGGTTACGCCAGGGGCTGTTTCTATCAGCGCAAACTCTTTTGAACCCCTTACCCATTTGGGTACTTTAACAGGTTGCAAGTAAACACGGTCAAGCCCTAATGAATCAAGTTCTGCTTTGGTCCAAGCCACAGCGCGCTCAGCGCCTAATGAGCCAGACAAGCGGCTGCCAATACGATTGGTCAGGTAATCCAACCATTGGTAAGCGTTTCCCGCCAATAGTGAAGTGTCAAAAAAAGATTTGAGTTGTTTTTCATCGTCTAGATTGGGTTGGGCGCAAAGCGCAACACTAAAAAAGAGAAAAAAGAGAATTCTTATCATCGTGGTATTTATGTAAGGGTGTATGTTGAAACATCTTGTGCGGATATTTGATGTCCCCCTAAAATATGCAATCGCTCAATAAAATTACGCAATTGTCTAATATTGCCTGTCCAATCCATTTTCTGGAGTGCGTCAACTGCATCTGGTAGGAGTTCCTTTTTTGGGGTTAAAAGTGATAAAAAATGAGTTGCCAAAAGAGGAATGTCATCTCTTCGGTTATTCAGCGCAGGCACATGGATTTCAATCACAGCCAATCGGTGATACAAGTCTTCACGAAAGCGATTTTGTGCAATTTCTTCTTTGATATTTTTGTTGGTCGCAGCAATCACGCGAACATCTACTGCAATGGTTTTATCACTTCCAACGCGTTGAATCTTATGTTCTTCCAGTGCACGTAAGACTTTGGCTTGTGCAGCAAGACTCATATCTCCGATTTCGTCTAAAAAAAGAGTACCCCCTTGGGCCTGCTCAAAAGTCCCTTTGCGGTCTTTGTGGGCAGAAGTAAATGCCCCTTTCATATGTCCAAAAAGTTCACTTTCAATAAGCTCCGAAGGAATCGCAGCACAATTGACCTCTACAAAGGGTTTACTGGAGCGGTTACTTTTAAAATGTAATGCTCTTGCAACCAATTCTTTACCGCTGCCATTGGGTCCTTGAACCATTACCCTAGCCATGGTTGGCGCTACCTTTTCTACCATGTTGTGAATGGTCTGAATGGCTTCTGAATTTCCAATCATGGTATACTGCTTGGGAACAGCAATTTTCTTGGTCTTTTTTTTGGGTGCTGGGGTTCGTTGAAGGGCAGCATTGACCGTCTGTAACAAATGGTTTAAGTCTGGTGGTTTTGAAATATAATCATAGGCACCCATACGCATCGCCTTAACGGCGGTTTCCAAATCGCCATGACCGGATATCATTACCACAGCCGATTGGGGAGATACTTTTTGAATATGTGCCAAGACCTCAATACCGTCTTTTTTAGGCATTTTTATGTCACAAAGCACAAGGTCATAAGACTTCTCGTCCACCATAGTTATGGCTTCTACACCATCAACAGCCTCACTTACATTGATATTGTTGTCCACATCAACAAGAATCTTCCTGAGCACACGACGGATGTTTGCTTCGTCCTCAACAATTAAAATTTGTGCCATTTATTTAGGTGTATGTATTACGCGTTGTGGGAAAGGAATTTCGATACCATTGCGTTTTAATGCTTTCTCAATAGCAAATCTGATATCAGACTTAATCATGGCACCTTTGAATGCGTTTTCAGTAAATACAATTAAAGTAAAATCTAGGCTGCTGTCGCCAAAATCTTGAAACAGAAGTATGGGTTCTTTTTTCTTTGTTGCGTCGGGGTGCTGCATCGCAATTTCCAAAACTACTTTCTTGAATTTTTCGACATCAGTGCCATAAGCTACACCCACATTTATGGACTCTCCTGTGACCTTGTCGTTTTCCGTCCAATTAAAAAGAGTTGTTGTTAAATACTTGTGGTTGGGAATAACAAGCACCTTGTTGTCGCGTGTGACAGCTCTGGTAGTGCGCAGTGTTATGTTTTCGACCCGTCCAACTTTACCGTCAAGCTCAATAATATCCCCAACGTGAACCGTTTGATCTATTAAAATAAAAATTCCTGAGATAATATCTTGAAAGAAGGTCTGCAAGGCAAAACCAACACCTACCAATAAGGCAGCTGATGCGGCTAAAAGTGCGTTTAAATTGACACCAGCATTTTGCAAAGCAAGCAATACGATTACCGTGTAAAGCAAATAATTAAAGAACGAGAATACAGGCTTAAATTTTCCTTTGCGCTCTTCAGATAATTTGCGTGTCAACAATCTGCGTACAAAACGCATAGTAAAGTATAGGGCAATGATTATTATAACCAAAACCAAAAAAGAACCAACGCTCATTTTTGCATCGCCTATACTAAAGCTGAACTGAAAGAATGACCTGATTTTTTCCATACTCTAATATAAACAAAAAACTTGCTAAAAAAAGAAAACCCACCCTCTAAAAAGAGGATGGGAAAAAATTGCTATGAAAAAGAAAAATAACTGTAGATAAATCTATCGTTGC
>PKDU01000049.1 GCA_002862705.1 Flavobacteriaceae bacterium
ATTTTAAGGGACCGCCAGGAAGAATCATCAACGTCAGTTCTATATCTGGATTGTTCAGTTCTCCGTTCAACGGCGTTTATTCAATCTCAAAACACGCCTTGGAAAGCATGACAGACGTTTACAGAAGAGAGCTGCGGCGTTATGGCATAAAAGTGATGGCCATTGAACCAGGGCCCATTAAGACAAAGATTTGGGGCAAAAACCTAAACAGCATGGCCCAATTTGCAGACACTGACTACTACGATATCTTGCAAAAAGCTGATAAAATGATTGAAAATACAGAGAAAAATGCCCTGCCTGTAGCCCGGACGTCAAATGTCATCCTAAAATGCATAACCAAAAAGCACCCCAAAACACGCTATATCGTTCACAAGAATGCGTTTGTATTTAAAATAGTGGCAAACTACCTGCCAGATAAGTTGGTGGATTGGTTTATTCAAAGATCCCTTTCAAAAGGAAACCGTCACCGTCCTGTATAATTATTTAGCAGTAAAGCTTTCGATTGCCAAGCGGTACACATCCAGGCCAAAACCGAGGATTAAGCCCCTAGCATTGGGTGTGATAAAAGAGGTGTGGCGAAAATCTTCACGAGAGAAGGTGTTTGAAATATGAACCTCCACCACTGGAGTTTCTATGGCTTTTATAGCATCGCCAATACCAACAGAGGTGTGCGTATAAGCACCTGCATTGAGGATGATCCCATCCGTAGAAAAGCCCTCTGCGTGAAGTGCATCGATTAGTTCCCCTTCGATATTGGATTGTATATAGGCAATATCAATATTGGGGTAGCGCGCTTTGAGCGCTTCTAAATACCCTTCAAAACCTTGTGAACCGTAAATTTCAGGCTCGCGTTTGCCAAGTAAATTAAGGTTTGGTCCGTTGATGATGGTAATCTTCATATGATATTTTGCTCAAAACTAATAAACTCTAGTCAATCAATCCGTATTTTTGGGTATGCAATGGGAAAAAGCTTTGGAAGACTATGGCTATTATTTGCGCTTAGAGCAAGGATTGTCCGAGAACACCATCGAAGGATATCAGTTTGATGTAAAGCGCCTTATGCGCTATTGCGAAAATTTAGACAACAACAATAAACCCCAGAATGTAGATGCGGATTCCCTTAAGGATTTTGTCTATCAACTTTCAAAAGAGGTGCAGCCCACCAGCCAATCGCGTATACTTTCTGGCCTAAAGGGGTTTTTTGGGTATTTGGAACTGGAAGGCTACCGAAAAGACAACCCTACGCTATTACTAGAAACACCCAAAACACGAAAAACATTTCCAGACACCCTAGCCGTTGAAGAAGTAGATGCACTGATTCAATCCATAGATAAGGACAGCAGACACGGCATGCGCAATCATTGCATATTGGAATTGCTTTACAGCTGTGGACTACGCGTCAGTGAATTAACCGAGCTCAAATGTTCTGACCTCTTTTTTGAAAAAGGTGTCATACGCGTAAAGGGAAAGGGTGATAAACTGCGTTGGGTACCCATAGCCGACAGTACCATAAAACTGATTAGCGCATATGAATTACGGCACAGGCACAGGCCTGCGGCAAGGGGATTTGAAGATATCTTGTTTTTAAACAATAGGGGCAAATCCATAACAAGAGTGATGGTATATACCATCGTCAAGCAGGCTGCGTTATTGGCCAACATCAACAAAAACATCAGCCCACACACGCTACGGCACTCGTTTGCGACACATTTGGTCGAAAATGGAGCAGACATTCAACTGGTACAACATATGATGGGACACGCCAGTATTACCACTACAGAACGGTATATTCACATGAGTCAACGACACCTAAAAGATGCCATTTCAAAATTTCATCCTAGATCAAGCTGAGACCGTCATACGGAATCCTTCTCCGTGGATGTTGCTGATTTCAATATTTGCGTCCACCTTTAAGTGCTTGCGGAGTTTAGCAATATAGACATCCATGGAGCGAGAGGTAAAATAGGTGTCTTCTTTCCAAATCTTTTTTAACGCCAGTTCTCGAGGCATCAAATCATTGAGGTGCAGTGCAAGCAAGTGCAATAATGCGCCTTCTTTGGGAGACAACTTAACAGGCGGATTCTTTTCAAAAGACAATTCACGCAGCTTCGCATTAAAGGAAAACCGACCAATTGTAAAGAGGTGGTTGGCTTTGTCCAAATTGACTACTTGTTGTCCCATGCGTTGGAACATGGCTTTCATTTTCAACAGCAGCACATCCGAATCAAAGGGTTTGGTCAAATAGTCGTCTGCTCCGATATTATATCCCTTAACAACATCCTCTTTCATGGACTTGGCGGTTAAAAATATGATGGGTACTCCAGCATCTGTCTTGCGTATTTCCTTAGCTAAGGTAAAACCGTCCTTATAAGGCATCATCACGTCTAGCAAACAAATATCGAAACTTCCCTTATTAAACTTTTCACCTCCTTCAACTCCGTTGCGGGCAAGTGTTACATCAAAATCATTAATTTCTAAAAAATCACGAAGAATGCTTCCAAAATTTTGGTCGTCTTCAACCAATAAAACTTTTTTCTTTTCCCTGATCATAATTTGTGTTTAAGCGGAAAACGCACTGTGAAAGTACTTCCTTTTTTAAGTTGACTTTTTACATATATCGTGCCATTGTGCAATTCAACGATACGCTTAACGTAAGAAAGTCCCAATCCATGTCCCTTAACGGTGTGAATATCGCCAGACTCCTGCCTGTAAAAACGGTTAAAGACCTTTCGCTTAACATTGTTGCTCATTCCTATTCCTTTATCCTGAACAGTCACGGTAAAGGCTTCGTTGGTGACGCTGGTTATCAAGTCTATTTCAACTATGTCGTCAGAATACTTGATGGCATTTTCCAAAAGGTTGACCCAAACATTGGTCATGTGAGATTCTGATATCGGAAGTTTGATTTGCATGGGATCTAAAGACACGTTGAGCGTTCCCTCGCGTTGATCTACCAAAAGACGCACATGCTCAATGGCGGTCTTTATCGCCGTGTGGGGGTCGATTAGCGTGGTGGTAAGCTCCAACTCACGTCTGTCTAACCTCGAAATTTGCAATACATTCTCAACCTGAGTATTCATTCGTCTACTCTCATCACGAATAAGACTAAGGTATTGCGTAACCTTATTGGGTTGCTTGGCAATGGCCGAAGTTCCCAAGGCATCTAATGCCAACTGAATGGTCGCAATGGGCGTTTTAAACTCATGCGTCATATTATTGATGAAATCCGTTTTTATTTCTGAAATCTTCTTTTGTTTCAAGGCTTGAAAAAAGGTGATAGCAAACACAGTAATCAAAACAACTGTAAACAAAACAGAAAGCGCAATAGAGCTAAAAACAGATGACCTTAGGAAAGCTGTCTTTTCTGGAAAAATAAGACGCAATTCATACTTACTTAAACCATTTTCATCAACAAAAAGGGGCATTCTGTAAGTAGTTTTATTGATATTCTGAAGAAACTGATTCGTGCCTAAACTAGACATACGATTGCCCTCAAAAACACGGAATTCAAAACCAACATCAATATCACGAAGCAAAAGCTCCTGTCCTAATAGCAATTCCAGCTCAAAGGTGCTGACACGCTTTTCGATGACCTTGGTGGCTGCGATGTCCATAAAGATACTTTCGTACTTGGCCTTATCCATAGAAGACAAACGCTCAATACGTTGGATGCGTTCAGAAGCAGACATCCTATTGATGGTTCCCTCAACATCTTCTTCGAGAACGGTTGTTGCTTTAACACTGCGGTAATCCAGTATGGGCGTGGAATCAGAAGAGGCAGGATCAAACAGCTCTGGGAACATCCCATAGGAGTCTTCAATAATACCTCGCGAAACCAAAAGGGTTTTGTTGTCTATGGTGGAACGGTCAATATATTGAAATACTTCCGTCAGTTGGGATGCTTTTGGAGAGCCGAGACTATCCATAATTTTTTGGGTAGCGCTGATATAGTCACGTAACTCACGCTCTTTGATTTGCTCTGAAACGGCAGCCAAGGCATTGTTAACGCTCAATGAAAATTGGCGCTCTCGGTTGGAAAGATTGGTTTGTATCCAAAAAATCTGCACCACAATAATGCCCAGTAGGGATAGTGCCATGAGTGCAATCAATATGCTAAACAAGCGCTTTTTCATTCGAATGAAATATAAGGGAGTTTAATTTTATGCACTAGGTTTAGCTGTTATTTGAAATACAAAAATACACAACCTTTGCGAAAACGTTCAAGCGCGCATCAACTGCAGGTGCAGCTTACGCACCTGATCGGCAGTTTTGTCAAGGGTAGCGTTGTGAATAAGCATATCGGTCAAGGGTTGCTTTTGTTCATCAGTCCATTGGTGCATCATCCGCTTACGTATGGCTGCTTCCGTTGCACCGTCTCTAGTTTTCACCCGTTGTATGCGTGAGGCCTCGGGACTAATAACTAAAATAACGCCGTCAAACCTATCTTGTTCCCCCAATTCAAATACGAGAGGAAATTCATAAACGGTATAGGGGGCATCTTGCGCCTGTTGCCAGTTTGCATAAGCTGCTCGAGCGGCAGGGTGCACCAGGGCGTTGAGTTGCTGTAATTTTTCATTATTGCCAAAAACTTGCTCAGCAATAAATGGCCGGTTCAGCTTGCCTTTTACATATGAGGCTTCGCCAAATAACGCTGTGATTTTAGCTTTAATAGCTGCATCCTGCTCCATTGCCATTTTGGCAGAATCATCTGCTGAAAAGGTGGGCACACCCAGTTCGCCGAAAAGTGCAAGTACAGTTGATTTACCACTGCCTATACCACCCGTAAGTGCGTAATGCTTCATTCGGATATGAGATAAGAAACCGTTGGTGGTGTTATGACAATTTGTTTGGCATTGTCAGGTAACCCAGAGATGACGACAGGAAATTGTCCAGTGGTTGTTTGTTCGTATACCACTTCTGCGCGAAAATCTTGTGCATTGATGGTTTTTAAACTGGAGAGGGGTGCTGCAAATTTCAATGCAACGGACGTTGACGTCAATTCAATATCCATTGTGTTGGGCGCATTAGTAATGGTTATGGGCAGCATAAAAGAGACGTCAGAATAGCGATCAACAGTTCCGCGCACCTCTATTTCGGTAGTATTCCATCTAGCCAAAGCTGCAATAGAATCCAAAAGGACTGCCTTGAGCACGAAGTCTTCTTTAATACTATCATCGCTTAAAAGCTTAAAAATGGCGGTATCCAAGCGCTTAAGGTTCTCTTTACCTCCGCTTGCAGTCACTTGATTCAAATTGAATTGCATGGGAGATGTCAATTGATACCCCTCTGCGAAAGCAGGAGGCGCTGCCAAGGCAGGTGTAAAGGATTTTACAACAGCTGCGGTCAGTGGCAATAATATGGTGTTATCAACAAAGCCATTAAGGTCATTTCGGCTGGGAAACTGTTGCCTGTAACTGTTGGCTAAATACTGGGTGCTTAACAAGGGCTTATCTAAATCTAGTGCTGGTAATTCATCCGTAAAAAGCACCAACTTACGTGGGAACAGCCGTCTGTATAAAATAGAAAAACCGGAAGCGGACATACTTGCATCTACATGCAACTGTTTTTCCAATAAAATAACAGCCGTTGCATCGTTTTCTATTTCAACGTGAACAGGAACAACAGCGGTATATTTTTCGGACAAGGCGCTAATTACCCATATAAGTGCTGCAAAAAGCAGAAACAAAAGCCCCTGCTTTGAGCCTAAAAACCGCACCTTATAACTTTTCTGTTGTTTGGCCATGGTTGTTTTTTATTCGTCCTCGAACACTTGCATAACGGCATCGCTGACGCCCATATTGGAGAAACCGCCGTCGTGAAACAAGTTTTGTAGGGTTACTTTTCGGGTTAAATCCGAAAACAGGGTAACCGTATAGTTGGCGCAGTCGAGTGCAGAGGCATTCCCCAGTGGAGACATTTTTTCTGCATAAGAAATAAAGCCATCAAATCCTTTGACACCTTTGCCTGCTGTTGTGGGTGTGGGCGACTGTGAGATGGTATTGACACGAACCTTTTTATCTCTACCAAAGAAGTATCCAAAGCTACGCGCAACAGACTCCAAAAAGGACTTGTTATCTGCCATGTCATTGTAATCTGGAAAAACGCGCTGTGCAGCCATATAGGAAAGGGCTACAATGCTTCCCCATTCGCTCATGGCATCTTGCTTGTAAAGCACTTGCATTACCTTGTGAAAGGAACCGGCAGAAACATCCCAGCCCTTTGCGGTCCAATCGTATTTTTGGTCGGTGTAGGAACGTCCTTTACGTACATTGACAGACATGCCAATGGAGTGCAATACAAAATCTATTTTGCCCCCAAGTACTTTGACAGACTCGGTCACCAAATGTTCTAAATCTTCCAAGGAAGTAGCATCGGCAGGGATAATGGTTGACCCTGTTTTTTCAGCCAGTTGGTTGATGGTTCCCATACGCATGGCTATTGGTGCATTTGTCAACACAAAGCGCGCACCTTCTTCGTGTACACGCTCTGCCGTTTTCCAAGCAATGGAATTTTCGTCCAGTGCGCCAAAAATAATACCTCGTTTTCCTTTAAGTAATCCGTAACTCATAGTTGTAATTTAAATTATACGTTTCGCAACTCACGTGCATGCACACGGGCAGACGCCTTTACGTCTTTTCCACTGAGCATTTCAGCAAGTTCTTCAATTCTTTGTTCTTCGTTAAGTGGGGTTAAAAATGTTTGTGTAGATGCCCCTACCACTGTTTTATAAACTTTGTAATGGGCATCAGCCAAAGCTGCTATTTGCGGCAAGTGCGTAATAGAAATCACCTGCATATGGCGACTCATTTCATGCATACGCTTGCCCATGGCTTTTGCCATTTCGCCAGACACGCCTGTGTCAATTTCATCTAAAATCAAGGTTGGAAGTTGGGATTTTTCAGCCACAATGGATTTAATAACAAGCATGATGCGAGACAGTTCACCCCCAGAGGCAACCTTATTCAATGGCGCAAAATCAATGCCTTTGTTGGCCGAGAACAACAGAGCTGCTTCCTCAACACCATTGGCCGTGGGGGCAGCTAGGGGATTAAGCACTATGGAAAATTGTACATGCTCCATACCCAAATCACGTGAGCGTTTGGCAAGTGCCTCGGCGAGGGGGTTACACGCTTGTTGCCGTTGACTGCTCAACGTTTTTGCTGCAGCGTCCAAAGCAGTTTTAGCAAGTGCTACTTGTTTGGATCGGGTTTCGATCTGTTCATCCAAAGCTTCGGCACCTTCGCATAGCTGCTGCAAATGTGTGCGTTTTTCAATAAGCCCCGCTGCGTCTGAAACATGGTGTTTTTGACACAGGTGGTGAAGCGTACTTAACAACTCCTCTACTTGTTGTAAACGAGCTGGATCGTCTTGTACCGACTCGCCCAAGTGTTGCGTTTCAGAAATAATATCGGAAAGTTCAATCCGCACACTTGATATGCGCTCATAAAGCGATTGGTATGCAGCGCCAAGGTTTGCTATTTTATCCAATAACTGGGAAATGCTAATCATTTGGTCTTGAACACCTAGACCGTCTTGGGTGCTGATTGAAACCACCTCTGCAAGAGCAGACCTAAGACCCGTCGCGTTTTTAAGCACCTGTACCTCTTCTTCCAAAGTGGCTATCATGTCGGGCGATAGGCTAAGCTGTTCCAGTTCGTTGAGTAAAAACTTGTGGTAGTCTAAGGCTTCACCGGACTGACGTTGACGTACTCTTAAACTTTCGAGCGCTGCAGTGGAAATATGCCAATGCTTAAATGACGCTTTGTATGCAGCAAGCGACTTCGCATTATCGCCATAGGCATCAATGAGATTGAGGTAAAACGCTGGGTCGGTAAGTTGTATGGTTTGCCGTTGGGTATGAATATCCACCAAAGCGTTCCCCACGGTTCTAAGGGCATCCAAAGTAACGGGGGTATCATTGATAAAAGCACGTGACTTCCCAGTTGCACTCAACTCGCGCCGGATGAGGGTGTGCCTTTCCTCGTCCAAATCAAGTTGGTCAAAAATGGTTTTTAACTTGTGCTTATCCATGTCAAAAGTGGCTTCCACAATACATTTTGACGCATTTGCACGTATGGTAGATAAATCGGCTCGTTGCCCAAGTATGAGGGATAAGGCTTGTAATAAAATGGATTTTCCAGAGCCTGTTTCCCCAGTCAGTATAGACAAACCACTGTCAAAAGAGACCTCTAGGTCTTCTATGAGTGAAAAGTTTTTGATGGACAAAGAAAGTAGCACAGTTGTATATTGTCGTTACTTCAAATATAATGCGTTTATGTCACTTAAAGCCATGAAGTTATTAACGCGTGATGCTGCTCCAGTAGCCAGACATGCTGGGTACAAATCGGTTTAAAAAACGAAGCAGTGCTTTGGTCTCAACTTCTGGGCCATCGCTAAAGAGCTGACTTATCTCTTCGGCTTTGGCATCAAAGAAGGCTTGAATCAAATAGGCATTTGGCTGTCGACGCATAAGGTTCTCTAGGGTAATCAACTGCGCAGCAATAGTTTCCTTAGCTTCTTTGGGTGTGTCCGTCATGGTATCCAAACCCTTCCTGTGGTAGGAGTAAACAAGGTTTCTAAAGTCGTTAAAAGCGGTTGACAATAGTGCGTCAATAATATCATATCGACCGTTCTGACCCTGATTGGCTTGCCAGCCTTGTGCGTTGCTTGCTTGTGCTGCGTTGGCAATGGTGCGTGCCCGCTCAAAATAGGCTGTGCCGCCCAGAGGAGAAAAGCTATCCATCTCCATACCAATGACCAAATTTATATAATACGACAGCACCGAAATAAGATTGTTGTTATAGCGATTCACGTCGTAGTAGAACGGTTGAAACTCTTGATAGGTAAAACCAAAAGATTCATCAAAAAAATTAACCAGCGGTGAGTTATAGTTGGTATTATAGACCAAGCGTCCTGATTGTACCTGTAAGCTTGCAGCAAATGAATTGTTATTGACACTAGAAATGGTAAGTAACATTTCAATGTCAATTTCAGCGGCATTCATCTCGCGACTAGACGTCCATTTGGTATTGTTAAGAAAATCTTGGGCTGCTTTCTTTAGTGTTTTGACAGGATTGATGTTGGTTTGATCAACCAAATCGCTGTTAACGTTAAGGGTTACACGCACAGCCTGCCCCCATGAAAGTATACTGAAAACAAAAACAAAAAATAAGGCTTTAAGATTCATCGAACATGGTTTTAAGGTGATCCATCACGTCCAAAGCAACTTCTTGCTTGGATTTAAGTATATAATGTACGGCTTCTTTGTTGGCTTGTAAAAAAGAAATTTTATTGGTGTCGTGACCAAAACCTGCGCCGTCATCTGCGAGTGAATTGACAACAATAGCATCAAGGTTCTTGCTTGCTAGTTTTTTCTGAGCGTTTGCCAAGGCATCTTGGGTTTCCAGGGCAAAACCTATCAAGAGTTGATTTTTTTTCTCCTCTCCGAGTTTTGAAAGTATATCGGGTGTTGGCACCAGAGACAAGGAAGGTATACCTGCTTGCTTTTTAATTTTTTGGTGGGCTTGTTCCGTTGGCTGAAAGTCTGCAACAGCAGCAGCCATAATAAGTGCATCGGCATTGGCATACACGTCCATACAAGCGGCTAGCATCTCAGCAGCCGTGGTAACTGCTACAGCTGAAACATTGGGGTGTATGGTATTTCCAGCGGTGGGTCCACTGATTAAGGTAACGTCAGCACCTTGTTGTGCGGCAGCATTGGCTAAGGCATATCCCATTTTTCCTGAGGAGTGATTACCAATAAAACGCACAGGATCTATGGGTTCGTATGTTGGGCCGGCAGTAATGACAATTTTTTTGCCAGACAGCGGTGATTTAGATGTAAAATAATCTTCTAGTATGGCGACTATTTGCTCGGGCTCTTCCATTCGACCTTCGCCCTCTAGCCCACTAGCCAAGGGGCCGGAAGTTGCAGGCATTAATATGTTGCCGTTAGCAACCAAGCGATTAATATTTTCTTGATTGGCAGGATGCTTGTGCATGTCCAAATCCATTGCTGGCGCAAAAAAGACGGGACATTTTGCGGATAGATAGGTTGCCAAAAGCAAGTTGTCTGCTGCGGCAGTTGCCATTCTAGCGAGTGTATTGGCAGAGGCGGGTGCAATGAGCATTGCATCTGCCCAAAGACCTAGAGAAACGTGGTTGTTCCATACGGCATTGTCGTTGTCTTCTTGTGTGAAAGAAGTAAGGACTTCACGATCTGTAAGGGTAGACAGCGTAAGGGGGGTAACAAATCCCTTTGCTGCTTCGGTCATGACAACCTGGACGTTGGCTCCTACTTTGACAAGCAATCGGGCAATGGTCGGCGTTTTGTAGGCCGCAATACTCCCCGATATTCCGAGTAAGATTCGCTTGTCATGCAAGATAGACATGACTATTCGCTTGCGTCAGCGTCCGTGTGACGGTAGTAAATCTTTTCTTGAAGCCATTGCTCAATTGCGATAGCGTGTGGCTTTGGCAGCTTTTCGTAAAACTTAGAAACTTCTATCTGTTCTTTGTTTTCGAAAATTTCCTCTAAACTTTCGGTTGGTGTAGCAAATTCTTCCAATTTCTCGAACAACTCTGTTTTGATGTCCTCATTGATTTGCACGGCACGTCTTGCCATGATTGAAATACTCTCGTAGATATTGCCCGTTGACGCATCTATTTCGTTGCGATCATATGTTTTTGTAGTAAGTGCGGCTTCTGTGCTTTTTAGGTCCATGCGAAAAATTTAATTGGATGCAAAAGTAAGGATTTCTTGCTCAATATCTTCCAAGAGTTTTTGAGCATCCTCCATATGTGTTGATTCTGGGTACAAACGCTTGAAGTTTTCAAATTTAGATTTGGCGTCTTCAAGGCGATTTTCCTTCTTATACGCAACGCTATTGATGGCTAGTGTGGCCGCCGCAGAGAACTGAACAAAAAGGGCACCTTCACGGAATGAAGTACCTGGGTTGTCTGCAATAAAATTATCTAACGCTTTCATTGCGGCTTTATAATCTCGTATGGTATGGTACTGTTTGGCGGTTTCAAATCCTTTCCTTTCTGTCTTGATACGCAATTCTTGTACCATGGCATTAGCGCGTTCCATGCGTTCACTTTCAGGGTAGCGGTTAATAAACTCTTGGAGTTTATCCAAAGCCTCGTACGTATCGGTTTGATCTAAACTGAAGTTTGGAGAGGTCATATAATAAGCATGCGCCATCAAAAAATAGGCTTCATCAGCCTTCTGGCTTTTGGGATAAGCTTTTACAAAAGTTTCAAATTCATAGGCCGCCAAAATATAGTTTTTGGTTTCCAATAGCGCATTTGCATAGAAGAAAATGATACGTTCTGCCTGTGGCTTACCTCTGTGTGATACCTTTAACTGTTCGTAAAGCTGTGCTGCTTTGCGGTATTTTCCATCCTCATAAAGCGATTGAGCAAGTTTGTTTTTTACCCCAAGATTTTCGGATTTCAGTGCTTTTTGATAATCACTACAACCTACTACTAAAAAAAGTAGGCCTACAACTAAATAATTTGGTAATTTCATGGTGGCTAATTTAATTAAAACGTTTTACATAGAAAGCGCATGTGCACATCTTATTTACGGGCACTCCTTATCCTATTCGCTTTTCAAATCGTCGCAGGACAAGAAGAACCAAGTCCGCCCGATTGGGGAATACACCTCGGTTATGCCACACAGCAAGCCTTTCCGTTTAATAGTGAAGACTACAAACTTACCCAGCAGCACATCTTGGGACACCTAAGGTTACAACAATATCAACTAGGCGGTTTTAAAGTAGACGTCTTGAGTGAATTGGGCTACTATTTTTCAAAACACCAACTCCGCAACAAGTGGTTTACCACAACATCATTCTTCGATGATTTTCCAAACGATTTTCAAGAAAAAATGTTGACAGAAAAAAATATCCATCAGCTGGCGGCGCATTTGGGAGTAAGCCTCAATTGGTTTATAAATCCCAAAATAGCTGTATTTGGATACGGTTCTATTGGACCTATGTGGACCTCACAGCTAACAGAGCGTTTGGCGGCTGGATTTGCCTTTTCCGACAATATAGGCTTGGGCGTGAAGGTGAAATACAAGGAACATTTCTGGGTAAGCTGCACGTTGGTAATAAGACATGAGTCCAATGCTGATATTACGTTTCCAAATTCAGGACACAACAGCGTTGGTTTCAGGTTGGGGTTGGTGTTTAATTGAGCTTGCTTACATAAGGCTGCAAGGCAGCTACAAGTGCATCCGTAGGCTTAACCAAAGGAAGCCTCAAGTTGGCCTCACAAAGTCCAAGTAATTGAGAAACAGCCTTGATTCCAGCAGGGTTTCCTTCTTGATACAGCAAATCTATAATAGGCTTGAATTGCTGATTGATTCGCGTTGCCTCAGCTTCGTTTTTTTCTAAAGCCAAATCCATCCCGTGTTTAAACGCTTTTGGAAAGCCACCGGCAATTACAGAAATAACGCCGTCCCCACCCAGAAGGGTTAGTGGAATTGCGGTTTCATCATCACCTGAAAAAACCAAGAAATCTGTTGGGCGTTGCGCTATGATTTCTGCACCCTGCTCCATATTGCCACTCGCATCCTTAACCCCAACAATGTGTTTTGCATCACGGGCAATACGCACTGTGGTCTGGGCAGTCATGTTAACACCTGTTCTTCCGGGAACGTTGTACATAAATAAAGGTAAAGGTGTTACGGCATCCAAGGCCATATAATGCTGATACAGTCCTTCTTGACTAGGACGATTGTAATAAGGCGTTACAGATAGAATGGCATCAAATCCAGTAGTGTCTAACGTCTGAAAGCGCTCAACTAGTGAACGGGTACAATTGCCGCCAACACCCATAATCAACGGAACGCGTTGTTTGTTTTCACGCACAAAAGTGGCAAAAACAGCCTGGGTTTCATCATTGGTCAGCGTAACGGATTCGCCCGTCGTTCCCAAAGCCACAAGAAAATCAATACCGCTATCAATCAAAAAGTGAATGATGCGGGCAAGGGCGTCGTGATCAACGGAACCGTCTGCACAAAAAGGGGTAATAACCGCTACTGCTGTAGATTTGACTGTTAGCTTATGCATGAGGGTTTATTTTATTATAATAATTTTTAAGATCGCTTAAAAACCCGCCAAAATCCAATCGTGTGGGTAGCACCAAATCGTTCAATCTAGTATCCATACAAGACGGACCTATGCGAAAAGAGGCTTTGAGTTGTGCAGAAAAAGAAGCCAGTGAAAGGGTACTGTGCTGCACAAAATGGATGGCAATGTCGTAAGGCTGTAACAGCACAAATTTTAAATCATCTTCGGCGATTCTACCACGCCAGTCCAAACTTTTAGGATGCAAGTGAGGCTTGGGCAAACCTTCAAGCATTTTTTTATTTAAATGAAAATAGACACGCTCGATTGTTTTATATTCTGGGGAAAAAAAATCAATCATGTCTTTAAACTGTGCTTCTGTAATATCTAAATCCGCATCGTGGACAAAAACCATACGACCTATTGTTGCAGGCTTAACTCCTACCCTGCTATCGAGTAGACTGAGTTGCTGTTTTACGGTACGTTTGGCAAAAAAATTCATCGTTGTAAAAGTAGTGTTTTCGTAAGAGGTGGTTGCATGACCACAACAATATATTATAAAAAACTAACGGTTTGTTACAAACACAACATTAGGATCCTATAAGCGCATCAAATTCTTGCTCAGAAATGATGCGAACACCCAAACTTTCGGCCTTGGTTTTCTTGGCAGGACCCATCTTTTCTCCGGCCACCAAATAGGTAGTATTTTTTGAAATGGAAGAAGCAATCTTACCGCCATGCTGTTCGATAGTTGCCTTTAGTTCGTCTCTGGAATACTTGCTAAAAACACCCGACACCACAAAGCGCATATCGGCCAGTGTGGTTGAAGTGGGTTGAGACAAAACAGCTGCTTCAAGTTGTACGCCCGAAGCGCGTAATTGTGAAATGACAAAAAGGTTGTCGACATCTTGAAAAAAAGCAACCACACTTTGAGCAATACGTGTTCCGATTTCATCAACAGCTTCCAAGGCTTCGACATCGGCTTGCATTAAGGCATCAATAGAACCAAAGTGCTGTGCCAACTTTTTGGCAACAGTTTGACCCACATAGCGAATACCCAAACCAAACAACACACGGTGGAAGGGTATGCTTACAGAAGCGGCAACGGCTTGCACAATGTTCTGTGCCGATTTTTCAGCCAAGCGTTCCAGTGATATAAGGTCAGCCTCAGTAAGGGCATATAAATCCGCATAGCTGTTGATGCGGTTGTTTTTTATGAGCAGTTGTATGGTTTCGGCACCCAGCCCGTCAATATCCATGGCTTTTCTGGAAATAAAGTGCGCCACACGACCCACACGTTGCGGCAAGCAGCCAGCTGCATTTGGACAGTAGTGCTGTGCTTCTTCGGGATTTCGTTTTAATGGGGAGCCACAAGATGGACAGTTGGTTGCGTATTCGATGGCTTGGCTGTTGGGCAAACGCTTGCTGTGATTGACCGAGGTAATCTTAGGAATAATCTCGCCACCTTTTGCTACAGAAACGGTATCGTTGCGGTGGAGTCCGAGTTCTGCAATAAAATCTGCGTTGTGTAAGGACGCCCGCTTGACGATGGTACCGCCCAGCAACACGGGTTTTAGTTGCGCCACAGGCGTTATGGCGCCTGTGCGGCCTACTTGGTAAACCAAATCTTCCAGTTGGGTTTCAACCGCCGCTGCTTTAAACTTATAGGCCATGGCCCAACGGGGTGATTTGGCTGTGTAGCCCAGTTGCTCTTGGTATGCCAATTGGTTTACTTTAACCACTACCCCATCAATTTCGTAGGGCAAGCTACTGCGCGCTTGTTCCCAGTGATCCAAAAAAGCAAACACCTCCTGCATGTTGTGGGCATGTACAAAATGTTCGGGCACATAAAAACCCCATCTTTTGGCTGCTTGCAGCGATGCCAATTGGGTTTGAAATAAGGTTCTGTCCATAACAATTTGGTAGAGAAAACAATCCAAGGGGCGGGCTGCCACCAAGGTGCTGTCTTGCAATTTTAAACTACCCGACGCCGTGTTTCTTGGGTTCATGTAGGGTTCTTCGCCTTGGGCGATGCGTTGTTTGTTCATTTGTTCAAAACCTGCAAATGGCAAAATAATTTCTCCTCGTATGGCAAAGCGTTGCGGCACGTCAGAAGCTACAATTTGCAAGGGAACACTGTGAATGGTTTTGATGTTTTGAGTTACTTCATCGCCTTGAAAACCGTCGCCGCGCGTAAGGGCTTGCACCAGCTTCCCGTCTTCATAGGTCAGGCTGATTGAAGCCCCGTCGTATTTCAACTCACAGGTATAATCCAAGGATGCCACGCCTAAGTTTTTACACATTCGTTGCTCCCAATCCAACAAATCCTGTCTGTTATAGGAGTTGTCCAATGAGTACATACGCTGTTCGTGGGCAATGGTGTTAAAGGTTTTGGTTACGGCACCACCCACGCGCTGAGTGGGTGAATTGGCATCAAAAAGTGCGGGGTTTGCATCTTCAAGCGCTTGGAGTTCGGCCAGCATTTCATCGAATTCACGATCAGAAATCACTGGCTCATCTTCTATATAATAGCGTCGGTTGTGCTCGTGTAGCTCAGTCCTTAATGCATGTATTTTTTCTGCTGTATTCATCGGTATTGTGCACGTATAAACCGTGGGTTTGTCCTAAAATCGTTTCGAAGTACAATATCGGAAAATCCTGCTTGTGTTAAAAGCAAATGAAGTGTTTTCATAAGCGGTGCGTGTCCTTCTAAATAAATACCCCCCTTGGCATTTAGCTGCTTGGTTGCATAATTGATGATGTGTGTGTAGTGTTTTAGCGGGGATGCCCCTGGAACAAAAATGGCGTGCTCAGGTTCTCGTAACACATGTGCTGCGGTATGTGCTTTTTCGGATTCGGGTACATAGGGTGGGTTGGACACAATAATGTCCCAATTGGTGTTGGGTAATTGTGCACCCAAAATATCAACAACTTCAAAATTGACGGATAGGCTGTTTTTTTTGGCATTGTGCCTGGCTGCTGCCAAGGCATCCAAATCAACATCCCAAGCTGTTACTTTCCAGTTTGGGCGCGCTTTCTTTATGGCTATTGCCACACAACCACTGCCTGTTCCGATGTCCAGTACACGAAGGGGTGCTTCATTATCGTGAGTAGCCAACAACCAATGCACCAGTTCTTCTGTTTCGGGTCGGGGAATAAGCACGCGTTCGTCTACATCAAGTGTAAGACCAGCAAACATAACGGTACCTATTATATATTGTATGGGTATATTTTCTTGAAGGGCTGATAGTGCGGCTTGGAATTGCGCTTTTTTTTCAGGGGACAATACTTCATTGAGATTGAGTACAACCTGAGCGGGTGTGAAATCCAAATAGGCTTCACACAACATTTCAACGTGCATACCAATTTCATCTTGGGTGTACTGCGGTGAAAGTAACTTCAGAAATTGTGCTCTAATTTTTTTTACTGTCAAAGTGGGTCAATTGTAAATGAAATCTGCTTCGCAAGGAGATATTTGATATTTTTGCTAAAATACACATTCCCGTTGCATCCAACCCACGATAATTTTATGCGTCGCTGTTTGGTCCTGGCTCAAAAGAGCTTTGGACACACCTATCCCAATCCCATGGTGGGCGCAGTAGTGGTTAGGGATGGGAAAATTATTGGTGAGGGCTGGCATCAAAAAGCCGGGGATACACATGCCGAAGTAAACGCCTTAGCCAAGCTCTCACCCAATGAGTTGGATGGCGCTACTTTATATGTTAACCTTGAACCCTGCTCACATCACGGCAAAACACCTCCCTGTTGTGATTTGGTTTTGGCTAAGGGCATCAAAAAAGTAATCATAGGCGCAACAGACCCAAACCCAAAGGTGGCCGGACGTGGCATTGCAGCACTAAAAGCGGCAGGCGTTGAAGTAATCAGCGGTGTATTGGAAGATGACTGTTTGGAATTGAATAAACGCTTTTATTGCTTCCATACCAAAAAGCGTCCGTATATTATATTGAAGTGGGCACAATCGGCAGACGGCTATATGGCGCCAGCAGATGACAAGAAAGGTGAGGTGTTTTGGATTAGTGATGCAGATAGCCAGCAACTGGCGCATCGTTGGCGAGCAGAAGAACACGCCATATTGGTGGGCAGGAAAACGGTGGATGATGACAACCCAAAACTAACCACAAGAAAATGGACAGGCAACAATCCGATACGATTGGTCATTGACCCTAACAACAGCATAGATGCCAACGCAGCGGTGTTAAATGGAGCTGCGAAAACTGTGGTTTTCAACAACAGCGTCAATAAAAGAGAAGCAAATGTCAATTGGGTTGCGATAACGAAAACGGAAATGATAAAAGGCATCCTGAGTTGGTGCTTTGCAAATGAAATTCAATCCATCATGGTTGAGGGCGGAGCGGCAACAATTCAAGGGTTCTTAACAACCAATTTTTGGGATGAATGTCGTATGCTCGAGGCTGGCAAACCAGTAGGAAATGGCATTATGGCGCCCGTGCTCCCGGAGGGAAAAAAAACATCAAAGAAAATTGTAGGAGATATACTACACCTTATTACAAACGAAAGACCTTAAGTAGGAAGTCTGGGCATTTCATGGCGCGGCGGGCTTGTTCGTCCACAAAAACCAAACGGGTTGTTGCAGTAGCAACACAGTCTTTCTGCTGATTTTCAATCACATAGGAAAAATCAACATAATAGCCGTTTAATTCGTCTAATGAAGCATGAACAAAATATAGGTCTTCAAAGTGCAATGGCTTCTTATATTGAAGGCTTATGTCTACCACTGGGAGTAAAATCCCCTTTTTTTCAAGGTCGCCATAACTAACCCCTTGCCGTTGCAGCCATTCAATTCTTGACTGCTCCAAAGCGTATACGTATTGTGCGTGGTGCATGACACCCATTTGATCAACCTGATGATAATGAACCGAATTCTGAATTGTAATATTTTTCTTACTCACTGTAAGGGATTAATGTCAAAAAAAAGACTTTTTAACGAGCCATAATATGCACAAATCTTTTTATAAATTCAATAGCAAAAGGGCTTTTTTTTAAAAAAAATTAAACACATATTTGTGCTGTACAAATAAAGACACGGAAACCCCAAATTTTTACCTTTTTTTGTTACATCAAAACCATAGTGACCAATAATAAAATGCAAAAAACCGCTGATAGCGTTTGGGGAAACTGTTTGAATTTTGTGAAGGACAACATTCACAATCAAGCTTTTAAGACTTGGTTTGACCCAATCAAGCCTTTAAAATTGAACGGCGATGCCCTCAGTGTTGAAGTCCCTAGTAAATTCTTTTACGAATGGCTCGAGGAACACTATATCGAAATCCTTAAAGTGGCACTCACAAAAGAACTTGGTCCAAGCGCCAGACTTGTATATGTGATCCGAATGGAAAATACATTTGGCAGCAAACAAGCGTTTACAGAAAGTATTCCAAGTCAAAATAAAGGACGCATTAAGGTGCAAAATGTTGAAGCGCCCTTGCAAGCGCAAACTGCTGAACTTAAAAATCCATTTGTCATCCCGGGAATACGCAACCTCAAAGTTGAATCGCAACTAAACCCTAGCTATAACTTTGAAAACTTTTTAGAAGGTGATGCCAATCGACTTGCTAGATCAGCCGGAATTGCCGTAGCCAACAAACCGGGCGGAACTTCTTTCAACCCCCTACTCATTTTTGGCGGTGTTGGCCTTGGCAAAACGCACCTTGCCCACGCCATAGGTGTTGATATAAAAAGTAAATACCCCGAAAAGACCGTATTGTATATTTCAGCTGAAAAATTTACACAACAATACATTGAGGCGGTTAAGAAGAATAACAGAAACGACTTTATTCACTTCTACCAAGTAATGGATGTCCTTATTGTAGATGACGTGCAATTCTTTTCTGGGAAATCCGGAACGCAAGATGTATTCTTCCATATTTTCAATCACCTGCACCAAAACGGCAAGCAAGTTATCTTGACTTCCGATAAGGCTCCGGTAGACATGCAAGATATCGAGCAACGCTTATTGTCCCGATTTAAGTGGGGCCTCTCTGCTGAACTGCAACGTCCTGACTTCGAAACACGCGTTTCCATTCTAAAAAACAAACTGTACCGCGATGGCGTTGAAATGCCAGAAGAAATCATCGACTTTGTTGCCAAATCTGTACAGACAAATGTGCGTGAACTCGAAGGTGCCATTATTTCACTTATTGCACAGGCGTCGTTTAACAGAAAAGAAGTTACCCTTGACCTGGCCAGACAAATCGTTGAAAAATTTGTGCGCAACACCAAACGCGAAGTTTCTATCGACCACATTCAAAAAGTGGTGTCGGAATACTTCCAAATGGACGTTACTACGCTACAATCAAAAACGAGAAAACGTCATATCGTACAAGCCAGACAATTGGCCATGTTCTTTGCCAAAAAAATGACCAAAGCGTCTCTGGCAAGTATTGGCTCTAAAATTGGACACCGCGACCACGCTACCGTGCTTCACGCTTGCAAAACTGTTGACAACCTTGCATTTACCGACAAGCAGTTCCGCAAATATGTAGACGACCTCAACAAAAAACTTTCCAACTAAGGCATGACAACCAAGGTGCTTTTGGTGTGCTTGGGTAATATCTGCCGCTCACCGTTAGCCGAAGGCATCATGCGAAAACACACCAACAAACAGGATTTTTTAATTGATTCCGCTGGTACGGCCAACTACCACCAAGGCGCAGCACCAGATCCCCGAAGTATTTCCATTGCTGCACAACACAATATTGACATCAGCAAGCAACGAGCACGACAACTCACCCCAGCTGACATCGACCTTTTTGACCACATATTGGTCATGGACGAAGAAAACCTTTCCAATGCGCTAGCCCTGTGCACCTCGGCAGCACAACGAGACATAATTGCACTTATCACCACCGCAAGCGAGGTAGAAGCACCTCGCATTCCCGATCCCTATCACGGAGGGGTTGATGGTTTTGCTCATGTTTATGAATTGCTGCATGATTGTTGCAAGAATTGGTTGAAAAAACATGCCAAATGAGCACTCAAACAACAGGTCGCCTTTTTTTAATCCCAAATGTATTGGGCGATACGGCACCACTAGAAGTGATGCCCATTTCGGTTAAAAAAACCATAGAGGCCCTGCGTTGTTTTGTCTTTGAGAAAGAAAAAGCGGGTCGGGCGTTTGTCAAAAGCATCTGTCCAAACATACCTCAAGACAACATAAGCGTTCACCTGCTCAATAAATTTACAACCGAAGAAGACTTGGCGGCCATGCTCCTGCCCCTTCAAAATGGCGAGGACGTGGGACTTATTACAGATGCAGGTTGCCCAGGTGTTGCAGATCCGGGTGCTGCACTTGTGGCACGGGCGCACGCCAACACTATTCGTGTCATTCCACTAGTAGGGCCTTCATCCATACTGTTGGCGATTATGGCAGCTGGACTCAACGGTCAATCTTTTGCCTTTAACGGCTATTTGCCCATAGACAAGGGCGAACGCAGAAAGGCCATCAAGCAATACGAGAAAAAATCCATAGAACGAAATCAAACACAGGTGTTTATAGAAACGCCTTATCGCAACAATGCACTTCTTGATGAATTAAGCAAGGCCTTACGACCAAAAACACTGCTCAGTGTGGCCTGTGACATCACGCTTCCCACAGAGTTTATCAAAACGGCAGCTGCCGAGGCATGGCGCAACAACAAGGAAGACTTACACAAAAGACCTACCGTTTTTTCTTTCCTAAGCGGTTAGCGGTAAATGTTTTTTTCGCGTAGCCAACGGGTGTATATCTTTTTATTTTTATTGTGCTCTTTGAGGTTTGTCGCAAATAAATGATAGCCACTCCGACTTGGATCAGCAACAAAGTATATGTACTCATGCTTGGCAGCAAACAGCACCGCATCAATGGCACTGATGTCTGGCATGGTAATGGGTCCGGGCGGTATCCCCCTGTTGCGGTAGGTATTGTAAGGAGATCTGATTTTTAAGTCCGCATAAAGCACTCTGCGAATGTCCATATCAAAGTCATTGGCTTTTCGCATCAATGCATAGATCACGGTTGGGTCGGCTTGAAGTCGCATCCGTTTACGCAGTCGGTTGAGGTAAACCCCTGCTACCAAAGGCCGCTCATCCACACGGTAGGATTCTTTGTGTACCACAGCGGCCAAGGCCACTACTTCCTCACGTGAACGTTTTATTTTTTTGCGCGCCGCCTCTCGCTTTGGGGTCCAAAAAGCCTTGTATTGCCTCAGCATCCTGTCTCTAAACTGCTCGGCAGTCGTGTTCCAAAAAACATCATAAGAATTAGGCAAGCAGATGGACAACACATTATCTTGTGTCAAACCGTTTTCCTTCAAAAAGTCCGCATTGTAAAAAGCCTGCATGATGGCAGTGCTGTCTATTTCTATTTTCTTAGCAACGTATGCCGCCAAATGCATCAGCGTTTTTTGGTTGTTAAACGTCAGGCGGATGGGTTTGTTTTCTGAACGCAATCGGTTGATCAGCTCGTTGTTGTTCATGCCTTTGTCCAACACAAAACGCCCCGGTATGGGCTGATAGCCTTTGCGACGGGCAGCTTGCTGGAAAAAATCAAAGTGCTCAACCACCCGAACAAGGGTGTCGTAAGCGGCAATTTTGGTGTCCGTAGAAGGAATAAGTACTTCTCGTTGGGGCGTTTCAAAAGCGGTATTGGAAGCAAAAAATACCCTGTAAAAGTGAAATACAAATGCGCTGCCAATAAGAAATCCCAATAGCAGTACCGCTATGAATACGCGTTTAATCATTTGGTTGTTATCTCCCATTGTCCCTTATAAACAGCTGTGGCAGGCCCTTGAAGCACTACTGCTTCATATCCGTTGGAAGTGGCGGTAAACGAAACGGTCAATACGCCACCTTTGGTTTGTATGCTGATTTTTTCTGCGGAGACTCGCTTGCTAAGGTGTGCCCCTATGGCAGCGGCAGTAACGCCAGTTCCACACGATAGCGTTTCCGCTTCAACGCCACGTTCATACGTGCGGACGTTTAAGCTGTCTGCTGCCGTAACTTCAACAAAATTTACATTGGTACCGTCTGCAAAATACGGGGCGCCGTGGGCAATCGCAGCCCCTGTGGTAGCCACGTCTACGGCAGCCACATCGTCAACAAAAGCAATGTGATGCGGTGATCCGGTATCTATAAAAAGAGCTTCCTTATGTGTCTCCCATTTGGAAACGTCGTGTAGCGAAAAGGCTACCTCCTCACCCACAAATTGTGCTTGGTGCAAGCCGTCAGCTGCGCGAAAAACCACTTCTTTTTGGGTAAGCCCCAAGGCGTTGGCGTAGTGAACAGCACAGCGAGAACCGTTACCACACAAGCTGCCTTCATGGCCGTCGGCATTGAAATAACGCATAAAAAAATCGGAGGTGGTATCGGATTCTATGGCAATAACACCATCAGCGCCTATGCCATAATTGCGATGACAAAGCTGTGCAATAAGGGCGTGATCGTTGATAGGAAAACGATTGTCGCGATTGTCTACAATCACAAAGTCATTCCCCGTGCCCTGATATTTTACAAACGAAAAAAGCATGTGCAAATATAACCAAATTCAACCTCGGCTCTAGTGAACGCAACTTGACTTTTTCGATTTCCTGAAAAATACTTGGAATTTCCTCAACCTGTTCAATTGCTTTTTTCAGTCGTAGCCCAGCGCTAGTCAAATAGCATTTCCTACCGGTTAAGAACTAAAAAATAAGATGGGTTCGTTGTTAAAAATGCGTTAAATGACTTTTAACACAAAAACAGTTGCCCTATTTTTGGGTGTACTATTTAATTGAAACGCTATGAAATCATTCTTTAAATACACGGCAGTTGCCTTTGGCGCTGCTTTACTAACCCTACTGGGCTATCACCTTACACAAGAGCAAACCGTGCTTTACACGCCTGTGCAACCACAAGCTGTAAATACCAATTTTACGCCTACTACCACGATAAAAGACATCAGTACGGATTTTACGGCTGCTGCCGAAAAAACCATTGATGCAGTGGTGCATATCATCAATACCAGTGTGGAAAAAGGGCAGCGACCCAGCAGCCTTTTTGAGTACTTCTATGGGAGAAGTCCACGCGAATACCCGCGTATTGGTATGGGGTCGGGAGTGATCGTCTCATCAGACGGCTATATCATCACCAACAACCACGTGGTTGAGGGTGCCACGACCCTAGAAATCACCACCAACGACAATAAAAAATACGAAGTTGAAGTCATTGGCACGGACAGCAATGCCGATATCGCTGTACTTAAAATAAAAGGCGATTATAGTTTCCCATATGTGCGTTTTGCCGACTCCGACAACACACGCATTGGCGAGTGGGTGTTGGCGGTTGGTAATCCTTATAACCTCAACTCTACCGTTACGGCGGGCATCATCAGTGCCAAATCGAGAGATTTTAGCGATTATGACAACAAAAACCAATCTTTTATCCAAACCGATGCTGCTGTGAATTCAGGAAATAGTGGCGGTGCACTGGTCAATTTGGACGGCGATTTGATTGGCATCAATACAGCCATTACGAGCAACGGTATGGGTACCTTTATCGGCTATTCATTTGCCGTGCCCAGCAACATCGCGCGAAAGATTTTTGAAGATATTGTAGAGTATGGCAATGTGCAAAAGGCACTGTTGGGCGTATCGGGCAACGGCCTAAACGCGCGCATGGCCGAGCAACTCGGCATTGAAGAAACCGAAGGGTTCTATGTTGGTGGGCTTGAAGCGAATATGGGTGCCAAAGAAGCCGGCATTCAAGAGGGCGATATCATCACCAAAATTGACAATGCGCCCATTCGCAAATTTGCCGATTTAACTGGATATTTAGGTTCCAAGCGCCCAGGCGAAAGCGTGGATGTGACGGTTGTTCGCGAAGGAGAAGCCATTAGCCTTAGGGTTGCACTAAAAGCAACGCCTTTTATCAACTACTACGGCATGCGCTTGCGAGACCTCAGTAAAAAAGAGGCCAAGTCATACGATACTGATAGCGGGGTGTATGTTTCTGGAATAGAGAACAGCAGGCTGTCTCGCAGGGGCGTTCAACCAGGAGATGTCCTATTGGCCGTTAATGGTAAGGAAGTGGATAGTAAATCCGATGTATTGGCATTGGACGAAGACAGCATTTATGAGCTTACGTTTTTGAACAAAAACGGTGAAAAAATGCGCTTTATTTTTGAGTAAAGGCTTTGGGGGTTGGTTGCGCTTATTTCAAACTTTGGAGGTAGTGGAAATTTTCCACCGCCTTTTTTTTCGCTGATGCAGTTAGCCCCTGACCCCCTTCGGCACTTCGACACTTCGACAGGCCTGCCTGCCTTGGGCAGGCCTGCCTGCGGCAAGGCAGGCTCAGTGTCCGCAGTGTCCTCAGGGCGCACTCAGCCAACTATTAACCACTACCTATTCCCTATCAACTACTGCCTATTCCCTATTAACTACTAACTATTCCCTATTAACTATTCCCTATTAACTACTAACTATTGCCTATTCCCTATCTTTACCCCATGCGAATAGACATCATTAGTGTGGTTCCCGAACTCATGCACAGCCCTTTTGACGGCTCTATCATGAAACGCGCCCAAGAAGCAGGTTTGGTGGAAGTGCATTTCCATAACCTTAGGGACTATACCACTAACAACTACAAGCAAGTAGATGACTACCCTTATGGAGGGGGCGCGGGCATGGTGTTGATGGTGGCACCCATTGACAAATGCATCAGCGAACTTAAAGCCGCACGTGACTACGATGCCGTGATTTACATGACACCCGATGGCGATGTACTCAATCAAGGGATGGCCAATACATTATCGCTACTTAAAAATATAATTGTCCTCTGCGGACACTACAAAGGCGTTGACCAACGGGTACGGGATATGTTTGTAACGCATGAAATTTCCATAGGCGACTACGTACTTTCTGGAGGTGAATTGGCAGCTGCCGTACTCTGTGACAGCCTGATACGGCTGATTCCCGGGGTATTGGGCAACGAGACCTCTGCCCTAACCGACTCTTTTCAAGATGGGCTACTCGCGCCGCCGGTATACACCCGTCCTGCGGACTACAAAGGCCAAAAGGTGCCTGATATACTGACATCGGGCAATACACCCAAGGTAGATGCTTGGCGCGAAGAACAGGCGTTTAAAAGCACCCAAAACAAAAGACCTGATTTGTTGGAATGACACTTCGGCAAGCTCAGTGTCCTCAGTGTCCTGCTTGCACACTGAACCTGTTTCAGTGTCCTGCTTGTCACACTGAACCTCCTTATCTGTCACACTGAACTCGTTTCAGTGTCACCCATTAAACCCATGAATGCGCTCCATTTTGTAAGCAAAGGGCACCTGGTTGTGGGCAAAGGCATATCCGTGGTTTTTGTCCGCGTTGAGGGTGACACGGATGGGCCAATCCGTGTTCATGACCTTGTGCTCAAAAGCCACTTCATGTTCCTTCTCCACCTTGATGGTAAGCGTACCGTAGTAAAGCTCCGTGATCATATAGGCCTTGCGGGGGTTGCGAAAAAGGGCACGCAACAGCTTGGCTGTTAACTTTTCTAAATAGGCATCCAATTGCACCCGCATCTCGTTTTCCATGACCTTGGTGCAGACCTTGGATATTTCTGTTTTTCATACACCAGGGTTTGGATAATCGCCTAAAAAGATTAGTTTTTTGTTTAGTTATTTGGTTTATTTGGTAAATGACCAGTGCCGGTTTTAATTATTTTATGACCAGTGCCGTTTTGTTGAAAACAAATGTATAAACGGGCAGTTTTTTTAAATATCGTCTTTCACAAATCGCATTTTAAGCAACATGAAATGCTAGTAAAAACACATTAATCACTAAATATTTATAGAGTTTTGAGTGCGTAATAAAAATCTTACTTTTTAAACATGAATTCAGCCAAACGATTCGGTTTATTTTTTTTGTGAGCTGAAGAATATCGATTATATTTGCAACCGCTTTGAAACCGCTGGCGAGGTACGTGCATGTTTCATGGCGTTCATTTAAAACAAACAACATGGAGGCCTTACTACAATATGTACAGGACGAATTTGTACCCAAAAAAGAACTACCAAGCTTTCAAGCTGGAGATACCATAACCGTTTATTACGAAATCCGTGAAGGGTCAAAAGTACGTACCCAGTTTTTTAAGGGTGTCGTGATTCAAATCAAAGGAAGTGGTGCTACCAAGACTTTTACCATCCGCAAAATGTCCGGAACCGTAGGCGTGGAACGTATATTTCCCGTAAACCTCCCCGGCATACAGAAAATAGAAGTGAACGCACGTGGTAAAGTACGCCGCTCACGAATTTACTACTTCCGTGGCCTCACGGGCAAAAAAGCACGTATTAAAGAAAGATAGGCCAAGTGGCCTGCGATACTTTGGACACTTCGACAGGCCTGCCTGCCTTGGGCAGGCTCAGTGTCCTAGAGTCCGAAGTGTGTAATTCCACTTTTTTTGTTACAAACCCAACACAACCGTTCAAAAAATTGAGCTGTTGTTTTTTTAAACCTTATCGGGATGTATATTTGCACCCATCAAACAAACAACCATGGCTAAAATCCACGTAGCAAACCCAGTAGTAGAAATGGACGGAGATGAAATGACGCGTATCATTTGGGATTTCATCAAACAACAACTTATCCTTCCTTACCTCGACGTCGAACTGTTGTACTACGATCTGAGCGTCACCTCCCGAGACGCAACCAACGATCAAATTACCATCGATGCTGCGGAAGCCATAAAAAAATATAACGTGGGCATTAAGTGTGCTACCATCACCCCAGACGAAAACCGCGTTGAAGAGTTTGACCTAAAAGAAATGTGGCGCTCACCCAACGGCACCATCCGTAATATTGTAGGGGGAACCGTATTCCGCGAGCCCATCATCATGAGCAACGTACCGCGCTATGTACAAGGATGGACACAACCCATTTGCATTGGCCGTCATGCTTTTGGCGATCAGTACCGTGCTACCGATGCCGTAATCAAAGGCAAAGGGAAACTCACCATGACCTTTACACCCGAAGACGGCAGCGCTACTAAAACTTGGGAAGTATACGACTTCCAAGAAGGTGGCGTGGCCATGAGCATGTACAATATCGACTCGTCCATTTACGGCTTTGCCCGTTCGTGTATGAACCGTGCTATCAGTAAAAGATGGCCCCTATACCTGTCTACCAAAAACACCATCATGAAAGCCTATGACGGTCGTTTTAAAGACATTTTCCAAGAAGTATTTGAAAACGAATTTATCGATCAGTTTGAAGCCCTTGGCATTACTTACGAACACCGCCTTATTGACGATATGGTCGCCGCAGCCATGAAATGGAGCGGAGGCTTTGTGTGGGCGTGTAAGAACTACGACGGCGATGTACAATCCGATACCGTAGCCCAAGGCTTTGGTTCGCTTGGATTGATGACCTCTACCCTAGTTACGCCAGACGGCAAAACCATGGAAGCAGAAGCTGCACACGGAACCGTGACCCGTCACTACCGCCAGCACCAACAAGGGAAAGAAACTTCTACCAACCCCATTGCGTCTATTTTTGCATGGACCCGTGGATTGGCACACCGTGCCAAACTGGATGCCAACCGCGACCTAGCATATTTTTGTACCAAGCTCGAAGAGGTTTGTGTCCAAACCGTAGAAGGCGGTCAAATGACCAAAGACCTCGCCATGCTTATTCACAAAGAAGAAATGACACGTGAAGACTATTTGTCAACGGAAGATTTCCTCGCTGCCATCAAAGAAAATTTAGACAAGGCATTAGCTGCATAAACTAGGTTGCGTATCTTTGAAAAAAAATGCTTTGATACGCTACATCACTACCCTACTGATGTACGTAGGACTAAACGCCTATGCGCAATCCTACACGCTTAGCGGTACGCTAACAGCTGCCGACACCCAAGAAACCTTGCTTGGCGTTACCATCTATGCCGAAGGTACCGCGCTTGGAACGGTGAGCAACAACTATGGGGTGTATTCCCTTACGCTGCCCGCGGGTACTTATCAGATCATCTATCAAAATATTGGGTTTAAAACCAAAAGCACCCAAATTACCTTAGACCAAAACCGCGTTTTGGACGTGACCCTGTCCCTGCAAACTGAGGAACTCGACGAAGTGGTGGTCACAGACAACATTGAACGCCTGCGGATGCGTTCGCCCGAAATGAGTATCAACCGCCTATCGGCCAAGACCATCAAACAAACGCCTGTTGTCTTTGGCGAATCAGACGTACTCAAAACCATTCAACTGCTGCCCGGCGTAAGCAGCGCAGGCGAAGGTGCATCGGGATTTAACGTCCGTGGTGGTGGCGCCGACCAAAACCTTATCCTCCTAGACGAGGCAACCATATTTAATTCCTCCCACCTCTTTGGTTTTTTCTCTGTTTTTAACTCCGATGCCATCAAAGACATCCAGCTATATAAAGGCGGTATCCCGGCGGCCTACGGGGGAAGGGTATCCTCCGTGCTGCGCATCGACCAAAAAGAAGGCGCTAAAGACCGCTTGCGGTTCAACGGCGGTATAGGTGCCGTGTCGAGTCGTGGTTTGCTAGAAGGACCGCTTGGAAAAGGCTCTTTTCTTCTCGCCGGAAGGGGCACCTACGCCCACCTGTTCTTAAAAGCCTTTGACCAACCCAACTTGGCGTATTTCTATGATCTGAATACCAAAATCACCCTGCCCCTAAACGACAAAAACCGCCTGCTGCTTTCGGGCTATTTTGGACGTGATGTGGTGGCCTTTGACAACACCTTTACAAACACCTACGGCAATTCCGTTGTCAACCTGCGTTGGAACCGTATTTTTTCGCC
>PKDU01000048.1 GCA_002862705.1 Flavobacteriaceae bacterium
CCTTTGCCTTTTGTCATATTGCAAAGATACGACTGTTGGGGAAAGTGTAACTTTATATAAAAATCCTATATTAGCTACCTATCAATATCTTATGGAAGCACAATTTGGCGGTTCCGCCCTTAACCAAAAAACCATTTTAAACCACCCTGTAGGGTTATTTGTTTTATTTTTCACCGAAATGTGGGAGCGTTTTAGCTACTATGGCATGCGCGCCATCTTGGTGTTGTTCCTCACATCCTCCATCATGAACGACGGCTGGGCGTGGTCCAACGAAGATGCCTTGCAGCTGTATGGACTATACACAGGCTTGGTGTACCTTACACCCATTTTTGGTGGATTCTTCGCTGATAAGTTTTTAGGCTACCGAAATGCAACTGTCTTGGGTGCTTTGATCATGACCTTAGGACATGCTTCCATGGCATTGGAATCTTTTACAGATTCCTTTTTCTACTTAGGTTTGGTATTGTTAATCATTGGTAATGGTTTTTTCAAGCCCAATATCTCTTCTATTGTAGGGCAATTGTACAAAGACGGAGACAAGCGTAAAGATGGCGGTTATACCATTTTCTATATGGGTATCAATGCCGGTGCTTTCTTGGGAATACTGCTCTGTGGGTACATAGGAGAAAAAGTAGGTTGGCACCTCGGTTTTGGCTTGGCTGGTATTTTTATGTTCTTTGGAATGTTGCAGTTTTGGTTTGCACAAAAAATATTTGGCGATATTGGAATAACCCCCAAAAAGCTTGCAGAAGCACAGCCAGCAGACAAAGATCCAAAGCTAAATCAAGGATTTTCTAAGGTTGAAATAGACCGTTTGATTGTCATTGTTGTTTTTTCCATATTCACGATTTTCTTTTGGTGGGCATTTGAACAAGCAGGCGGCTCCATGACCATATTTGCAAAAGATTTCACCCAACGAACATTGGTTGGGGATGCTTCGAGTATTTTTAAGATAGCCAATACCATCATCACTCTTGTTCCAATGGTTGTTTTGACCATAGTGCTCTACGGCTTATTTAGTAAAATGCTCCGTAATTTTGTGTTGTCTAATCTCTTCTTAGGCGCAAGCTTTGCCATTATTTGGAGCATCGTTATCTGGATGATTGTACGTGAGTTTTCAGTAACAGCAACCGAAATCCCCGCATCTTGGTTTTCGGTTTTAAATTCACTTTATATTATTTTATTGGCGCCTTTGTTTTCCAAAATATGGGCTTCCAAATTCAACCCTAGCGGACCGATAAAATTTGCCATAGGTCTTATTCTTTTGGGAACAGGGTTTGCTTTCTTGGCTTTCGGTGCTTGGGGTATTCCGCTGGGTGCAGAACAGGCCAGTGTTAGCATTGTTTGGCTCATCTTAGCGTATTTGTTCCACACCATGGGAGAACTTTGCGTTTCACCCGTTGGCTTGTCTTATGTGAGTAAGTTGGCCCCGATAAAGCTAGTTGGTCTTATGTTTGGTTTCTGGTTTGTATGCAGTGCTGTTGCAAATTATTTAGGAGGAAAAACGGGAAGTTATATTGACAAAATTTCAGAAGCCTACGGCCTGTCAAACTTTTTCTTGATTTTCTTTGTAATTCCCGTTTTGGCAGGAATCTTGATGATTGTATTAAAACCTATTTTAATTAGAAAAATGCATGGAATTGATTAAAAGTACAACCGTCCTATTGCTACTAACCTTTTCCTTTGGCCTAAGCGCTCAAGTCAATTGGTACACCTTTGAGGAGGCTTTTGAAGCACAAAAAGTAGACCCAAAACCCATTATGGTGGATGCCTACACCGTTTGGTGCGGCCCTTGTAAGTTATTGGACAAAAATACCTTTGGCAATAAAGACGTTAGCGACTATCTAAACGCCAACTTTTACCCCGTAAAATTTAATGCCGAAGGCAATGAAGTGGTGCGTTTTCAAGGCAAAGCCTATGACAATCCAAGTTATGACCCCCAGCGTGCTAAGACCCGAAATAGCGCGCACAGCCTCACGCGATACTTAGGCGTATCCGGTTATCCAACGCTCGTGTTTTTTGACGATATGGGAAATTATATCACTCCAGTAGTTGGGTATTTAAATCCATCTCAAATAGAAATTTACTTAAAATTAGTCCATCTCAAAGACTATGAGTCTATCAAGTCTCAGGATGACTTTACGGCTTATATAAAAAATTTCAAGGGTCAGTTTAAGGGATAACTACCCGCTGTAGCAGTGCTGTGAAACCTTGTGTTTCTTGCTTCGCAGGTAGCTTTCCAACGCCCCACAAATGATGGGTAATTGCTCCCATCAGCAATAATTATTTGTGGCTTCAATTGTTCAATTAGATCATCAAGATGAATGCTTGGATTTTGACGTAAAAGGACTATTTTATGTGGTAGAACTCCTTTGTAAATACCTAAGCTATCAACGACAAGTAAATCTTCATAGCTGTTATGTAGTCGTTGGAAATGCATGCCGTCAAGGCGATTATCTAATTGAAACTGCGCCGCCAACTGCACTATTTTTTCAGTTTTTTTGCCGTAATGTGCCATGCCTATTCGATTTTCGACTGTAAACAATAAGCTGTTTTTGTATGCATGCCCAATGAGGGCTTTAGGTGGAGGTTTCCATTGCACCAACAAGTTTGAGTGAAATAATACAGACACCACACCCAATAACAACATCTTTTTGTGGGTAGGACGAGACAGCAAGCCAAAAAGGCAAACAACGGCCACGCCCAAAAACACAGCATCTATTGTTCTGAAAGGGATGCGTTCAATAAAAAAGCGTTCCCATTGTGCAATCCACGCAACCGTATTTTGATAGGCATCAAAAATGTGGTTAGCGATATCATATGCCGGATAGACCGATGGAAAGAAACTTAAGCCAACAGCGGCAATTGCCAGCGTGATGATAAAGCCCAGTAGGGGCACAAGCACCAAATTACTAACCCAAAAAAGCAGTGGGAATTGGTTGAAGTAGTAAAGACTTAAGGGCAAAATGGCGAGTTGGGCAATAACGCCTACCCCAAAAAGATCGGCGAGGTAACGAACAGTTCTGTGTTGCTTTAGAAATAAGCGTTGCCAGTGTGGCATCATCCAAACAATGCCAAAAACAGCCGCATAGCTCAATTGAAACCCTACATCAAATATAAAACGCGGATTTACAAATAGCAGCAGGACAAAACTTACCCAAACCCCTTGAATACCGGCATTTTTTCGCGCCATGGCAAGACCTAGTTGCAAAAACGTAAACAAGGTTACCGCTCTTGTTACAGGTGCGGATCCGCCTGTGATAAGGACAAAGCACCAAAGCAATAGCACCGGAATCAATGTCGCGAGTACTTTACCGTACCTTAAACGCTTTAACGGCCTCACAAAAAATCGCAATAGCATAAAAACAATACCAATATGAAGTCCAGAAATGGCTAAAAGGTGCATGGCGCCAGCCCTTTGGTATTGTGCTAATCGCTCCTCCGATAATTCGGCCTTATGCCCAAGTACCAATGCCATTACCAATGCCTTGTTGTTTTGGTTAAGCGGGGTTTGTTTTAGCTGTGCTATCAGTTGTTGTTGCAGCTTATACGCCCAACGCTTCAAGCTATTTTTTGGCGCCAAGGCAACAAATGGTTTTTTATCTAAGCTGATTTTCCTTACCACGCCCTTTCGCAGCATATAGGTTTTAAAATCAAAATCCATGGGGTTCCTGGGCGCTTGAATAGGTGTCAGTTTAGCTTGTACCAACAGCCGATCGCCAACGGTAAGGCGCTGTGAAAGGTTGGTTTGAAGGAGGACACGTTCCTTCTTTGTCGTTACTGCAATATATTGATGTCCAAATGTGTTGGTATTTGCTGCTTTTGTCACAACAAGCTCATGGACTGTCTCTGTTGTATTTGGTTTTGACAATACTGGGTTTAGCCTCATGCTGCCCAATACCAAAAAGCAACAAAACAAACTTATCACGTAAGGAAAATACCAGCGTTTTGTGTGGCTAACAATAAGTGCTACGCCAAAGCCAATAAGTCATATATAGCCGAAATCAGGCTGAACATATTCTTGCAAAAGTATCCCCAAGCCAAAGGCAGATCCGATGAGCGCAATGGGTGTACTTGAATGAGGCATACTACAAAGTACGCAATAGTTTATTTTTTAAGCAACCTACGGGTTTGGGCGTAGGCTTTTTTCCAATACGTATTATCGAGTGTTGAAATGATAACTCCTCGTGAAGAGGAGGCGTGAATGAATTGGGGAATCCCACGTTTTGTGCCTACCACAATACCAGCATGGGTAAGCCTGTGTTTTCTGGAGGTCCTAAAAAATATAAGATCCCCTTTTTTGGCTCGGTCAACAGAAATGCGCTTGCCTTTTTTACGCAAGGCATCAACTGTTCTGGGTATGCTAACGCCCTGTTGGCTGTAGGCATTGTAAATAAGTCCCGAGCAATCAATCCCACTTTTGGTATTTCCACCCAAAGCATAAGGAGTGCCTAAATATCCTTTGGCGTAGTAAACAACCCCGTCTCTGGGTTTCATTTTACTGCCTTTCTTTAGGCTTCCACATGAAGCCACACTCAACGCCAATAGCAAGACAACTAGCTTACGCATGTGTTCGTTGTGAAATTAGTCTGGCAGTTTGATCACTCGCGCCAGTGCCGCCCAGTTTTGTTTTAAGCAGCTTGTAGGCCTCACGCTGGGCTGTTCGTGCGGGTCCATTCAAAATTTTGGATAGGTCTATTGACAACTGCTTTGCGTTGCAATTGCGCTGCAAGCGTTCGGGTACAGCCATCTGGTCCAAAATTAAATTGACAAGTGAGATGTAAGGTAGTTTTACGACTTGTTTTCCAATGGCATAGCTCAAAGCACTGGTTTTGTAGCACACGATTTGCGGTATCTCAAACAATGCCGTTTCTAAGGTGGCTGTTCCGCTGGTAATCAAAGCTGCGTGGGCATGCGACAATAATTTGTAAGTGTCATTTTTGACAATGTGCAGCCCTAGGTTTTCGAAGAGCACTTCGTCTAGGTGCAGTGCTGCTCCTATTACAAAACAATAATCTGGGAAGTTTTTGGCTGTATTTGACATAACACGCACCATTTTACTTACTTCTTGCGCTCTGCTTCCAGGAAGTAAAGCCACTATGGGCTTGTTTTTTGGGAGTTTGTGTGTTGCCCTGAAGGCCTCGGCACTTCCTGCGTCAAATTGCGCAATTTCGTCCAACAATGGATGCCCCACAAAATCAACAGCCAGTTGGTGCTTGTCTTCAAAAAAGGTCTTTTCAAAAGGAAGGATGACATACAGATAGTCAATTACCTTTTTCATAAGCGTTACCCTGTTTTCTTTCCATGCCCAAACTTGTGGGCTGATGTAATAGTGCACAGGTATTTTTTGAGCCTTTGCCCATTTGGCAATGCGGAGGTTAAACCCAGGATAGTCGATAAGAATAATAGCATTGGGTTGAAATGCCAAAATATCTTCTTTACAAAAGCGTATGTTTTTGAAAATGGTTCGGATGTTTTTGGCGACTTCCCAAAAACCCATAAAAGCCAAGTCCCGGTAATGCTTGACGATAGTTGCCCCTTGGGCTTTCATACGATCGCCTCCCCAAGCACGAATGCTTGTATTGGCATTTTCTTGCTTAAGCGATTTTATTAGGTTGGCAGCATGTAAATCACCAGATGCTTCCCCGGCAATGATGTAGTACTTCATCCAAAAAGCTTTAGTCCAAAGGTAAACAATGCCCACAAGATGGAGCTAGCAAGAACTCCGTAGGCAAAGGTCTCTTCGTTTTTTCGAAGCGATCCAAAAAATAACAGCAGATTGGGGAGCGCACAAAGTGTTGCGATACCCGCAAATTTATCTACTTCCGTAAGTTCAAAATCTAGATTGAGCACTGCAACACCAAGCAAAAACAAAGGCAACCCTAACCCCAGCAGTAGCCCCCAACGCAGTTTTTTTGTTAAAAATCCCATGTATTTAATTTCTGTATGCTGTGATGTGCTGTCATGTCAAAGTGGACCGGCACAACGCTTACATAGCCGTTTTCGAGTGCCCACTCGTCGGTGTCTTCGCCCTTGTCTTCGTTAATAAACTTGCCTGTAAGCCAGTAATATTCTTTTCCAGTTGGGTCTGCTCTTTTGTCAAATTCTTCAACCCAATATGCTATAGCTTGTCTGCATATGCGTATTCCTTTGATGTCCTTTTCTTTTAATTTAGGCAGATTAACATTTAGCACCACGCCTTCTGGAATTCCGTTTGTAAGGGCAGACAGGGCAATGCGTTTTACAAAGGTTTTTATTTCCTCAAAATCAGCACCCCAAGCATAATCTAAAAGTGAAAATCCAATGGCTGGAATGCCTTCAATCCCCGCTTCAACAGCGGCGCTCATGGTGCCCGAATAGATGACATTAATGGACGAATTGGAGCCGTGATTGATGCCAGAAACACAGAGGTCTGGCTTGCGTTTTAGAATTTCGTGCACGCCCATTTTGACGCAGTCAGCGGGTGTGCCCGAGCAAGCGTATTCTGTTTGCGGTCCATCGTCTATGGTAACCTTACTGCATCGCAGCGTGTTGTTTATGGTAATGGCATGACCCATGCCAGATTGTGGACTGTCGGGAGCCACCACCACCACATTACCAATGCTGTTCATCACCTGAATCAGATTCCGTAGTCCTGGAGCGCTAATTCCGTCGTCGTTTGTTACAAGAATTAAAGGCTTTTTCATACATTAGTTTTGAATGTTAAAAATACGCAATGGCAGCTTCATATTTCCTTTTTTTGGCACGGTTATGGAATAGTTGTTAAAAAGTTACAAAAAAGCTGTATTTTTAAACTTGCTACCAAAGAGAAATATGAAAAAAAAGTTATTTATCCCCCTGTTTTTTACTGTCCTGATTCTTGCAGCGTGGACACGCTTCCATGTTCCATTAACGCACGAATTCTCTGAAGACACTTCAAAAGACAAACTCCTGATGGAGCTTATTGCATATTTTATGCAACGCAGACACTTTGACCCTAAGGACATAAGCGATGACTTTTCAGAAGACTTACATGAAACCTTTCTGGAAATGCTGGACGGTCAAAAACGTTATTTTCTAAAAAAAGATATCGCTCAATTTGATCGATACAAATATGCATTGGACGACGAGTTTAGAGCCTTACAAACCAGTTTTTTCGATTTGGTTTATACACGTTATTTGGAGCGCAGAAATGAAACCAAGTCATTCTATCTAGAAATTTTAGCGAAACCGTTTGATTTTAATAAGAAGGAGGAGATCAATGTGGATTATGAAAATCAGCAATACCCAAGTACTTTGCGATCAAAAGTAGAAAAGTGGCGCAAGCAGCTTAAACTCTCCACCCTTAATATTTTACATAGCAAATTAGAAGAGGAAGAAAAACTGGCGGCAAAAGATGAGAGCTATGTGCCCAAGACGTTTGAGGTTTTGGAAAAAGAAGCACGAGAGATTACCAAAGAAAACATGGAAAACTATTTTTCTTTGATGGAAGACGTGCGCGAAGAGGATTGGTTTGGAAGCTATCTCAACGCTTTTGTAACCCAGTTTGACCCACACTCGGTTTATTTCGCTCCAGTCGACAAAGACCGCTTTGACGCATCTATGTCTGGAAAGTATGAAGGTATTGGCGCGCGACTTACCAAGCGAAATCAAGCCATTAAGATTGTTGATGTGATTTCAGGAGGACCCATTTGGCGCGACCAATCCATTGAAGTTGGTGACCAAATCATGATGGTACGTCAAGAAGAGGGCGACCCTGTTGATGTGCAGTCCATGCGTTTAGATGATGCCATCAAACTTATCAAGGGGCCTGCAGGTACCACGGTTTACCTAACCTTAAAACGCGTTGACGGTACTATTGAGGAGGTGGCCATAAAACGCGATACAGTAGAATTGGAAGAATCTTATTTGAAGTCATCACTTATCCAAAAAGGAGGGAGAACGTTCGGACTGATACACCTGCCTAAATTCTATGTTGATTTTAAGGATTACAAAGAACGCAACGCTGCCAAAGACATGGAGCAAGAAATTATCCGTCTCAAGCAAAAAGGGGTTCAAGGTTTGGTTATTGATTTGCGAAATAATGGTGGTGGTTCGCTACAAACAGTAGTGGATATGGCCGGTTTCTTTATTGATGAAGGACCTGTTGTGCAGGTTAAGACAAGTGATGCGGGGAGTAAGGTTTTAAAAGACCGAGACGGCAAAACACTTTGGGATGGTCCACTCGTAATTATGGTCAATGAACTTTCGGCTTCGGCTTCTGAAATTCTAGCAGCAGCCATGCAAGACTACGAGAGAGCTATTGTTTTGGGCAGCAAGCAAACGTTTGGCAAGGGAACCGTACAGAATATTATTGAACTCAACCGTTTTGTTTCCAAGAGTACGTATGGTGATTTGGGTGCATTGAAATTTACCACTGAAAAATTCTATCGTATTACGGGCAAATCCACTCAGCTTGAAGGAGTCTACAGCGATGTGGTTGCACCAGATCAATATGCTTATGTTGATATTGGAGAAAAAGACGAAGAAAATCCGTTGGTGTGGGATCAGATTGCTTCGGCATCATTTAACAAATGGAATGGCTATCAAAACTATCAACAGGTTATTGAAGATAGTGCAGCTCGTGTGGCTCGTGATACGCTGTTTCAGCTTATCAATAAAAATGCCAAATGGGTGCGTCAGCAACAAGACAAAAACGATTTTTCATTGAACTACAAACTGTTTTCAAATGAAATAGCTAAAGACGAATCATTTGCAGATCAATTTGAAATACTGAACGAATACACCAATTCACTGACATTTAAATCGCTTCCGTATGAGTTGGCAAAAATGAAGTCAGACACCCTGCTTGCCGAAAAGCGCAAGCGTTGGCAAAAGTCCTTGAACAAGGATATGTATGTTAACGAGGCTGTTTCGATTTTAGAAGCCTTGGATTTGAGCTTTATTGGCAAAAAACCGCTTGCCCTGCAGCGCTAATTTATTAAACGCGTTTATTGTATTCTCTGGTAATACACACGTAAGTAAATTCCCATAAAAACACTGAAAGCCAACAGGCTCGATCCGCCGTAGCTCATCAGCGGCAGTGGAATACCGATGGTTGGCACCAAGCCAACCACCATGCCTAGATTAATGCCTACGTGTGTGAGTAATATGCAAGCAAATCCAAGGCAAAATACCCTGCTAAAAGTGGTTTTTTGTTTGTAGGCTGTTTTGACAATCTGCATCATAAGCATTATAAAAAGACCCAAAACCAAGGACGTGCCTAAAAAGCCCCATTCTTCTCCCACAGTTGTGAAGATGTAATCGGTTTGTTGTTCTGGGACAAACCCTCCTTTGGTTTGTGTCCCTTGCAGGTAACCTTTGCCCAACCCACGTCCTGAACCAATGGCTATTTGAGACTGATTTATATTATAGCCCACGCCTCTAACATCAACTTCTTTTCCCAATAAAATATTAAAGCGATCTCTGTGTCGTTGTTCAAACACATTGTCAAAAATATAAGATACAGAAAGCGTAAAAGCAGCACCCATGATTCCTATTAATAGTATGGGTCTGAGCACTTTTTTTTCCTTACGCAAACGTCTGTAGGCATAGGCAAACAACGCTAAAACACCAATGGTCCATAGGGTAGGATTGACACCAACAAGCAACGTCAGTATAAATAGCCCAAACAGACCTAGCATGACATAAAGAAAGTTGGCTGGAAGTCCTTCGGCATGAAGGACAAGGAAAAAACTTAAAAGTACTATGGCTGTTCCGGGGTCGGGTTGGAGTATTGTTAATATGGCAGGAATGGCCATGATGACAAAGGCGCCTGTGTAATCTTTTACGTTTTCGATACGCGTATTAAAACCACCTAAGTGCTTGGCAAGTGCAAGTGCAACGGCAACTTTCGCAAACTCTGAAGGTTGTAGACTAAATCCGCCAATGGTATACCAAGACCTTGCGCCAGATACTTCAGTTCCAAACGCCCATAGCCCCAACAGACTTACGATTGATACCAGAAATAAGATACTGGCATACCGCTCAAAAAACTTGATATCAATGAACTGAAATAAGAAAATCAACACGAAACCTATCCCCAAAGAAATAAGTTGTTTTTGCATAAATCCAGCAGCAATAGCCGTGTTGTTGGCATCGTAAACAGCAGAATATATATTGACCAAACCTATGCCCACCAACATCAAAAAGAGGGTTAACGCAACCCAGTCAAATCGTAAAAACTTATTCATTGATGGCAAAAGGTTTGTTACTTGTTACCTTGGCATATTCTTCTTCAAGACTTCCGTTGAGCATGCGGTTTTCCAGCCATCTTCGCTTGACTTCCCCTTTGAGATACTTTTCAATTACCAAACTGGCAATGGGCGCAGCCCAACGCGCACCCCAGTACCCGTTCTCAACGATAACGGCAAGCGCAATTTTAGGATCGTCTTTTGGCGCAAAAGCAATAAAAACAGAATGATCTGTAAGCTGTGTTCTGACGCCATCAATTTTTGTAAAGTTTTCAATGGTACCCGTTTTGCCACAGACCTCAATTCCTCTTATGCCAGCCACTCGTGCTGTTCCTTTACTAACCACATCGGCCATTCCCTCAATGACATTTGTAAAATGTTCTTTTGAAATGCTAGTCGCGCGTTTTGTTTTGTATTTTGGATCAATAAAATCTCCTTGTATGCCTTTCACAAAATGAGGCGTGTAGAAAAACCCTCGGTTTGCAATGGTTGCTGCAACGTTAGCCAATTGAATCGGTGTCATAAGTATTTCACCTTGTCCAATGGCATTGGATACTATGGTAGACCCACGCCATCGCTGATTGGGATACCAAAGATTGTAGAAGTTGGCATTGGGTACATAGCCTGGCTGGCCTACAGGATGGTCATAGCCCAAATAATTCCCCAAACCAAAGCTGTTCAAGTGTTTGTGCCAGTTATTGATGTTCTCTTCGACTTTGTTGTCTTTGTCGATAATCCGACGGTAAACATTGGAGAAATAGGTGTTACAAGATTTATAAATACCCCTGTTTAGATTGTTTTTTGTTCCAAGGGGGCACATACACGCCATAAATTGATTTCTGGCATAGTAATGTCCGCTGTAACACGTGAATTTTGTTTTGGCATCCACCACACCTTCTTCCAGTGCCACAAGCGCATTTAGCACTTTAAATGGAGATCCAGGAGCGTATTGCCCTTGAAGTGAGCGGTCAAATAAATACCTGTTAAGGGTGTCTTGCTTTAGTGCTTCAAAAAGGGAAGACCGATCTCTACCTACCAGTGCATTGGGATCAAAGGTTGGCGTACTCACACTCATCAGAATTTCACCTGTTTTGGGCTCAATGGCCAAAATACCGCCACGTTTATTTGTCAATAGCTTCGTGCCGTATTCCTGAAGGGCAATGTCAATAGATAGCGTTATGTCTTGCGCCGGTACTTGCAAAGTATCCAGCGTACCATCTTTATAGGGACCAATAATTCTGTTAAACTTATCCCTTTGCAAATAGGAAACGCCCTTAGTCCCGCGCAGTACTTCTTCATAGGTTTTTTCAATGCCTTGACGTCCTATGAGTTCTCCTTTAACGTAGTAGGGGTTGTTCCGAATATCGAAATTATTAACTTCGCTTATATAGCCTAAGAGATTGGCTGCCACCTCTGTTTGGTAGTCTCTCACAGATTTCCGCTGTATGTACATGCCTGGAAATTTCCACATTTTTTCCTGTAAAATAGCATAGTCTTGTTTTGAAATTTGATTTAACAGCACCGATGGCGCACGCAGTGAATAGCGACGCGCTTTGTTTATGCGTTCAACCAATTCTGATTTAGACAAACGCAGCATCTTGCATAGATCCAAAGTGTCGAATGGCTCTAGGTTTTTTGGAATCACCATCAAGTCATACATGGGCTGATTGGAAACCAATAGGGATCCGTTTCTGTCAAAAATATATCCTCGCTCGGGATAGATATAGTGCTTTAATACCGAGTTTTTTAAGGAAAGATCCCCGTACTGGTCTGAGATTATCTGAAGGAAAAACAACCTGACAAAAAGTACAATGCCTACAATTGCAATCGTTGTGGTAAAAAAGCGTGTTCTCATCACGTTGTTTTTTTGGTTAAAACAAGCAATAAGAAACAGGCCATTATGGTTAACATACTGTTGGCCCCCCATGCGCTTAACAACCAGCCAAACTTAGACCAGCTTCCTGTCATGGCAACAAAAAGGAAAAAGTGATGAACCAATATAATCAGTAAGCTGTAGAGACAAAGACTTCCGAAAGATTCGTTTTCAATCTTTAGGTCTCTTAATGATATGGTATCCCGGTATGCAGCGCGCATAAGTAGTGGTCTGGTGAAGCATGCAATCAGACTTGCGACGGTGTGTATGCCACCAGACAAGAAAAGTAAGTCAACTACAACACCAATAAAAAATCCGACCAACAGCACGACCCAAGCTTCCCACTGGTGGGGCAACAACACAAATAAAAGCACATAGATTAACGGTGAATAAGGAATGCCAAGCATGATAGGGTCAAGCATAAAAACCTGTGCAAAGACAAGTGCCAAAAACCAAACCAGTAAGCCTATTGGTTTATTCATTATCGATGATCATTTCTTTGATTGTTTCAGCTTTAGGAATCACAACGCCATAGACATAATCCAGATTGGTCATGTCTTGAAAAAGGGATATATGAAGCTGGTAATAGTTGTCGTTTGTCGGAACAATAATTTCATTGATGACACCAAGGTCAATATGCTTTGGAAAAACAGCCGACATACCTCCAGTAACAATGGTATCTCCCACTTGTACAGTGGCAGCCAAGGGAACGTCTGACAGTACCATGTCTTTTGGCGTATCTCCATTCCAATAGAGGCTACCAAAATGATTGCTTTTCTTGAGTTTTGCGTTTATGCGCAACGACTTATTTAGCAAGGAAATAACACTGCTGGTTTCATCGTTGGTGTTATGAACAATCCCAACGACTCCTTTTGCAGAAATAATACCCATTTCCTTGTGTATGCCGCTTTTGCTTCCTGCGTTGAGTGTGATGTGGTTGTAGTTAAGTTGAATGCTATTGCGAATGACCTGCGCGGGAATTACTTCAAATGGAATGCTGTCTAAAAGAAGTGCTTTGCTTTGTTCATTGATAAGCTTTTCTAAAAGATATTGATTGTCTTCTAATAACTGCTGGTTGTGTTGACCGCGTTTAAAATAGGTGAAAAACTGATGACGGACATCAAAAAAGGGGGCTAGAGTAGCATTGTTTATTGCTAAAAAATTACTGCGTTGGTAGTTTTGGTTTCGTGCAATAAAGCGGAGCGATAAGGCTAGCAACAAAATAAACAGCAGTAGCGTTCTGTTTCGCAGTATGCTGTTTAGTAATTTTTGCATGTGTTACACTACTTTATCAAAACAGACTTATATCGTTCAATGTTTTTAAGCACAGTGCCTGTTCCTCGAACTACAGCACGAAGTGGATCTTCTGCAACAAAAATGGGGAGTTCCGTTTTTTGAGATAGCCTTTTGTCAAGGCCTCGCAGCATAGAACCACCACCGGCAAGGTACACGCCAGTATTGTAAATATCCGCCGCCAGTTCCGGAGGCGTTTGCGCAAGTGTTTCCATAACAGAATCTTCGATTCTGATAATGGATTTATCAAGTGCTTTGTGAATTTCTCGAGAAGAAATAAGAATTTCTTTTGGCTTACCCGTTAACAAATCGCGTCCTTGAACAGACATGTCTTCGGGCGGGTTTTCCAGTTCTTCGGTTGCAGATCCAATGCTAATTTTGACACGCTCTGCGGTACGCTCACCAACAAACAAGTTGTGTTGGGTACGCATGTAGTAGATGATGTCGTTTGTAAAAACGTCACCCGCAATTTTAACCGACTTATCACACACAATTCCAGAGAGGGCAATAACCGCAATTTCAGTGGTGCCACCCCCTATATCTACAATCATATTTCCTTTTGGCTGCATGATGTCAACGCCAATACCAATGGCTGCTGCCATAGGTTCGTGAATCAAATAAACCTCCTTGCCATTAACACGTTCCGCAGATTCTCGAACGGCGCGCATCTCCACTTCTGTAATGCCGGAGGGTATGCAAATTACCATACGAAGCGAGGGTGTAAAAAACCGTTTTTTGAGTGATGGGATGTTTTTGATGAACATACTGATCATTTGCTCTGAAGAATTAAAATCAGCAATAACGCCGTCTTTTAGTGGACGTATCGTCTTGATGTTTTCATGGGTTTTACCTTGCATTTGGTTGGCTTCTTGGCCTACTGCAATAATTTTATTATTCCTCCTGTCCATAGCTACTATTGATGGACTGTCTACCACTACTTTATCATTGTGAATAATGAGCGTGTTAGCCGTACCTAAGTCGATAGCTATTTCTTCAGTCAAAAAGTCAAAAAATCCCATGTAATTGGTATTGGTATGTAATATTACGAATTAATGTTTAAAATGCCTTACACCAGTCATGACCATTGCCAAATTATTTCCATTGCAATAGTCAATACTCAATTGGTCTTTGATAGAACCTCCAGGTTGAATTACGGCTACAATACCTGCGTTATGTGCAATTTCAACACAATCAGGAAAAGGGAAGAAGGCATCACTAGCCATAACTGCTCCAGTCAAATCAAAACCAAAATGCTTGGCTTTTTCAATGGACTGATTTAGCGCATCTACTCTTGAAGTTTGACCTGTTCCGGCGGCAAATAACTGTCCGTTTTTAGCCAAAACAATAGTGTTGGATTTGGTGTGTTTTGCAATTTTAGAAGCAAACAACAAATCGTCAATTTCCTGCGCAGTGGCTTTTCGTTCCGTGACTTCATCTAGCATAGACTTGTCGTCTGTTATGCCGTCGCGTTCTTGCACCAAATGTCCATTGAGGCAAGAGCGAACCAAAGTACTGGGTTGCGGATAGCTTTTTAAATCCAGTAAAATTCTATTCTTTTTTTGTTTTAGTACTTCCAAAGCATTTGCCTCAAAAGCAGGTGCAATGACAACCTCACAGAAAAGTGTATTGATCTTTTCAGCAGTAGGGAGGTCTATAGTGGTGTTGGCAATCAATACCCCGCCAAAGGCAGATACTGGGTCAGCAGCAAGTGCGTCTGTATAGGCCTGTGATATGGTATCACGCGTAGCCAAACCACAAGCGTTGTTGTGTTTTAGGATGGCAAAGGTTGGTGCGTCATCTTTAAATTCTGCCATCAACTGTACTGCAGCATCAACGTCGAGGAGGTTGTTGTAGGAAAGTGCCTTGCCGTGATGCTTGAAAAATACTTCGTCAAAATCTCCGAAGAAAGTTCCTTTTTGATGTGGATTTTCACCATATCGTAACACCTTTCCCTCGTTATAGCTCAGTTTTAGCGCATCGTTATCTTCTTCAAAAAAGTTAAAAATATGGGTGTCGTAGTGTGAAGACACGCGGAATGCATTTGCGGCAAATTGTTTGCGGTCGGCCAATTCCGTTTTTCCATTTTTGCTTTCCAGTAGCGCTAGAAATGCATCGTAATCACCCACCGACGAAACGCATAATACGTCTTTGTAGTTTTTGGCAGCAGCGCGAATAAGTGAAATTCCACCAATGTCTATTTTTTCAATAATATCTGCTTCAGATGCGCCAGATTTGACGGTATCTTCAAACGGATATAGGTCCACCAATACGATATCTAAATGTGGTATGCTGTATTGCGCCAATTCTTCTTGGTCATTATCATTTGACCTACGGTTGAGAATGCCGCCAAACACCTTAGGGTGCAAGGTCTTAACGCGACCGCCCAGAATAGAAGGGTATGAAGTCAAATCCTCGACTTGAAGTACAGGAACACCCTGCGCTTCAATAAAGGCAGCAGTTCCACCTGTTGAGTAGAGTGTAATGCCCAATTCGTGCATTTTGGTAACGATGGGCGCAAGCCCCTCTTTGTTGAATACAGAAATAAGGGCGGATTTGGCTTGAATAGCGTCTTGCATGAAATAAAAATTGAAAGGACAAAAGTAGGAATTTTATCCCACTAAAAGTTCATTTCTGAACGCAATAAATAAGCAGCAACCAGACGGTTTACTTCCACTAAAAATGCCTCGTCCTTATCATCAAAGGCACGTGCTGTGTTGGAATCGATATCAATTTGCCCCATGTTTTTTCCTTCCACAAAAAGCGGCACCACAATTTCAGACTTCACATCTATACTACAGGCAATATAGTTGTCTTGCTCAGACACGTCGTCTACCACAAAGTTTTGGTTGCTCAAAGCAACCTGACCGCAGATTCCTTTTCCAAACGGGATTACGGTATGGTCTGTTGGTTTTCCAGCAAACGCTTTTAGGTGGAGTTCTTTTTTTTCGGGCTTGTGAAAATAGAATCCTACCCAATCGTAGGCAGTGCGTTTTTGCTGTATTTCAGCACAAACCCACTCCAACGCCTTTTGTGGTTCTGGATTTTGGTTTAAATACTGGGCAATATGTTCAAGTAGGGATTTGTACATAAAAAAACTGCCCCATAGAGGGGCAGCATATAATGGATTATTTACATCATGCCAGGCATGCCTCCACCACCCATAGGCGGCATAGCGCCAGCTGGCGAATCTTCTTTAATGTCGACCAAGGCACATTCCGTAGTTAGAATCATCCCAGCTACAGAAGCAGCATTTTCAAGTGCAATTCGCGTCACTTTCTTGGGATCAATAATTCCTTTTTCTTGCATATTGCCATAGGTATTTGTTTTGGCATCGTATCCAAAGTTGTTTTCGCCTTCAATGACTTTAGCAACAACCACAGAACCTTCACCGCCTGCATTTCCAACAATGGTGCGAAGGGGTGACTCAATGGCTTTAGCAACGATTTGAACACCCGTTTGCTCATCAGCATTTTCACTTTTGAGTTTACTCAAGTTTGGCAACGCTTGTAGCAGTGCTACACCACCACCAGAAACGATACCTTCTTCAACGGCAGCTCTTGTTGCGTGTAGTGCATCGTCAACGCGATCCTTCTTCTCTTTCATCTCAACTTCGGAAGCTGCACCTACATAAAGTACCGCAACACCTCCAGAAAGCTTGGCAAGTCGCTCTTGTAGCTTTTCTTTATCGTAGTCAGAAGTTGAAGCCTCAATTTGAGACTTGATTTGATTGACACGTGCTTTGATATCATTTTTGTTGCCAGCGCCATTCACAACTGTGGTGTTGTCTTTGTCAATGGTTACCTTTTCAGCGGTACCTAACATGTCAATGGTAGCGTTTTCAAGCGTAAACCCACGGTCTTCAGATATTACGGTTCCTCCAGTTAGAATAGCAATGTCTTCTAGCATGGCTTTTCTTCTGTCACCAAAACCGGGTGCTTTAACAGCTGCTATTTTGAGTGAACCGCGAAGTTTGTTGACCACAAGTGTAGCCAAGGCCTCTCCGTCTACGTCTTCTGCGATCACCACAAGGGGTTTGCCGCTTTGCGCAACAGGCTCTAAAACAGGAAGCAAGTCCTTCATGGTAGAAATCTTTTTGTCATACAATAGTATGTGTGGCGATTCCATATCCGCTTCCATTTTGTCTGAATTGGTAACAAAGTAGGGGGATATATAACCACGGTCAAATTGCATGCCTTCCACAATATCAACTGTTGTATCGGTTCCTTTGGCTTCTTCAACTGTGATAACACCTTCTTTACCTACTTTTTCAAAAGCCGCCGTAATCAACTCACCGATTGTGGCGTCGTTGTTGGCTGAAATGGATGCTACTTGTTTGATTTTTTCAGATGAGTTGCCCACTTCAACAGCTTGTTTGTTTAGGTCAGCAACTATGGCTTCAACTGCTTTGTCAATGCCGCGCTTTAGGTCCATAGGATTGGCGCCAGCAGCAACATTTTTAAGCCCTTCCTTAACAATGGCTTGCGCAAGTATGGTTGCTGTAGTTGTTCCATCACCAGCGAGGTCGTTGGTTTTGGAAGCTACTTCTTTTACCATTTGCGCACCCATGTTTTCAAGGGCATCTTCAAGCTCTACTTCTTTTGCAACACTAACACCATCTTTGGTTACCTGTGGGCCACCAAAAGATTTGCCAATGATTACGTTTCGGCCTTTGGGCCCAAGCGTTACTTTAACTGCGTCTGCAAGTGCGTCAACGCCGCGCTTTAATCCGTCGCGTGCTTCTATGTCAAATTGAATTTTCTTTGCCATGATAATGTTTTATGAAATGATTCCTAGAATGTCGCTTTCGCGCATGATGATATAATCGCCACCGTCTAATTTTAATTCTGTACCAGCGTATTTGCCATACAACACGGTATCGCCCACCTGAACAGTGATGGCATCGTCTTTAGTTCCTGGTCCTGTAGCAACTACAGTTCCTTTTTGTGGTTTTTCTTTGGCTGTATCGGGAATGATAATTCCTGATGCGGTAGTCGTTTCTGCAGCTAGTGGTGCAATTACGACGCGATCAGCCAAGGGTTTGATATTGATTGTACTCATGTCTGAAATTTAATTTTTTAATTAATTAGCATCAATTGTGCCACGGTAAAAAACAAGTAAAAGGGAGTCAAAAAACTGACAGCTTGACATTTTAATCTTCGACGTCTGTTTGTGGTAACTCGGGAAGTTCTTCTGGAATTTCTTCTGGAATGGCTTCGGGAATGCTTTCCTCAATGGCTGCTTCATCAATAAGAGTAGAATCACTCGTATTTGACGGCATGCTAATCATGGAATTGGATATCAGAATAAGCACCAATAATAAGGCAGCTAGTACCCAAGTACTTTTGTCTAGGAAGTCGGTCGTTTTTTGAACGCCTCCAAGTTGTTGAGAGCTACCACCAAATGCAGATGAAAGACCACCGCCTTTGGGGTTCTGAACCATAACCACTAGAATTAGCAAAAAGCAAACGATGATAGTTAGTACTAGAAAAATGGAAAATGTACTCATATTAACTTTGGTTTTGTGCTTTCGTAATTTCTTTAATTTGGTCTGCAAATAAACTACTTTTTTCTGGATATTTCAATGCCAAAATCTCATAGGCGTTTATTGCGTTTTTAAATTTCCCTTGTTTGACATAGATCTTTGCCAAGGTCTCCGTCATCAACGATTTGTAGTCAAATTGCTGTTTTTGCGTGAGGTCAACTGATTTCTTTTGATCTTTTGCCAAACCAATTTTAGGCGTATCGGCGATAAATTTATCAATGAGCCGCTCTTGATTTGTTTCTTTTGGCAGGGAATCATCTATTTGATGTAGCCAATCTACAAACGACATCACCTCGTCTGCAGCACGACTTTGTTGCGCGAGTGTGACACGTTCTGCTTCTCCGGCGGGCGATTTGATTAAGTGCAATCTGTTTTTGGTATGAACCGCGCAGGATGCCAAAAAAGAAGGTGCCTGCCTTTGGGCATGTTTTTCGGCAATTTGCCAACCCAAATGATGCAAGGCTTGAAAATAGGGATACTGCTGTATGAGTGTTTCTACACGGCTTAGTGTTGCTTCTGGATCATCGTGTCCTTGCTCACGTAATTTTGTCAAATATGTACGCTCGCTGTTTACCATTTTGCCAACGATTCATTAAAAATATCTTGGGTAATACGCTCAAATAGTATTTCGTGCGCTTCAGATTGTATTGTTTGAACTTGAGTGGCAGCATCAAAATCATAGAAGAAACTAAACTTCTTCTCAAAGTCGTCTTCGTCGTTGAGGGTGTTAAAATAACGCACGTTAACGCTCATGGTAAGTCTGTTTTGCGCTGCAGTTTCTTGCGCTGTTGCGGTCATGGGAGTCACTCGATAGCCTACAATCTCCCCTTCGTAAATCAAATGGCCATTGACATTTGTCAGATCTAAGTTGGTTTGATTGAGCAACATTTCTTGGACAGCATTTGTAAAATCACGGTCAAGGCCTGGTTCAAAAACGGAACCCACTTCATTGGCAGCATTGTTTACAAAAAAGTTGACTTGCACGGTTTCTGCACCCTCTGGAATAGAAGCTCCCGTGAAGGAATAATACTTGCACCCCACGAGCAATACAAAAATCAAAACAACACTTTTTTTCATACTATTTATCCAAATCAAATTGTTTAATCTTTCGGTAGAGTGTGCGTTCCGAAATACCCAATTCTGCTGCTGCAGCCTTTCTTCTGCCCTTGTTGCGTTCCAATGCTTTAACGATAAGCTCTAGTTCTTTGTCTTGTAAAGATAAGGTTTCTGCCTCTTCAATCTCTTCTGCATATTCATATCTGTCATTAAAATCTTGTTGAACGGGAGTGGCTGTATGCCCACTTTCTAAACGATAGGGCGCTTCTTCGTTGGGTTTGTCTCCGTATATTTTTTCAATTAACCCTTCGTGTTTGGCTTTTGCTTGATCCATACTCGAGGTATTCATGAGTTCGTGAGTGAGTTTTTTTAGATCGTTGAGGTCAGCTTTCATGTCAAAAAGCACCTTGTATAGAATTTCACGTTCAGAAGAAAAATCACCACCGGATTCTTTTTGGTCAATAACCGCAGGCAGGTTTGTCCTTGACGCAGGCAGATATTGTATGAGGATCTGCGCATTGATGTTTCTTTCTTTTTCCAAAACAGATAGCTGCTCGGCAATGTTGCGCAGTTGACGGATATTTCCAGCCCACGGCTGTTGCTCAAGTAAGGCCTGTGCCTTGTCGTCCAAGCGCACGGTTGGCATGCGGTATTTTTGTGCAAAGTCAGCAGCAAACTTTCGAAATAATAAGTGAATATCTCCCTTTCTGTCTCTGAGCGGCGGTAGGTTGATTTCAACCGTACTTAGCCTGTAATATAAGTCTTCTCTAAATTTTCCTTTGTGAATGGCTTCAAGCATTTTCACATTGGTTGCCGCTACCACGCGTACATCCGTTTTTTGCACTTTTGAAGACCCCACTTTTAAAAATTCACCATTCTCCAAAACCCGAAGTAGTCTTACTTGAGTAGATAGGGGAAGTTCTCCAACTTCATCCAAAAATATGGTGCCACCATCGGCCACTTCAAAGTAACCACTGCGCGTTTGGGTGGCGCCTGTAAAAGCCCCTTTTTCGTGTCCAAACAGTTCAGAATCTATGGTTCCTTCTGGAATAGCACCACAGTTAACTGCGATAAACTTTCCGTGTTTACGGTTCGACAATTGATGAATGATACGTGGAAAAACTTCTTTACCCACACCAGATTCTCCCGTAATGAGGACAGAAATTTCTGTGGGCGCCACACGAAGTGCTTTGCCAATGGCAAAATTGAGTTGGGGATCATTACCAATGATGCCAAAACGTTGTTTTATATTTTGAACATTATCCATGATGATGTTTTTGAGTTGGACCATAACCTACAGCAGTGCCAATAAGTGTTGCAGAGGTGCAGGAGTCAATTTTGACCGATACAAAATCACCTATTTTGTAAGCGTCTTTTGGAAAAACGACAACGGTGTTTTGTTGTGCCCTTCCGCTCCATTGCTGGTCAGATCGTTTAGATGTTTTTTCGATAAGCACTTCTAACGTTTTACCTAGTTGTTGGTCATTTCGGATGCGTCCGTGTTTCTGTTGCAGATCCACAATTTCTTGAAGTCTTCTCTTTTTGACATCATCTGGAATATTGTCTTCTAATTTTTTTGCAGCAGGGGTGCCGGGTCGCTCAGAGTACATAAACATAAACCCAAAATCATAGGTTACATATTCCATGAGGCTCAACGTATCTTTATGATCTTGTTCCGTTTCGTTGGGAAAGCCTGCAATCATGTCTTGGGAAATACCACAATCGGGCAATAGACGCTTTATGACGTCAATTAATGCCATGTATTCCTCACGTGTGTGTTGGCGGTTCATGGCTTTTAGCACGGCATTACTTCCAGACTGCACAGGGAGGTGGATGTAGTTGCAAATGTTAGGGTGCTTGGCCATGATGTGCAACACGTCTCGCGTCATGTCTTGTGGATTAGACGTTGAAAAACGTATGCGGATTCCCGGATGTGCTTGTGCTACCAAGTCCAATAAGTGATGAAAGTGAACGGCAGTTTTTTGTTGTAGCGGGCTGGCTTTTTGAAAGTCTTTTTTAGGACCACCACCATACCAAAGGTAACTATCGACGTTTTGTCCCAAAAGGGTAACTTCTTTAAACCCATTTTCGGCGAGATTACTCACCTCGGCTAAAATACTTTTTGGGTCTCGACTCCGCTCACGGCCACGGGTAAAAGGCACTACGCAGAACGTGCACATATTGTCACAACCACGTGTTATGGAAACAAAAGCCGTTACGCCGTTGGATTGCAGTCGCACAGGTTGCACATCACCGTAAGTTTCTTCTTTTGAGAGAATAACATTAATAGCGTCTCTGCCTGATTCAACTTCTGCGACAAGATTAGGAAGGTCTTTGTAGGCATCGGGTCCTACAACCAAATCCACAATTTTTTCTTCTTCCAAAAAAGCACTTTTCAGACGTTCAGCCATACAGCCCAACACACCCACTTTGAGATTGGGGTTTGATTTTTTTGCTTTTTGAAAAGTGGTAAGACGTTTGCGAACGGTCTGTTCAGCCTTGTCTCTTATAGAGCAGGTATTGAGTAGGATTAAGTCTGCTTCGTTGAGCTCGTTGGTTGTTTGATAGCCTGCCTCTCCCAATATGGAAGCAACAATTTCACTATCCGAAAAATTCATTTGGCAGCCGTAGGATTCAATGAACATCTTTTTTGTGCCCTTGCCCTTTAAACCTTTAGAAACGGTCAGTACCTCGCCATTATAGGCATTTGGGTTTTTGGTATCAACAACTGGCGTGTTAGGCATGCGTTTTTTTTTGAGCATACAAAACTACAAAATATCATCGAAATTGACATTTTGTCAGGTTGTTGTGTTTTAAAGTATTTAGTGGGGCAGCCTCGGTTTTTTTGGTCAAGGGACTATGTTTATTAAGGATACACAAAAATACTATTATTTTTTTCAGCAGTTTTAAACCTGTTGAAATGCATTTTTTTTAACGTAATTATGCATCAAGGCTAACTTATAAATCATAAATTCTTCTACTTTTGTCCTCAATATTCACCTATGTCAGAAAATTTAGTCATCGTTGAGTCACCTGCAAAAGCTAAAACAATTGAAAAGTTTTTAGGGGATAAATTTAAAGTTGTGTCGAGCTATGGACATATCTCAGATCTTCCTGCCAAGGAGTTAGGGGTAGATGTTACGGGCGACTTTAGTCCAAACTATATTGTAAACGATGACAAGAAGAAGGTAGTACGCGAGTTACGCACTTTGGCTAAAAAAGCTGAAATCATTTGGTTGGCTAGTGATGAAGACCGAGAGGGAGAAGCCATTGCCTGGCACTTGGCACAACAACTCGACTTAAATCAGCAGCGTACCAAACGCATTGTTTTTCACGAGATCACAAAGGATGCCATACAGCATGCCATCCAACACCCAAGACCCATCAATCAGCATTTGGTAGACGCACAACAAGCGCGTCGTGTCTTGGACCGATTGGTGGGTTACGAACTTTCGCCCATACTTTGGCGCAAGGTAAAAGGAGGGCTTTCTGCAGGTCGTGTTCAATCGGTTTCGGTTCGGATCATTGTGGAGCGCGAACGCGAAATAGAAGCCTTCACTCCAAAAGCATCGTTTAAAATTCAGGCTGTTTTTCTTACAAATTCAGGCAAAGCCATCAAAGCATCTTCTGCTGCTACTTACGAAACTGCGGAGGAGGCAAATGCCTTTTTATCACAAAACATCGGGGCTGCTTTTGCAGTGTCAAATTTGGAAAAAAAGCCAGCGAGTAAATCGCCAACGGCACCTTTTACTACCTCGACCTTGCAACAGGAAGCTTCTCGAAAACTTGGTTTTTCGGTAAGTAGAACCATGTCAAATGCACAGCGTTTGTACGAGGCAGGGCACATCACCTATATGCGAACAGACAGTGTAAACCTTTCAAAGCAAGCCCTAAATGAGGCTCGTGAGGTTATCACTAATGCGTACGGGCCCGAGTATGCACAAACACGTGTGTTCAAAACAAAAAATAAGGGGGCGCAAGAGGCGCACGAGGCCATACGCCCAACCAAACTGGCTAGCATGCGTGTTGATGCCGCACCAGACGAACAGCGACTGTATGAGTTGATATGGAAAAGAACCGTAGCTTCCCAAATGAGCGATGCCAAATTGGAACGCAGCGTTATTCAAATTAGTGCCGACAAGCACGATAAGAAATTTACCGCTCGTGGCGAAGTGGTTACTTTTGAAGGGTTTTTAAAGGTGTATTTTGAAGGGAAAGACGAAGAGGAAGATGCACAAGAAGGCCTGTTGCCAAAAGTAACGCAAGGCGAGCAGTTAGGCGCCAAAACCATTACGGCGACAGAAAGATTTACCAGACCTCCGGCTCGTTACACAGAGGCTTCTCTTGTAAAGCGTTTGGAAGAATTGGGTATCGGTCGTCCTTCGACCTATGCGCCGACAATAACAACGATTATCAACCGTAAATACATTGAAAAAGGAACTGTTGAGGGCGATGAAAGAAACTACACCCAACTGGTTTTGACGCAGAATGAAATTAAAAAAGAAATACACAGCGAGCGTGTTGGTTCGGAGAAGGGTAAATTGGTTCCTACGGACGTTGGGATGTTGGTCAATGACTTTTTGGTAAAGAACTTCCCGCGAGTTATTGATTATAATTTTACTGCTGAAGTGGAGCAAGGCTTTGACTCAATTGCACTTGGCAATGAAGATTGGAAAAGTATGATGAAATCATTTTATAAAGATTTCCATCCTGTTGTTGAAGATGTTAAGGAAAATGCACAGCGCGAAATAGGCGAACGTATACTAGGCGTTGACCCAAAAACGGGACGCCAGCTTAGTGTTCGTTTAGGTAAGTTTGGAGCCATGGCTCAAATAGGAACTGCTGAAGAGGAGGAAAAACCCCTGTTTGCCAGTTTGCACCCCGATCAGCAATTGATAAAAATCACTTTTGAGGAGGCGTTGGACTTATTTAAACTCCCCTTGCATTTGGGTGAATTTGATGCCGAAGCTGTTGAGGTTAACAATGGGCGTTACGGTCCTTATGTGCGTCACGGAAAAATATTTATCTCACTGCCAAAAGGAAAAAACCCATTGACAACCACGCTTGACGAAGCCATTGATTACATTAAGGAAAAGCGCATTGCCGATGCCCCCATCGCCACTTACGAAGAACTCCCGGTCACCAAAGGCGTTGGACGATTTGGTCCTTTTATCAAGTGGAATGGCTGGTTTATCAATGTTTCAAAAAAATACGATTACAATAATTTGACAGCTGCAGATGTTGCCCAATTAATTGAGGACAAGAAGAAAAAAGAAGCAGAACGCGTTGTTCACAATTGGGAAGATGAAGGCGTTCGGGTTGAAAAAGCACGTTGGGGCAGACACACGATCATCAAAGGCAAGCAAAAAGTCGAACTTCAAAAAACAATTGACGTTTCAGAAATGACGCTTACTCAGGCGATGTCTTATCTTGAGAAACAAAAACCCAAGAAGAAAAAGCGTACCAAAAAGAAATAAAGGTGGATTTTGACTTTTTAAGTCCTATAGACGAACGACTTCTGGCACACAACCTAATGCTGCCAGAGCAGGTTATCGGGCGCAACCTTAGCATACACACCCAAAAAGATGGTATTCCAGAACTGACAGATGTGCGTGTTGCTTTAGTATCCCTAGAGCCACGCCTGGTCAAAGGAGAGCCGTTGCATTTGCGTTTTCGTCATCAATTCTACCAACTTTTCGTTGGAAATTGGGATTTTCCATGTGCTGATCTTGGTGTGTTACACAGTGGCGACCATCCCAAAGACACCTTATTTGCATTAAAAACATTGGTAAAAGAACTGCATCAGCGCAATATCTTTACTATTGTTGTTGGGGGAGAACAGGAAAACACACTTGGCATGTTTAGGGGGCTGAGCGGCATAAACACTTATGTAAATCTAACTTCAATTGATGCGCGCTTTGATTTTGGTGAGCCTGGTGTTTTGGTTTCAGATGATAGTTATATGTCAAATATAATTACTGAGAAACCAAATAACTTAAAGCAGTTTACCAATCTTGGTTACCAATCATATTACATTTCTCAGGAGGAGTTAGATTTAATGCAAAAGCTCTTTTTTGATGCATATCGTTTAGGTGATATAGCAGCTGATTTACACGAGTCTGAACCGATTTTAAGAGATACAGATATTCTTTCTGTTGATTTGAGCTCCGTAAAAGCAAGCGAATTGGACGATCCCAAAGGATTGCCCAATGGCTTTGATGGCGCACAAATATGTAAGCTTATGCGCTATGCAGGCTTGAGTGATAGACTAAGCGTTTTAGGTGTTTTTAATATTTCAGATAGCCTAAGAACAGACCAGTTACTCGCACAAATGATATGGTATGTGCTTGAAGGATATTGCCATCGCGTGAACGAATATCCGTTTTCAACACACGAAGTTTGCACAAAATTCGTTGTTCCACAAGAACAAGCAGCGTTGATTTTTTATAGAAGCGAAAAAAGTCAACGCTGGTGGATTGAAGTTCCAAAAGAAGGTAATTATAATAATAATGACCAGGTTACGTTATTACCATGTGCTGAAAAAGACTACCGATTGGCCCAAAAAGGAGAAGTTCCTAGCCGTTGGTGGAAATCAGTTAAGCGAAGTATGCATTAAATTCCATATTTTTGAGCAATGCTTTTGTTAAAAGATAAATAATATTTAAAACTTAATGAAAAAGGTACCGCTATTTTTTCTTGCCGCATTGACCCTTATTGGTTGTGGTAAATCCAATCAGGGTGAGTTGGTCGGTGTGAAGCAAAAGAAGTTTTATCCCCAGAAGCCTCATGGAATGGCTTTAATACCTGGCGGTTCATATATTATGGGTTCGTCTGATGAGGATATTATTGCTTCCAACGACAATCCAACGCAAACGGTGACCTTGCGCTCCTTTTGGATGGACGAAACCGAAATCACCAATGCTGAATACATGCAGTTTGTTGAGTGGGTAAAAGACTCCATTATCCGAACAGAGCTTGCAAAGGCAGCATTGCTCAATGGTGGTTATTTCTCTGTTTCAGAATTCCCAACATCAGATGAAGACTTTGAAACCAACCCCATACTTGAATATTTGCCGAGTTATGATATGGATGCGCTTGAGAATCAAGATGAAGATGAAAAAAGCGGATACCAACAATATTTAGAAGAAAATTTTTCAGATGTAGTCTCAAACTATTATGAAACAGAAGATGCTCCAGACAACGAATTTCATTATCACCTTCCGCTCAACAAAGATGTAGACATCATTAAAGACCGTGAGGACTACCCAGATGTTGATTATGCGCGTGTTTTTGAAGAGACAATATATTTACCAGAAAAAGAATGGTTTAACGGAGAGCCAGCTATTAACACCAAGCTTCTTAAGTATCGTTTTACAAGTGTTGATTTAAACGATGCCATCAAAAATCCGGATAGCGCTCGATCGAGTTTTGCACGATATGAAGTACATGAAATCTATCCAGACACCACAGTTTGGATTAAAGATTTCAAATACAGTTACAACGAGCCCATGCACAACGACTATTTTTGGCATCAAGCTTATGCTACTTATCCCGTTGTTGGTGTAACATGGAATCAGGCTAGAGCCTTTGCCCACTGGCGAACCAAAATGAGAAATGACTATTTGCTTAGCAGAAAAAAGCGCAAGTCCACCACAGGAAAGTTTAGACTGCCTACCGAATCTGAATGGGAATATGCAGCCCGAGGCGGATTGGAATCCGCTATCTATCCTTGGGGAGGTCCTTACCTTA